>RGPS01000015.1 GCA_010084195.1 Terriglobia bacterium
CAACCTTCGCCACATTGGCCGGGGCGGTATTCAATGGCGTAGTTGACGGCACACTCGGCGACGTATTCGACGGCGCAGTGGTCGGCGCAGTGGTCGGCGCGGTGGTCGGCGCAGTCGTGGGAGAAGCAACCGGCGCATTGGCAGTGACCGTGCCCGGTTCGGCAGCGGGTGGCACAGCCGCTGGCGCGGGCGGAACAGGCAAGGCCGCCGTTTTGCTATCCGCGACCGCAGAGGCCGCCGCCGTCGCCTCCGTCACCTTCGGCGGGTTTAATGGTTTGATCGGTGCCGGGCGAATTTGCCAAATCCATTTGAAGGATAAGGGAGTGCGGCTGGGCGCAGGGAAGATTCAGTTTGCCGGGGTTCTGGCGGCGATGCGGGACATTGGGTTTGCGGGCTTCGCGAACATTGAAATGGATGGGGATTTGAAGGCTGATCTGGGATTTATTCGGGAATTGGCGGGTAAGGTTTGATTCAGAAGAAGACGAAGGAAGCGGCTGCGGCACCGGCCAGGAAGAGCGCAGACTTGCGGGGGCCCGTGGAAGAACTTCGGGCGGTGGGCGCGGAGCCTTTCCTGGGGGATGAGCTGGTGGAAGAGGCCCGGGCGGTGGGTCTGGATTTATCGGAGCGGGACCTGCCTGGGCTGAGCGTGAAGATGTCAGTTCTGGAGCGAGTGTCGTTTGCGGGGACGGAGATTTCGGCGCCGTTTTTGCAGGACGTTCGCCTGGTCCGGTGCGATTTGTCGAACGCGACGTGGCGGAAGTTTCAGGCGACTCGGGTGGAGTTCGTGGAGTGCCGGTTGATTGGCATGAAGGCACTGGAGTGCAACTGGCAGGATGTGTTGCTGCGGGATTGTGATGGCAGGTATTTGCAGTTGACGGATGGCCGGCTGCGGAGCTGCGAATTCCGAGAGAGTAACTTTACCGAGGCGGATCTGCGGGCGGTGGATTTTTCGAGCACGCTGGTGGGGCAGTTGGATCTGACCCGGGCGGATTTGCGGGGGGCGCGATTGCGGAATCTGGATCTGCGGGATTCGGAGATTGAGGGTCTGCTGGTGGCGCCGGAGGATGTGAAAGGGGCTGTGGTAAGTGCCCCGCAGGCTATGGATCTGGCCCGGTTGCTGGGGTTGGTGATTCGGTAGTATTACCCCGCTGCGGGAGGGAATACCTCCTGCCTGGTTGAGAGAGGAATACCGCTTGGTTTCCGATCTCGGTACCATGATTTTGATGTTTCTGTTTCGGGATTTGCAGAGTTGTGGTTTGCGCGGGAGCTTTGGACTCCAGACGTGCAAAACCCCGCGTTCGGCGCGGGGTCTGCAAAACAACCGGAGTAGAAAGGGGGACTACCTTATGGTTCTCTTGATGTTGTTGCTAAGCTTTTTCAAAAAGCTGCGACGGGTCGGAATCAAAATTGACTTTACGTTCTGATTCTTAACTGTCAAGGAGGTCAGCGTCACAACACGCTGGCCTCCTCAACATCACAATATCATTGAATCGACTTTAGATCAAGCAACAGATGCGGTGACGGGGACGGCGGAGAGCCAACCGTACCGATCAGGCTTGGTGCCATTCACAATTGCGAAGAATTCCTTCTGGAGGGCTTCGGCGATGGGGCCGCGGCGACCTTCGCCGATGGTAATCCGGTCGATGGAGCGGATCGGCGTGATTTCGGCGGCGGTGCCGGAGAAAAAGACTTCGTCGGCAACATAGAGTAGTTCGCGGGGCACAACCTGCTCGACGACGGGGATGCCGAGGTCACCGGCGAGGGTGATGACGGTGTCGCGGGTGATACCGGGGAGGACGGAAGCGCCGGCGGGCGGGGTGACAATCTTCCCGTCGCGGACGATGAAGATGTTCTCGCCGGAGCCTTCGCTGACGTAGCCGGCCTTATCGAGCGCGATACCTTCGGAGTAGCCGTTGGCGATGGCTTCCATCTTGATGAGCTGTGAATTCATGTAGTTGGCACCGGCTTTGGCAAGCGCGGGCAACGTGTTGGGGGCGATGCGGGTCCAACTGGAGACGCAGACATCGACACCATCGGCCATGGCATCATCGCCGAGGTACTTGCCCCATTCCCAGCAGGCGAGGTAGACATCAACGGGGTTTTTCTGGCCATTCACACCCATTTCGCCGTATCCGCGGAGCACGATGGGGCGGATGTAACACGAGCTTAGGTGGTTGACCGAGACAAGGTCCAGAATCGCGGTAGCCAACTCTTGCTGCGAAAACGCGAACTTATCCATCCGGTAAATCTTCGCCGAATCCACCATGCGGCGGACGTGTTCGGGAAGCCGGAAAACAGCCGGACCAGCGGGGGTTTCGTAGCAGCGAATGCCTTCGAAAACCGAGCTGCCGTAGCTGACGACATGGGACAGGACGTGGATCTTCGCGTCATCCCACGCGATGAACTGTCCATTTCGCCAAATCTTCTCGGTAGCCTTCAACATTTTCTCAGTATAAACGGAACCTATGAATGACTGCGGATTCGGAAATAGAGGGCACCGCCGGCGGGGGCTTTTGCTAACCTGATTTCACTTGACATGTCCTTAAAATCGCTGGTTCCAATGAATCGCCGGAGGCTGATGAAGCTGGTGGCGACGGTAGCAGCCCTGCCCGCCGTGAAGGCACAGGCACCCCTCCCCGGAGCGCCGCAGCGTGTGTCCAGAGAGATGATTGTGGCGGCTCTGGGCGTGATGGGCCTGACGTTCAAAGACGCCGAGATCGACATGCTGTTGCCGACGGTGAACCGGACGCTGGGGAGTTATGAAGGCGTGCGGAAGCTGGCAGTGCCGTTGGGGACGGCTCCGGCGATTTCCTTTTCGCCCTTGGTGCCGGGGTTCCGGCTTCCGAAGGGTCCGGTTTATCGGGCACCAAAGGCTCCCGGGATAGTGAAGTTTAAGCAGGCGGACGAACTGGCGTTTTTGTCGGCGGTGCAATTGGGGGCGCTGCTTCGGAGTAAGAAGATCACTTCGACTGCACTGACGAAGATGTATCTGGAGCGGTTGAAAATGTACGCTCCGAAGCTGAATTGCGTGATCACGCTGACGGAGGATCTGGCTCTGGAGCAGGCGAAGGCGGCGGATGCTTCGCTGCGTCGGGGCAAGGTTCTGAGTCCTTTGCATGGTGTGCCGTATGGGGCGAAGGATCTGTTTGATACCAAGGGGATTCTGACCACGTGGGGTGCGCAGCCTTATCAGAACCGGATTCCGGATGCCGATGCGACGGTAATTGAGAGGTTGCGGGCTGCCGGCGCGGTGCTGGTGGCGAAGCTCTCGATGGGGGCGTTGGCGCAGGGCGGACTGTGGTTCGGCGGCATGACGAAGACGCCGTGGAATTACGATGTAACGTCGAGCGGGTCCTCGGCGGGGTCGGGGTCGGCTACGGCGGCGGGGTTAGTGGGCTTTTCTATTGGTACCGAAACGCTGGGTTCCATCGTCTCACCAAGTACACGATGCGGTGTAGCAGGGGTAAGACCGACGTTTGGGCGCGTGCCGAAGACGGGCGCGATGGCGCTGGCGTGGACGATGGACAAGATTGGGCCGATTTGCCGGTCGGTGGCGGATTGTGCGGAGGTTCTGCGGGTTCTGAATGGTCCGGATGGGAAGGATTTGACGGCGATTGCGGCTCCGATGAACTGGGATGCCCGGCGGCAGTTGAAGGGCATGAAAGTTGGGTATCTGGCGGCGGAGATGGAGCGGCTCAACGAAAAGACGAAGCCACTTTACGATGCTGCGTTCGCCGTGTTGCGGAAGGCGGGGGTGAAGCTGGAGCCGATTTCCTTACCGGATTTCCCGGTGAGTTCCATACGCTATGTGCTCGATGCGGAGGCAGCGGCAGCATTCGACGACTTGACTCGGGGCGAGGGGCAACTGGATACGCTGTCGGGGCAGGCTCCGGGCGACTGGCCGAATCAGTTCCGGGCTTCGCGTTTCATTCCGGCGGTGGAGTATATTCGGGCTCAGCAGGCTCGTACTTTGTACATGGCGAAGTTCGAGGAGTTTATGCGGGGTTGGGACGCGTTTGTTTCGACGCCGCAGTCAGCGAGTCTGACGGCTACGAATTTGACGGGGAATCCGCAGGTAGTGGTACCTTGCGGGTTTGTGGATGGGCTGCCCGCGGGCCTGTTGTTTACCGGGAGGTTGTTTGACGAGAGCGCTCCTATGCGACTGGCCCTGGCGTACGAACAGGCAACGGACTGGCATACGCTGCGGCCGACTCTGCAGAGTTAGCTTGACGTGCCTCGCACGGCTGGCGGGCGGAGTGTTGGTGTTGCTGCTGGCTTTTTCAGACCTGTTGCCAGCCGCTGCGCCTGCGGGGTTGCGTGATCCTGTTTTCGAAAAACTACAGTTTGAACAGTGGGCGGGTAAGGGCGAAACCCGTATCAAATGGTCGGTGGAGGTCCCGCCGGCAGAGTTGTCGACGCACCAGCGGCTGATGCTCCGCGTGGTGACAAAGATCGACGGGCGGGAACTGGAGAAGCGACGAGGCGAAGGAGCCTTTATCGCCATGCTGCAGATCACGGATGCTGCGGGTCTGGTTTGGCAGAATCATACGCCGATTGACCTTGGGTCGCTGGCACCGAACGTGCAAAGTCAGGAATTTTTTGTAACGCATTATGCGTTTGTTCTGCCCGGTGAGTATGTGCTGACCATTGCGGTTTGCGACACGAAGACGCTGGAGCATAGTGTTAGTACCCGGAAGCTTCGGGTGGAGGGCGTGAAGGATGATCCGCTGCCCCGCGCGTTCGACGGTTTGCCGGCGGTGGAATTTGTACCTCCGACGGACGGGACTCCCGATGTATGGTTTCTGCCTGGAATTGCGGGGAAACTAAAGCTGGAACTGGCGGCGAAGCATCGGCTAGAGGTGCAGGTTCTGGTGAATTTGACACCGTCTGAGAGACAACTGGGGTCGGCCGGGGCTTTGCGTCGGAACATGAGCCTGGCCATGCCGGCGCTGAAGGTGATGAGCGGGATGGCGATCCCCAACGGGACGCTGCGTGTGGCACTGGTGGATCTGGAAAAGCATGCAGTGCCCTATGAGCAAGCGGTGGAGCCGTTGGCGGCGGAAGTCCTTGACTGGTTCCGAATGCGACAGGTCTTCACGCAGGCGACGCCAGGAATAGTGGACGTGAAGACGCTGGCGAACGAGTGGCGGATGCGGGGCTACTTTCTGGAAGAGCTGGCGCGACGCCTGGATGCTCCCCTGGCGGACGGGACGGTTCGCGTGGTGATTGTGATTTCGGGCCCCGCATTCTTTGAAGATCCGAACCGGCTGGTCTATGAGATCGCCGCGCATGACCCGGCTCGACAGTTATATTACATCCGTTACAGAGCACTGCCGGTGCGGTACCCTCCCCCCAACCGGCCGGGGATGAGGCCGGTGTCGCAGCGTCCGGTGGTGGTAAATGTCCCGATGCTGAATGACGATCTGGAAAAAGTAGCGCTGGCCCTCAACGGCAAGGTTTTTGATGCGACCAGTTCGCAACAATTCCGAAGGATACTTGCGACCATTATGGAGCAGGTTTCCCGATTCTGATGAACTGGACAGTTGCGCTTGCGGTGGTGGTGCTGGGTGCCGGGGAGGCGCTTGCGCAGGGCCGCGGAGATTTATTTCGCCGGTTTCCGTTTGAGCAATGGAGGGCGGCAGGCAGCGCCAGTCAGATCAAGTGGCAGTTCCATATGACAGAGGCTTCTCTTTCGCCTCACCAACGGCTGCTGCAGCGATTTGAGGGGGTGGTGGACGCTGGTGAGGTGCAGAAGCGGCGCGATCACGGGCAGCTATGGTTTCTGCTGGAGCTCGAAGACACAACGGGGCGACGGTGGCGGACGCGGGAGATGGCGGATTTGAGTCGCATACCGGCGGACTTCAAGTCGGGTGGTGTCAGTTGGGCGCAGGACGCCTTTGTGTTGCCAGGCAAGTACCAGGTTTCGGTGGCGGTCTTCGACACGAAGACGAGGGAACACAGCTTTCTGACGCGTGAATTGCGGGTAGCAGGGCCGAAGTCGGACCCGCTGGCGCAGGCGGAGCAGGGCTTACCGACGGTTGAATTTGTGCGGCAGTATGCGCAGCCGGATGCGTGGTTTCAGCCGGGCCTGGATCTGGCGAAGAAGAAGATGTGGCAGCAGGAGGGTGTGCGCGGGCTGGACTGGGAGAAGATGCGAGACGCTTTTGCGACGATGAATCCCGGGGTGATCGATGTGGCGTCGCTGGCCGGAAAAGGTGCCATGCAGCAGTACTTTTGGGATTCCCTGCTGGCACGGGTGACGCCTGAGGAACGGAAGGGCGATGAGCCTTTGCGGGTGGTGATCGTGTTATCGAGTCCGTTGTTTCTGGAACGCCAGTACAAGGTGGAGCCGGCGACAGTCCCGAAGGACCCGAACCGTCGTGTTTATTACTTGCAGTACCGGCCGTTGCCGCCTCGACCGGCAATGATGCACTTCGAAGACAAGCCCATGCCAGCGGCGATGGCGATGCCCGCGGATGATCTGGAGCGGACCTTGAAGCTGCTGGACGCGAAGGTGTTTTCGGTGGTGAGTCCGGCTCAGTTCCGGAAGGCGCTGGCGGTTATCCTGGCGGATATTGGAAAGCTGTAGACCGTGCCCTGACGAGCACGCGCGGCTCTCTGGAATCCTGACCGCCATCCGGGGCGATTTGTGCCCTCCACCGGGGCCCTTCTCCCCTGCCGTGCAAGCGCGAAGCTAAGGCACGCAGAGCAGACTGTTCAGGAAGATGCTCGCCCCGGCTACACCTACCTCAGGGATGCCGGTCTTACAGGCCGTGGAGGTCGGAGCCGAGCAGCAGGCAAGATTGGTCGGTATGGAGAACAGTGTAGGGGGTATGTCCTGCGCGCAGGTATTCGGTCTATATGTCTTGGGTTGACCGTTACCCGAACAGGTCAGGTTCCCGGCGAACTGGACGAACGAAAAGGTTCCGTCCCCGTTACAGACGATACTGTTCGCCGAATTATCGTGCTCACGGCCACTGGTATCGACCGCACGCCACCCATGGCAACTGGCCCCGGGCATCCCCACCGGATACATGTGGGTGTTGCCGCCCTTGCAACTGGCGTCGCTGCCGGTCTGGATCGACACCAGGGGGAAGCTGCAACTGGCTCCCTTGATCTGTTGCTGTACCGTGATCAACGCACTCGCTGGAGACTTTACCCCGCCGATGGTGGCCTGAATAGGCCAGTCACCATCTGCTGCGGACGTCGGGATCTGAATGGCGACCTGATAAAGGCCCGCTGACTCAGGAGAAAGCGCAGCGCCATACACCAGGGCAGGAATATTGTTCACGGTAACGGTGACGTCGGAGGCGGTCGGGTAAAGCTTGTCGACTGGCACCGGAATGCCGGCCGGGACAACGGGCTTCGTTGGGCCGAAGCCGGTACCCCAAAGAACGATGACATCGCCCGGCTTAGCCGGAACGGTCGTGTTCCCGGTGAAGGTCCCGTTTTTAACCGCCAGACTATAGTCCTGACGGGTAGCCACCACGTACTTGCCTGCCCACAGGAACATGGCGGGAGCTGTCTGGACTGCGGTGGTAGTCACGGTACCGGTGCCGGTCGGCGTCGTGACCACAACCGTGACCACGCCCGGATCGAGGTCAGGTGCCTGAAGATTGATCTGAGTTGGGCTCACGTAGTAGATGTAGCCAGGTTTCCCTCCCAGGCTCACACTCACTCCGTCCAGCGCGGTTGGTAAACGGCCGTCGACAATCGCTTTCTCCCACGTAGCCGTCACAGAGGATAGATTGCTCCCCGTGATTGTCACCCAGGAACCGGAAGCCACACCAGGCTGGAAGCTGGCTCCGTTCACCACGCCGGTAATCACAGGCTGGGACTGACCCGGTAGAGGCACAGTTAGTGTTAACGCAATCAGAATCTGTTTCAGTGTGGACATAAGCTTTCACTTCGTGCCTGTGGTGACCTTTAGGTTCCCCCCGGCTCCTCCATTTCCGCACTTTTCGCCCCGGCTGTGGGTTAAATGAAAGTAAAATCAGGAGTTTACATTCATAACATGCGCCTGCGCGAGTCTGGCACTACGCCGTTTCGGGGCCCTCTAGTTTCGGGGCCCTCTACAGGAAAGCCGTACCCGTGTCGGCACCAGCGCAGTATCCTCACCGCGACCTTCGCGTGTACCGGGTCCTAATGGCTGTCATCGGCAGCCTCCGGTATCGCTGGAGTGGCAACGTGCGGGGGGGGGCGAGGAGGCACGGAGGGTGGCGCGAGCCGTCTCGTCGTCAATCGACAGCTTTTCTCAGCGCCCCTTCGAGGCCGGCAGGGGAACGCGACCGACACTCGGGCACTGGTCCTATCTACTGCCGCTACGGGGCGGCTTACGATGGGTGCCTTCAGGTCTTGCATCTTTGGGCCCGTCCCCAAAACAGGCGCAACTGAGGTCGACGTCCCGAGCGGAGAGTCTCTCACGATAAACTGGTTCTTTCCCCCAGTTGTCACCCGGAAAAGGAGATGAATGTCTGCACCTGCTTGTGATATCGGCCTGATTGGCCTGGCCGTGATGGGCCAGAATCTGGTCCTCAACATGAACGATCACGGATACAAAGTGGCGGTGTTTAACCGCACTGTGTCGAAGGTCGATGATTTCGTGAACAACGAAGCGAAGGGCACCGATGTGGTCGGGGCTCACTCGATTGAAGAGTTTGTGGGGCTGCTGAAAAGCCCGCGTCGCGTGATGTTGATGGTGAAGGCCGGCGATACGGTCGACCAGATGATCGATTCGGTGGTGCCATTCCTCGAAGCCGGCGACATTGTGATTGATGGCGGTAATTCGCTGTTCACGGATTCGAACCGCCGGACGAAGGCTCTGGCGGACAAGGGCATTCTGTTTGTCGGTACGGGTGTTTCGGGTGGCGAAGAGGGTGCCCGCAAGGGTCCGTCGATTATGCCCGGCGGCAATCCTGCTGCGTGGCCGCATGTGAAGGAGATCTTCCAGTCGATTTCGGCCAAGGTGGATGACGGCACGCCTTGTTGCGACTGGGTCGGCGAAAATGGCGCGGGCCATTACGTGAAGATGGTCCACAACGGCATTGAGTACGGCGATATGCAGCTGATCTGCGAAGCCTACCAGTTGCTGAAGGACGGTCTGGGTGTGTCGGCCGATGAACTGCACGAGATCTTCTCGGAGTGGAACAAGGGCGAACTGGACAGCTACCTGATTGAGATCAGCTCGGAGATTTTTGCGCTGAAGGACGAAGACGGTTCGCCGCTGGTGGACAAGATTCTGGATACGGCAGGCCAGAAGGGTACCGGCAAGTGGACCTGCGTGAGCGCTCTGGATACGGGGATGCCGGTGACGCTGATTGGCGAAGCTGTGTTCTCGCGCTGTTTGTCGGCGTTGAAAGATACCCGCGTGAAGGCTTCGGGCGTCCTGACCGGGCCGACGAAGGCTCTTGCCACGGACCGGGTGGAGTTCATTGAAGACGTTCGCCGGGCACTGTTCTGCTCGAAGATCATTTCGTATGCGCAGGGCTACATGTTGCTTCGCGAAGCGGCGAAAGAGCAGGGCTGGACTCTGAACTTTGGTGGCATCGCTCTGATGTGGCGCGGTGGTTGCATTATCCGCAGCCGGTTCCTGGGCAAGATCAAGGAAGCGTTCGACAAGAATGCCAACCTGGATAATCTGCTGCTGGATGATTTCTTCAGCAACCTGCTGAATGAGTACCAGACCAGCTGGCGTAGTGGTGTGATTCGGGCCGTGGAGTATGGGGTTCCGACTCCGGCGTTCTCAACGGCGCTGGCGTTCTATGATGGCTTCCGGACGGCTCGGCTGCCTGCGAATCTGTTGCAGGCGCAGCGCGATTACTTCGGCGCCCACACTTATGAGCGCGTGGATAAGCCGCGGGGCGAGTTCTTCCACACCAACTGGACGGGTCGCGGCGGACGCGTTTCGTCGACCACTTATAACGTTTAGGACACGAGCGACAACATGAGTAACGGACTGCATATTGCCCCCCTGAAAAAGGGCGGCCTTGATTTTCTTTCGCTGGGTGCGCTGGTGCATCGTCTGGACCCGGGCATCATCCCGTTCCGGAAGGCGCATACGTGCGAGATCCACGTGAGCGGCGGCGAGTTTAACTGCTCGGCGAATCTGGCGGATTGCTTTGGTTTGACGACGGGGATTGCGACCGCAATGGTCAACTACCCGATTGGTGAGTTGATTGCGGAACGTGTGCGCGCGATGGGCGTGAAGCCGTTCTACAAGCACTTCCAGCATAACGGCGTGAATGGCCCGAACATGGCGACGGTTTATAGCGACCGGGGCCATGGTGTGCGGGGTCCGGTGGTGTTTTATAACCGGGCGAACGAAGCAGGCGCGATGTTGAAGCCCGGGGATTTTGACTGGGACGCGATCTTTGCCGATGGCGTGCGGTGGTTCCACTCGGGCGGTATTTTCTCGGCTCTGTCTGAGACGACTGGTCCGCTGGTGGCTGAGGCGATGAAGGCCGCGCGCAAGGCGGGCGTGGTGACGTCGTTCGATCTGAACTATCGCGAAAAGCTGTTCAAGGTTCGCGGTGGGGCGGATAAAGCTGTCGAGACGTTGGCGAACATCGTGGAGCATGTGGATGTTCTGGTGGGCAATGAAGAGGACCTGCAGAAGGGCCTGGGCATTGACGGCACCGATGTGGAAGCGGCTTCGAAGCTGGATACCAGTGTGTTCCGCGGCATGATGGAGAACGTTCTGAAGAAGTTCCCGAACGTGAAGATTGTGGCGACGACGCTGCGTGAAGTGCATTCGACTTCGCGGCACTCGTGGGGCGCGATTGCGTGGATCAATGGGGAGTTTTATCAGGCTCCGACTTGCGAGCTGGATGTTGTGGATCGCGTGGGCGGGGGCGATGGCTTTGCTTCCGGGTTGTTCTATTCGCTGATGAATGGCGATGGGCCGGAAGAGGCGATTCGGATGGGCTGGGCGCATGGTGCGCTACTGACGACGTTCCCGGGTGACACGACTATGGCGACGGTGGAGCAGGTTCGGGCGTTTGCCAAGGGTGGTTCGGCCCGAATTCAGCGGTAATTGCACTAATAGTTAGTTGGGGATGGCAGGGGCGGCGAGCAATCGCCGCCCCTTTTTTGCAGAGTTACCGGATTCGTCTGGAGAGAGGGCTGTCCTGGGCAGGAATCTCCGCAATGTTTTTCGGGACTAGTTGGGGTAAGGGAAAAGCGGCTCCGTTCAGGAAATCGGTCGGCCAGTCACTCCGGATGAACCAGCTTCCAAAGTCCAAATGAAAAGAGACAAAGACCGAAGGCGATATAGAAGCATCGCTCAACTAAAATCGGGGGGCAGCTATCGGACCTTTCCTCGTCACTAAGTGGATGCTCAACATCGTTGTAGAACGGTCTCCTGCCGAAGATCCCATAGACCGCAACCGCGAGCCCCCCCACGATTGCGCCAGCATCCGGTAGCGACATCAGTTACCTGCCTTCACGCAGGGCCACCCATGTTACTGATGCGGCGACGATGCCCACGGCAAGCCGTATCAGGATGCCCAAACGGAACACTGGCGCTATTGTGCCGAAGGCGGCAGCCGGGCCACCAGGACATTCCGACCGCCGATAGACCACAAGCGCAGACGTCGTCATTGTGACTCTCCGTCGGGCCCGGACTTGCTCCCACGCGCGAAGGCTTCCAGCGGTTCGAAACGAACCTCCATCTCCCCGTAACGGCGCAGGATCGGGCGCGTGACATCATGTGCCAGCACGATATTCTCGCCTTCCGGATAGTGGTGCCGGAACGCTTTGAACCCGCCCGGATCAAACGCGGCCGCTGACCATTTGCACTCGACCGCCATGGGGCCACCCTTCTTTGGCGCGAGCACGAAATCTACTTCGTGGCCGCGCTTATCCCGCCAGTAGAAGATCTCGCGCGTCTGACGCGTTGCCATGATTTCATTTAGTACGAAGTGTTCCCACAGCTGACCCAGGTCCTCTGGCCGGAGGTCCGTCCAGCCCCGGCTCCATGCCACAAATCCGGTATCGAAGCCGTACACCCTCGGGGCGCTCGTAATCTCCACCGACTTCTGCGTGTGGTACGGGCGAACTACGTGCGCTACAAACGTTGCCTCCAGAATGCTCAGGTACCGGGTTATCGTCGGACGACTCACCTCGCACGGCACACTGAAGCGTGTGGCTTCGAAGATTCCGCCGCTCTGCGCCATTACCAGTTCGGTGAATCTCCGAAACGATGAAGCCCGCTCCAGCTGAAACAGGCCCTGAATGTCTCTGGCCCAATAGGCGTCAATCCACTCACTGAAATCCGCTTCCGGATACTCTTCGGAAAGGAAAAATGGCGGTAGCCCCCCGTACAGCAATCTGTGGCGCATGTCGCTGCTTCCGGCGGCCTTCATATCCGATATCGTCATCGGAGTTAGCCATACATTGCGCTTGCGTCCCGCCAGCGTATCACGGAACTTGTCGGATGCACCCAGGGTACTCGACCCGGTGGCGAGAATCCGAATGCCGGGGTAGTGGTCGGCAGCCACCTTGAGAATTTCCGACGGGTTTGGTAACCGATGGATTTCATCCAGAACGAGTCGTCCCTTGCCGAAGCCTTCCAGAAAGCCCTCTGTGTCTTCCAGCGCCTGACGTGTCCGGGGACGTTCACAGTCCAGAAACTCTACTTGCGGCAGGGCTCGCGAGAGCATTGTCTTTCCGGCCCGCCGCACGCCCGAAAGCCAGACCACGGGGCGTTGGGTCCATGCTTTTTCGATTCGTGCCGTCCAGTCTGACCGGTCAATCATTCGCACTCAGGATTGCATATAGTGCTACTAAATGCAAATGTAATTTCGTTTGGTCTATTTGGTGGTGGGGCGCGTGGGCCTTTTTTTGCCCCGAGAAAGGGATCCCAGCCGGATCACTTTTCCGGCGGGGTGTGCCAGTCGAAGAGGCGCTGTTTGAGTTCGGCCGCCTTGTCCTTGTGGCTCGGCGCGGCGGCCAGATTTCTCATCTCCTCAGCGTCGGCTTGCAGATCGTACAGTTCCGGCGTGTCATTGACGTAGTGGCAGTACTTGTATCGCCCGTGGCGAATCATGTACTTGGCACGCGGCGTCTGCAATGCATATTCCGCGTAAACGGGGTCGCTGCTCACGCGCGATGGCTCACGAAGGTTGCCCACCAAGCTGGGTCCGTCAAAACCGGCAGGTGCCGGGATACCGCACAACTCCAACAAAGTGGGCACAAGCTGAACCTGGCTGACAGGACTCTTCGAGCGCAGGCCCGCACCGGTCACGCCCGGCGCACGAACAATCAGAGGCACGCCGACCGAAGGTTCATAAAACACGGTCTTGCCCCACAGGCCGTGTTCGCCCAGCATTTCCCCGTGATCTGAGGAATAAACCACGATGGTGTCGTCTTCGAGGCCCAGACGTTTCAGGGTCGCCAAAACCTGGCCGATAGCCTCGTCGACCTGGGCCAGGCTGGCGTAGTACATAGCGATGCGGGTTCGGGCATGGCTTTCGTCCAGCAGTTCGGGAGTGGAGGCCGAGCGCTGGATGGAGTCCCGAATCTCGCCAGGCACATTCGCCATATCCACCTTGCCCCAGGAAGCAGGCAGCTTCATCGCGTCGGGCGAGTACATGCGGGCGAAGCGTTCGGCGGGCATGAAGGGATCATGTGGCTTCAGGAAAGAGCTGATCAGGAAGAAGGGCTGCTCTTTGCCGTGCTTTTCAAGAAAACGCACCGACTCGCGTGCCACGAAACTTTCGAAATGCTGGGGCTCCTCCAGCTGCGATGCCCGACCGGTATGCACGCTGCCCTTGCGTCCATCGAGGGTACGTGTCCCTTTCCAGGGATCGCCGAAGTCCCGCCACAGGTCGTCAATCTGCGGATTGCCGGAGCCCGAATTGGCACGGCTCAACTCTTCGGCATAGACGCGGGCTTTCGGCCCCAGCTGCTGGAACCAGTCGTTGAAATCGAGCCGGTAGTCGAAGCCATGCGTTTGCGCGTCAACGAAATGCATCTTGCCGATGAGCGCACTCATGTAACCGGCGCGGCCGAAGTAGTATGCGGCGGTTTTATGCCCGAACGGCCAGGGCGTCGCATTGTTCCAGGTGCGGTGGTGGTGGGTGTATAGCCCGGTCAGAATGGAGGCACGAGAGGGAGTACAGACCGGGTTGGTGCAGTAGGCGTCGTCGAAGCGTACGCCGGTGCGGGCCAGGGCATCCATGTGCGGCGTTCTGGCGAGAGGGTCACCATCAATGCCCATGGCGTGTGGGCGGTGCTGGTCGGAGAGGAGGAACAGCACATTCTTCGGCCTGGCTGCGGGAGTCGCCGCGGGAGTTGCTGCGGCTGGTCCGCGTTGCGGAACGGCGAGGGCGGTGGCTCCCGAGAGGAACTGTTTTCGTGTAGTTCGAATCATTTTTATGAGGCCTCGTGGTTTTGGTGCCCGGCCAGGACTACGCCAGCAACTCGGGAATCACCTGGCCCCCCGTCTGGCTGAGTTGCTTTTCGCGACCGCCGTGCAGGAAGCGGAGCTTGTTGTCATCGAGCCCCATCAGGCGGAGTAAGGTGACGTGAAAGTCCTTGATGGGATGGACAGCTTCCACCGCAGCCCCGCCGACTTCGTCGGTCGCGCCGACAATCTGCCCGCCCTTGACACCGCCTCCGGCCAGCCACATCGACATGGCATTGGCGTTGTGGTCCCGGCCCCAGGCTGTGCTCCCCCGACGGATGCCATTATCCGGGCTGCGGCCGAATTCACCGCCCCAGACAACGAGCGTTTCGTCCAGCAGGCCGGTTCGCTTCAGATCCTGCAATAACCCGCTTATCGGTTTGTCGATGGCGCGGAGACGTGCCCCGTGGGCCTGCTGGATGTAGTCGTGTGAATCCCAGCCCATGGCGATGACCTGGACGAAACGAACTCCGCTTTGGACCAGGCGCCGCGCCAGCAGGCAACGACGTCCGAGCGCGTCGGCATCTTTGTTTTTCCCGCCGATCCCGTACATTTCGAGAGTCTGCGGCGATTCTTTCGAGAAATCGACCACCCCAGGCATCTCCGCCTGCATCCGGAAAGCAAGTTCGTAGCTCTCCACTCGTGCCGCCAGTTCGTCATGCTCCGGATGGCGCTGCTGGTGCGTGCGGTTCAACGTGCTCAGCAGATCCAGATTGGCCCGCTGCCGCTCGGGTGTCACGCCCGCCGGGGGCGCCATGTCGAGGACAGGCGTATTGCCCGATCGAAGAGGAGTACCCTGATAAAACGCAGGGAGATAGCCGTTCGACCAATTAGCAGCGCCGCCCTGGGGATACGCAACATCGGGCAGAACAACAAACGCGGGAAGGTTCTGATTCTCGGTACCAAGGCCGTAGCAGGTCCACGCCCCCACAGCGGGGTCGCCTCCAAACTGGGTTCCGGTATTCAAGTGATAGAGTGCCGTCGGGTGATTGACGCTCTCACCCCTCAGACCCCTGTAGAAACAACAGTCGTCCACCACTCCGGCGAAGTTCTCGAGCAGAGTATTGATTTCGATCCCCATCTTGCCCGCGCGCCGAAATTCAAAAGGACTCTGCACGTAGTAGCGCTCGCCCGTGTTCATATTGGCTTCGAATTTGCTTCGCTCCTTCTGAAACTTCGTCATATGGAGTGCCGCGAGTTTCGGCTTAGGATCGAAGGTATCGATGTGGCTGGGACCACCTTCCATCAGCAGGAAGATACAATGTTTGGCTTTGGCAGGCAGATGGGGAGGTTTGACGGCCAGTGCCCCCGCAGCTTGTGCCGGACGCTCGGACAACAGCGACGTGAGCGCGACAGCACCGAGCCCCATGCCGGAATGAAACAACAGTTCTCGCCGCGAAGGTGACGCCGTCAGAATTCTTGTTGGCAGCTTCATGTCTGGTCCTGTCAGTAGAGGTACACGAACTCGTTCGAATTCATCAGGACAAGCGCAAGATCAGCCAGCGCCCGGGTTTCGGGCCCGACCTGGTCAGGATGGAGATTCGCTTCGTACGGCGCAGGATCTTCCTGCTGTTGAAAACGGACACTCGCGCCCGTCAATTCGCTGGTGATGGTGTGGACCACGGGCTTTGGTGCGGCTCTCGCCGGAGGGGGATTGCGGCGGTGCAGCGCAGTCAGGCGGACCAGGTGATTGCGCGCGTCGCGTCGCTCGACAGCGTCCGGGGAGCGACTGTAGACGAGGCGAAATGCGAGGTCGAGGCGCGCGTCAGTTGTGGCGGCTTCCTTCGCGATGCGGGCTGCCATAGCGAGCGCCATATCGTTGACGAACTGCCCATTGAGCAGAGAAAACGCCTGCGTGGGAGAGGTGGACGCATCGCGACGGTCACAGGAAAGATCGGGGCCCGCGCCATTGAAAACTTCAATCAGAGGGTCCATCTGGCTGCGTTGCTGGAAAGTGTAAATGGTCCTGCGGTGCCTCTCCCGCCTGGTGGGAGAAGGGCGATAGACGGGGGCCAGCGACCCCATTCGGTGTTGGGGTTGGAGGGCAACTTCCTCATTAATCTCCGGGTACACACCCGGCCCGCCGGCTTCCACGTTTAACTCCCCGGCTACCGACAGGATGCTGTCGCGGAGAACTTCCGCCTCTACGCGCCGCGGCGGGAACCAGGAGAGCAGCGTACCGCCCGGATCCCTCTGCTGCGCCGTGTTCTTGTCGGGATGAGAACCGGAGCGCTGGTAGGCCTCGGAGAGCATGATGGTCCGATGCAGAGCTTTCACGCTCCAGCCATTCTCAACAAACGAAGCGGCCAGCCAGTCCAGTAATTCCGGATCCGTCGGCTTGTGACCCATCTTGCCGAAGTTGTTGGTGTCCGCAGCCAGGGCGCGCCCGAAATGGTACTGCCAGATGCGATTCACCATCACTCGCGCGGTGAGAGGATTCTTTCCATCGGCAATCCAGTTTGCCAGCACCGTTCGGCGTCCGGTCACGGTTTCGGGCACGGGCGGGGCCGGGTAGCCGCTGTACCATTCAATAGCGGTCAGGAGCCCCGGTCGTACTGCGTCGGCAGGGGCCTGAATGTTCCCGCCCGGAAGGATTTTCACTTCGGCGGGCTGGTAAGCGGCACGCATCGGGTACTTCAGGTTGGGGCCACCGTCACCTGCGCCGTCCAGCGGTCCGCTGGAGACAGCGAACGCCTTGGGCTCATAGCGGTCGAGCGACTCTTTGTACAACTGCATGTGTTTCTGGAAAAGTTTGAAGGTCTCATCCTTCTCCGGATCGACAGGAGCTCTGGAGTCTGCCGGGGTCCTGTAGGCGTCCATCTGGATCTGGGTCCGTCTGGCGACTTCCGCGAGCCGTGCGGCTCCGGTTGGCAAACCGTTGGTGTTTTCGGTCGGCAGGAAGGGGAGTTTGGGCCTGGTGAATTCGGTAGTGGCGAAGATGGCCTGCAGGCTGTAGTAATCGCGCGTCGGGAGGGGATCGAACTTGTGATCGTGGCAGCGGGCGCAACCCACCGTGAGCCCCAAAAATGTGGAAGCCGTCGCGTGCGTAACGTCATCAAGGAACATCTGACGCGTAACCGCTTCTACCGACATCGCAGTGTGCTCCCAGGGTCCGGCCCGCAGAAACCCGGTCGCAATAGTCGCCTCAGGATTATCGGGGTACAGTTCGTCGCCGGCGAGTTGTTCGCGGATGAAGGTGTCGTAAGGTTTGTCGGAATTGAAACTGCGGATTACATAGTCGCGGTAACGCCAGGCATTGGGGCGCTCGAAGTCGTTCGAGTACCCGCCGGTATCGGCATAGCGGACTACGTCCAGCCAGTGTCGTCCCCACCTTTCGCCATAACGGGGCGAGGCTAGAAGCCTGTCGACCAGCCTCGCAAATGCGTCCGGTGATTTGTCGGCAATAAAGGCGTCGACATCTTCAGGCGTGGGCGGGAGACCGGTAAGGTCGAGGGTGGCCCGGCGGATGAGGGTGCGTCGGTCGGTGCGGGGGGCCGGCTTCAGCGCTTTGGCCGTGAGTTGCGCGTCGATGAACGAATCTATATTTTTGTCGGCCGCGCGGGGTGGGACTGGCCGAAGGGCCCAGAGGTCCTCGTCCCGGTAGTTCCACTTCGTTTGTGCGGTTGATACGGCCCACTCAGCGCCCGCGTTGATCCAGGCAGCGACGGCTGCAAGCGACTCGGCGGACAGCTTTCTGGCAGCACCGCCAGGGGGCATCTGCAGAGGGGTGTTGCCTTCGAGAGCCTGATACAAAAGACTCTTCGCGGCGTTGCCGGGGATAACAGCGGGGCCGCGTGTGCCGCCTTTGAGCAGACCTTCCCTTGTTCGCAGATCGAGGCCAGAGAGCACCTGACCCTCGCCGTGGCATCCCCGGCACTCGCGGCCGAGAATCGGCTCCACCCTCGTGAAGAGACTTGCGGTCGGCTGCGCGGAGGCCACGCACGTGAGCAACAGCAGAGCAAGAAAACAACGGCGCATTTTTAGTCCTCTGGATAGGATGATTGCCTGAGTTTATCACTGGTGCCGGGGAAGGCAATGTCGACGAGGCTGGAGCAGGTTCGGGCGTTTGCCCACGGTGGGTCGGCTCGGATTCAGCGGTAAGTTCGAAGTTCCAGGTGCAGGCAGCGCCGGGGCTGGAGCGGCAGGTGAGGTAATCCCCGCAGCTATTGCGACTCTGGAAGCGGAGCTAACCCAATGAAACCGGTATCGCTCAACCTGTTCCTGACGATTCTTGCGGCGTTGGCTCTCTCAGCTCAAACGCCGGGCAAGACCAGCCAAACCGGCCTCGTGCCCACGAAGACGGTCCTCTTCGTGTGCGAGCACGGGGCGGCAAAAAGCGTCCTCGCTACTGCTGAATTCAATCGCCTCGCCGAACAACGAGGTCTTCCATGGCGAGCTACCGCCCGCGGGACCAACCCCGATTCAGCCATTCCCCCGGCCATTGCCAATTCACTGGATAAAGATGGCATGAAACCGGAAGGAACGCCTCGCCTGGTTGCCGAGGCCGATGTCAGGGCCGCAGCCTACACCATCACACTGGGAGCTACTCTGCCGAATGCCATTGCCATCGGCAACATTCGCGACTGGAATGTCCCCTCACCCTCAGCCGACCTCGCCGTCGCCCGTCAGGATATCCGGCGACGGGTTGCCGAACTCCTGGCTGATCTCTCCCGGCCAGCCAAATAAAGGGACTACCTGAGGCTCATTGTTACTGGGGATGGCATGCGCACGGAGAAGAGGTCCGAGGACGCCGGCAGAGATGATGAGACGGTCTTTTTACAAAGCCATGAACACAAGGCGTGGCCTGGCATAATGATCTGGTGACCCGACGCCTCTCTAATTTTTTCATCCTTGGTGGTTCCTTGATCTTCTGTGGTCTGGCTGCCGCTCAAACGCGCAAGACGGAAAACGTCATCTTTGTGATGACAGACGGCCTGCGCTGGCAGGATGTATTTCGGGGCGCCGATCCTGCGCTGCTCAATAAAGAAAGCGGTGTGCCGAATCCTGATGCCGCGAAGAAGGAGTACTGGCGAGATACGCCGGAGGCACGCCGGGCGGCGCTCATGCCTTTTCTGTGGGGCACGATGGCGAAGCAGGGGCAGATCTATGGCAATCGCGACCAGGGGTCGGAAGCATATGTCACGAACGGGTTTAATTTCTCTTACCCGGGCTACAACGAGACTTTGACGGGAGCTCCGGACCCGCGAGTGGATTCGAATGACAAGATTCCCAATCGAAATGTGACCGTGCTGGAATGGCTGAACAGGAAGCCTGCTTTTAAGGGCAAGGTGGCGGCGTTCGGGGCGTGGGATGTGATCTCCGCGATTGCCAACGGTGAGCGCGGCGGGTTTCCGGCGAATGCCGGGTATGACGCATTTCAGATGACCCCGATGACTCCGCAACTCGCGCTGATCAACAAATTGAAGGTAGAGACGAAGGTGTGGGACGGAGAGGCCTTCGACTCATTCCCGTTCTTCACCGCGATGGAGTATCTGAAGGCGAAGAAGCCCCGCGTCCTGTATATCTCCCTGGGTGAGACGGATGAGTGGGCGCACGACGGAAAGTACGAGTTGTATCTGAAGTCGGCGCGGCGGGTGGATGACTATTTGAAGATCCTTTGGGAGACCGTACAGTCGATGCCTGGTTACAAGGACCACACCACGCTGATTTTCACGCCGGACCATGGGCGTGGCGAAGCTCCAACAGGGTGGAAGGATCACGGGCAGAAGGTCCCGGATTCGAAGTATATCTGGATGGCGTTTCTGGGACCTGATACTCCGCCGTTGGGTGAGCGGAAGAATGTTCCGGCTGTGACGCAGAGTCAGGTGGCGGCGACGCTCGCGGCGTTTCTGGGTGAGGACTATGCGGTACCGGGGGCGGGGAAGGCGATCGCAGACGTTCGGAAGTAGTCAGAAGCCAAGGCGGTCTTTGAGACTGCGGACATGGTCGCGAGAGATGGGTAGTTCCGTTTTTGCGGTGTCGTTGAGTCGAGCCACCATGCGGCCTCCAAACCAGGAACAGATCTCAGCGACGGCGCTGAGGTTCACCATGTAACTGCGGTGGATTCTATGGAACTGAGCCGGGTCTAGTTTGGCCTCCAGTTGCACGATGGAATCGTCCACGACGTGTGCTTTGTCGGCAGTGGCAGCATAGGTGAGTTTCCCTTCGGCGTAGAAATGGGTGACCTTTTCGAGATCAATCAACTGCACACGATCCCCGAGCTTTGAGGGCAGGCGGCGGGCATACTGCCGGGTGTTCTGCGCGAGGGCCCCGGATAGCTTTTCGAGCATGGCGCGATAGTCGGCCGGGGCGGGCGAGGCCTTCTGTTCAAGGCGGGCAACGGCGCGCGCCAGAGCTTCCGGGGTAATTGGCTTCAACAGGTAGTCTGTGCCGTTGGCTTCGAAGGCTTTCACGGCATACCTGTCAAAGGCCGTGGTGAAGACGATGGCGGGCGATACGGTGAGGCGCTGAAGCAGATCAAAGCCAGTGAGACCGGGCATCTCGATATCGAGGAAAAGCGCGTCGAACGAAGCAGTGTTGAGGCGTTCGAGAGCCTCGGTCGGATCGGTTGCGTGGCCCACGACCTGAACCCGTCCGGTTTCTTCAAGCATGCGGATAAGACGCCGCAGGGCGAGGGGTTCGTCGTCGAGGGCCCAGGCGCGAATCATGCGGGCACCGACAGGGAGACCACAGTGAACCCGTCCTGAGTTCGCCATTCGAGAGACGCGGAGCTTCCGAAGAGGCTTTCGAGGCGGCGGCTCAGTAAGTCCAGGCCATGGCCAGGTTTGGATGTCGCGGGATCTGTGAAGCCGGGGCCATTGTCGCGCACCTGAACCATCAGCCGGCCATTCGAGAGGCTGGCTTCGACCATGATCTCCGCGCCCTCGCGCTGGACACCGACGGCATATTTGACGCTGTTTTCGACGAGGGTCTGGATGGAGAGTGGCGGGACCATGACGGGTTGGGCTTCGGGACTTACTTCGATGTGGAAACTCAGGCGGGTGCCGAAGCGAACGCGCTCGATCTGGAGATACTCTTCCACTATGCGAAGCTCCTCGGAGAGGGTGATTAGGCCGGTGAGTTCGCTGTCGAGACTAAAGCGCAGAAGTTCGGCGAGGCGCTCGATCATTCGTTCTGCCTCTGCGGGATCTTCCCGAACCAGGGCCGAGATGGAATTGAGGGTGTTAAACAGAAAGTGAGGCCGGACCCGTGATTCCAGTGACGCGTAGCGGGCTTCGGCTGCCATTTTCCGCTGGCGCTCTTCAGCCAGGCGCTGTTGAGCCAGTTCCTCATTTGCGGCGTCGAGGCGCGCCCGGAGCGTTTCGATGATGAAAAGAATGGCACCCACTCCGAGCGAGATAAGTAAGCAGATGCGGACTGAGAAGAAGAGGATGGCCCCAAGAGGTCTTCTGCCGAACGCACCGAAGGGCCAGATGAGGGTATTCGCGACAGCACAGCCCAGAACCGCGAAAAGCGCAAACGTACTGAGCAGGGCGACGAAGCGGAGGATGGCCGGCCGGCCCTGTGTTTCTCTCGCAAGTGATGGAATCACCAGCCAGCACGGCAGACCAATGCAGTTCGAATACGTGCAGCCCATAGCGGCCCAGCCCAGAAACTCGGGGAGCGTCATAGAGCGGGCAGAGGCCGCAGCAAAGAGAGCGGGGACTGAACCGGTTACCAGGTTCAGTCCCACGATCTTCAGAAACTCGCGCCAGGTGGGTCGCACTGTATTCATGCTACTTGCTGGTGTGGCATCCGACACAGGCGGCGCCCCGGATCTTGTAGCTGGTGCCACTCAGGTATGCGTTGGCCTGTTCCAGATGACCGGAGGCGGGACCCAGGTCGGCCAGCAGGTTGAAGTAGTCCTTCGCCTTTTCCGGCTTGCCGGTGCGAGCGTAGCCATCGGCGATGCCGAAGAGGAGTTCACTGCGAGGATGCATGCCGAGTTTGTCGAAATACGCTTTTTGGATTTCGAAGACGCGTTCGTAATCGGCAATGGCTTTGATGAGGAGGGGGCGCCCCTGCTCGGGCGGGGCTTCGCGGGAGGCGGCAAACCAAACGGAGGCGCGGGGGATGAGGACGCCGACGTTGTCCGGTGCGAGAGTACCTGCGCGGTCCATTTCTTCATTGCCTTTGATCCATAGCTCAGTTCCGTTGGCGATGTCACCGGTGCGAAACTTCTGGCCCGAGAGGAACATCAGGCCGGAACCGTGCCAGGCGAGAGCCTCGGCAAGGTCGGGAGAGTTTTGGGTGATGGCGTCGCCAATTACCTCCGCGGTCACCTTCATGCCGCGTTCGAGGGCGGCCTGGTTTCCGAAGAAGCCGGAGAAGAAGTCGTTGCGGACCTTGTCATCAAAGCGTGCGGCGCTGAGGGCGGTGACGGTGAAAAGAACTGCGATGAGTTGCTTGCGGAACATGTGTTGTTCCCTCCTGAGTTGAGATTAAGGCTGGTGGGGAGGGAAGGTCGCGCGGTTTCTGACGAGCTGCGGAATGAGCCGACGAAGCGCGGGAATCCGGCGACGAAGGGATGTTGCGGGGCAGTGCCTTAAATGAAGAGGCCTGAGGGGACCGAGAAGAACTCGGCGAGGCGTCGGGCGTGCTGCTCGCTAATTTCACGCTTGCCGGTCAGAACTTCTGAGGCAACACTGCTGGAGCCGAAAACGGGAATCAGGTCGCGTTGGCGGAGGCCGCGATCTTCCATGGGGGACTTGAGGGCATCAAGGGGAGATGCCGATCCCAGGTCGTATCGGGACTCGAAACGGTCGATGAGGACAGTCAGGAGTTCGGCGAGGCTGCTTTCTTCCGACGTCATCGCCGGAAGGGAATCGAGCCGCTCCAGTTCCGCGATGAACCGCTCGTTCTCGGCATCAGTTTCGATCACAGCCATTTCATCCAACCCCTTCTGTCGTACTCGGCGTGCGTGAGAAATGCTTTGATGTAAATGCGTTTGGCCAGGAATTCAACCCTCGCGCGGTTGAGGGGAAGCCCCGTCGGATCTCGTCCAGGGATTGCCAGCTGCGATGGTGTGGCTGCCCAGTGTCACCCCGGGCGGATCTCGCCCTCGCTTGCGTTTGGCCTACTCCTGCTTCAGCAACTCGGCTCGGTTCACGCGTTCTCCTTTGAACATGACAAACGAAATAGCTTCGGCCGCTTTGATGTCCTGTAGCGGATTGCCGTCCACGACCAGCATTGTCGCGTCCTTCCCCTTCTCGATGGAGCCAAAGCGCGCGTCAGCCCGCAGCGATTTCGCTGCGTTTAGCGTTGCCGCCTGCAGGGCTACGGTCACGGGGATCCCGGCTTCTACCCAGAGCTGGAGTTCGTACTGGATGGTGGGGCCGTGGAAGACGAGCATGTTGCCCGCATCACTGCCGGTGACGAGCGGGACCCCGGCCTTCCATGCCCGAAACAGGTTGTCCTTTGTGATCGCCATGTCGATGCGGTAGTCGCCGATGGCCTTTCGCATTTTGGCTACGTCGGGGGATTCGATCATGCGGCGGGTAGATGCCAGAAGCTTTGGCGGGGCGACCTGCTGGACGAGCGAACGCTGCAGCAGATCGAGCTTACCGGCGGCGAATTGCGGGAAGGCTGCCACGACGTAAAGGGTCGGGTTATACGAGACACCGGCCTTCGCCATGGCTTCAAAAACGGCATCCGGGATGCGCTGCCGAAAAGAACCGTGTTCGATAGAGCTGGCACCGGCGTGGAGGGCGTCTTCGATATCCCGCACATCGCCGGTATGGACGGCGAACGGCAGGTGGTTGCGGATGGCCGCAGAGCCGATGGCGTCGAGGATGGCGGGGTCCATGCGGTTGTAGAGCGAGCCACCGACACCGGCTTCCATGATGCCCTTGATTGCATCAACACCCGAGAGTTTCAGGCCCTCGACGGCTTTGGTCGCTTCGTCGGCAGTCTTCGGCATCCGCAGGAACTGCGCTTCGGCCTGGAGGCGCATGTTCTCCGGCATGGCGCGGAAATACTCGGTACCGTGGCCGCCTGGCGTGGTGAACAGGGGGCCGGCGAGGAAGAATTCGGCTCCCAGCTTTTCGCCGCTGTTCACCGTGTCGCGAATTTTCAGGCTGGTATCAAGCGAATCGCCCACACTGCGGACGGCGGTGACACCGCTGTAGAGATAGGCCCCGAGCTCGCGCTGCATGGCTTTCACAACGTCGTAATCTTTCCAGTCATCCATGGTGCCGCCAGGGACGCCGAGGTGGACATGGGTGTCAATCAGGCCGGGCAGGATGGTCTTGCCGGCGGCTTCAGTAACGGCTGCGTTGATGTCTTTCGGATCGGGGATATTGTTTTCGTAAACTTCAGCGATCTTGCCGTTCTTGACGAGAACCGCGCCATTTTCGATGACCCTGCCGTCACCTATGAAGATGCGGGCATTGCGGATGAGGGTGGTGCGGGACCGGTCGAGCTGGCGTTCCAGAATCTTCGTCTTCTTGACGTTATCTTTGGCGTGTGTCTGCCAGGTTCCCAGGAGGACGAAGGGCAGCAGGACGGCGACCACCCAGAGTTTGGAAGCGGGGCGGACTTTTTCTTCTTTTTCCCAGCGGAAGAGTTTGACGCAGAGGAAGAGCCCGGTGGCGGCAGTGAGGATCAGAGCCCCAACAGCCTGCCAGTTTTGGGCGAGGGTTTCCTGCCGGAGGATGATGCCCTGCAGGCCGGTAACGAGCCAGGTAGCTGGGATGAACTGGGTGACCGTCATCAGCCAGTCCGGGAACATGGAGGTAGGGAACGTGGTGCCACTGAGGAAGAGCATCGCCATGTAGACAATCTGGACGAGAATGCCACTTTCCTGCATGGAGTTGACCACAGACGCGATGATCAGGCCGAGCGAACGGATGGCGACGACGCCGAGCATAATGAACACCAGAATGGTGGTGAGGTTCTCGGGCCACGCCATACCGTAGCGGAAGTGGGAAATGCCGAGCATCAAAATGATGTAGGGCATATAGACGACCAGGCCCGTGACCGTGGAGGCGACGAGCAGGGGGAGCGGAGAAATGGGCGCTACTTTGTAACGCCGGAGGATGTTGTTTTCGCGCTCCTGCGCGGCTCTCAAACCGGCTCCGAACAGGCCATTGCCAAGGATGCCGATGACCGTGACCATGGTGATGACCTGCAGAATAGCTCCACCCTGCTCGGCGTGAAAGGACTGCGCGAACACGAAGAAAAACACGAGGGGCATGAGGTAGTTGAAAAAGATGACTACCTTCTGGCGGAAGGCCAGCCGGATATCCATGCGGATGAGCGTGAGGTAAGTTTTCATGCGCGATTAATCCCTGAGTTTCTTGCCGGTGAGTTCAATGAAAACGTCTTCGAGAGTGGGGCGGCTGAGCTGCACATCTTCAAGGCCGAGAGCTTGGGCGTCCACCCACTTGATGATCTCAACCAGCGTGCGGGCCGGCATGGCGGAGGCCACCGTGAGGCGCTTGTTATCTTCTGTGAGTTTGGAACTGATCGCTTCCGGCCATTCGGGCATAGCTGCCGGGTCCATCGCCCGGTTACAGGCGATCGAGATAGTGGACTTGCCCGCGCTCTTTGCCTTAAGCTCCGTCGGCGTCCCGATGGCAATCACCTTACCGGCATCGACGATAGCGACTCGGTCGCAGAGGCGTTCGGCCTCCTCAATGTAGTGGGTGGTCATCAGAATGGTGCGTTTTTCGGAACGGAGCTCTGTAACCAGCGCGTGGATTTCCAGGCGCACCTGCGGGTCGAGGCCGGTGGTGGGTTCGTCAAGGAAGAGCAGGGCGGGGTCGTTGATCAGGCCAAGCGCGATGGCGAGGCGTTGCTTCTGGCCACCGGAGAGCGTGGAATAGTTGGCATTGCGCTTATCCTCAAGTTGCAGGCGCTTCAGCAGCATGTTGGGGTCCGCCATGCGGCTGTAGAGGGCACCGAAGAGTTCCAGAGCCTCGTGGACCTTGATCTTATCGGGCAGGTTGGTGGACTGGAGGCAGACGCCGATACGGTCCTTGAGTTGCTTCTTCTGTTTGTCGGGATCATAGCCGAGGACGAGAACGTCGCCGGAGGTTCGCTGCCGAATACCTTCCAGGATCTCGACGGTGGTGGTTTTACCGGCACCGTTGGGGCCGAGGAGGCCGAAGACTTCGCCAGTCTCCACTTCGAAGTCGATGCCACGGACGGCCTCAAAGTCACCGTAAGATTTATGCAGGCTGCGGACGGAGATTGCAAGGCTCATGAGTTCTACTACAGATTAACGGACTACAGTTGGGGTATGTTCGCTAAAGAATAGAGATTTTTCTGTAACCTTTTCGCGCAGGCGCAGTTTACATGATTTGGAAGGCGAGGCTGGCAGGCTGATTTGAAGCAAACTGACCACGAACTGATGGCGGCAGTCTCGCGCGGCGACCTGAACGGTATGAGCGAACTGTACGAGCGACGGCACCGGAGTCTGTTCCGGTTCTTCTTCCGGCTGACGGGCAAGCAGGCCGTGTCGGAGGATCTGGTGCATGACGTGTTTGTGCGGATGCTCCGGTACCGGAATACCTATGCTTCGGGCGATACGTTCGAGGCGTGGATGTACCGGATTGCGCGGAATGCCTTTGCAGATCAGGCGAAGAAGCATCGTTTGGAGAGTCCGTTCTATGGCCTGTACTTCCACGACGACGTGAAGGTCACGCAGCGGCTGACGCTCAATATTGGTCTGCGTTATGAGTATGAATCGCCCATGCTCGACGGGCAAAACCGCCTTTCCCGTTATTTGGATCTCAACTCTGCGATCCCCGAATTCCAGGGTGCGGGTGCGCCCGTGATTCCGGCTGCCGCCGCTGCATTCCGGACCGGCAACCCGAGCTACAACGGAGCCTGGGTCTTCACGGATGAGAAGAACCGGGGCTCGTGGAATGCACAGAAATTCCTGCTCATGCCCCGTTTCGGGCTTGCCTACCGGGTGAATGACAAGACCTCATTCCGGGTCGGCTATGCCCGGTATCTCGTTCCTTCGACTCTCACTGACGGGCTCGATGTCCTGGGCAGCGTTTTCTACCCGGGCTTCGAAGCCACCAGCCGCGGCTTACCGCTGCTGACCGGCGTACCTCAATCGAGGCTCAGCAATCCTTTCCCGGGTGGGCTGGTGCCCGTCAGCGGCAAGAAATTCGGTCGTTATACCGACTTGGGTGGCTCGCCGATCTTCTACAATCAGGATTTCAAAGTTGGCAACAATGACCGCATCAACTTCAGCCTGCAGCGGGCGCTCCCCGGCAAGATTGTGTTGGACGCGACCTACTTCATTAACTTCGGGGCCAATGCCCCCGTCACCCGTAATGTAAACCAGGTCGATCCCCGCATTGGCTACGCGAGGGGCGCGGCGATCTCCGCCAATGTCGCCAATCCGTTCTTCAACAAACTTGCGGAAGACAAGATGCCGGGCCAGCTGCGAACACAGGCCAACGTGGCAATTTCCCAGTTGCTTCGCCAATATCCCCAATACGGTGATATTCAGCAGCGCCTGACACCCCTCGGTGCCAACCGCTACCAGGCGCTCCAGATTCAGTTGCAGCGTCCCTTCGTCAATGGCCTCAACATGGTGATGGGTTACAACTACAACCGCGAAATGAACAAAGAGTATTACGACGAGCAGGACAATTTCACCGACACCCTGACCTACTTCCGCGCCGTCAATCCGCGCCACCGGATGACAGGAGCAGCCATCTACCAGTTGCCCATCGGCAACGGGCGCA
This sequence comes from Terriglobia bacterium, assembly GCA_010084195.1. GTDB lineage: Bacteria > Acidobacteriota > Terriglobia > Bryobacterales > Bryobacteraceae > BOG-234. The sequence goes on from RGPS01000015.1 coordinate 28,111, forward strand.
GGTTCCTGTCGAAGGGCAATAAGTTTGTGGACGGGGTATTCGGGGGCTGGTCGCTGAGCGGTCTGGGTTCCTTCAATACCGGTCAGTACCTCCGGTTTGGCGGCTTCCTTGTGGATGGCGATCCCTCCGTTGCCAACCCGACGAAGACGCGTGCCTTTGACACTACGAAGTTCCAGCGCCTTCCTGCCTTTACACGCCGGACCAATCCTCTGCAGTATGAAGGAATCAAAGGCATGCGCTTTAAAAATATTGATTTGACTCTCGCCAAGACGTTCCCGGTTACCGAGAAAATCAAGTTTGAGCTGCGCATGGAAAGTTACAACGCCACCAATTCCTTTAACGGCGATCTGCCTTCCACCGCGTTCGGAACATCGGCGTTCGGTACCATCACGGCACAGCAGCCTGGCTACCTCGGTCGCCAGTTCCAGTACAGTGGCCGCTTTACTTGGTAGCGCTTGCGCTACTGATACTTAGCGCCCAAATACTCACGGCGCAGGACTTCGTTGGTTCGAGGTCCTGCGTCGTTTGTCATTCCGGGATCGCACGCACCCAGGCTACCAGCCACCACGCGCTGGCCCTGCACCGTGCCCAGGACGGGCGCTGGGCCTTTGGCGCCGGAGCCCAGGCCGTCACCTTTGTTTCTCAGGCCGATGAGGACTCTTATCTGGAGCACGGCCTCTCCTGGTACCGCAAGACCAACGCTCTTTCGCTGACACCGGGCCACTCCACACCTGCCGGGGTGCACTACCCGACCTTCGCGCCGGAAGCGAGTATTCTGCGCTGCTTCCAGTGCCATTCCACCGGTCCGCTCAGCCTGGGAACGGACCGTGCGGTGCAGCCGTTTGAGCCCGGTGTCCACTGCGAAAACTGCCACGGTCCAGGTTCCGCACATGCCGCGAAGCCCGATGCGGAGACCATTCGAAACCCTGCCCGGTTGTCATCTGCGGAGATCAACTCGCTCTGTGGACAGTGCCATCGCATGCCGCCGGCGAGAGATGTTGCGACCAATTTCGAAAACCCCTGGAACGTTCGCCACCAGCCCGTGTATTTTTCGCAAAGCGCGTGCTTCCTGAAAAGCGAGGGCCGTCTCTCCTGCCTCTCGTGCCACAACACGCACCAGGACACGATACCCGCCGCGAGCGCCAAATGTGTGGCTTGCCATGCCCAAGCGAGACACACGACCACGGTGGGGACTCTGGCGTGCGTCGGATGCCATATGCCGAAGGTGCAGCCGTCGCCCCTGCTCAGCTTCACCAATCACTGGATCGGAATCTACCGCCTAGCGGGCCCCTCTGCGAATCCGCTCCGCCCTCTCAACCAGCGGGCGGGCCGCTGACGCCCTGCCTGTCTGCGTGAGCAGATCAGCCAGGTCCTCCAGCGCACTGGCCGTCTCCGGCGATTTCAGGCCGTGGGCCTTCTCGAGCAGGCCCACGGCGCGTCGCAGCATCCGCTCCGCGCCAGGAACATCCCCTTTGGTTGCGAGCAACGCGCCCAGCAAACCGCAGGCGCGGCCGGATCTCCCCTCGGCAAGTCCGGGCTTCCTGTCAAAAGCCGTCAGAGCCAGCACAGCCAGCGACTCTCGCTCCCGGTTGTCCCGCTCAGTCAGAAGTTCAGCGAGGTTGAGTCGCGTGCCGGCCAGTTCGATATCGGTGGAGGGGAGCGTCTTTTCCCGTATCCGCAGGGCCAGACGGTACATCCGTTCAGCCAGCGTGGCGTTGGTCTGCTCCAAAGCGACAGCCCAGTTGTGCAGCACAGTGGCTCCCTCGGCGGTGTTTGTGGTGGTCAGCGCCTGGTCTATATAGGGGAGAGCTGCGGAATAGTCGCCCCGCCCCGCCAGAAAGAGCCCGAGGTCTCGCGCACTCTCCACTGTCTTAGCCGCGTTCTGCCCCAGCGATTTCTCGCGATCGGCCAGCGCCTGGCGGTACAAGGCCTCAAAATCAGGCTGCTGCAACAGCAGTGCCATCAACGCGACCCGGATCATCCCTCTTGTACCATGCAGCAGCAGAAGCCCCCTTTTGATCCGGGGTGCCCTTTAATGCCCTTCGCTAACGTAGTTGCGATTCCATTCCGGGATGAGGACGGTGACATCGCCTTTGACGATGGCCTGGCAGCCGAGGCGGGAGTTTAGCTCAACCCCGGCGGCCTGTTCCACCCGGTCCATCTCGTCGTCTTCCATTTCAGACAGGTTGTTCACGCCCTGTTTAGTCACGACGTGGCAGGTGGTGCAGGCGCAGCTTCCTCCGCAGGCGTGTTCCAGGTGGAAGCCGAAATTCATCGCGATGTCGAGCAGGGAGCCGGGAAGACCGTGGCCTTTGTAGGGCAACTTGCCTTCTTCGTACTCGAACGTTTCGTTGGCGGGGAGAAAGGTTACCTTGGGCACTTCTCCCATTGTACCGGGCTGGCATTCGAGGGGAGCCTTTATAATCGCGAGGTGACCGCAAAGCTTGTCTTCTCTTGCCTGGCCGTGACTGCCATGGGTAACGCACTGGATCTTCGAACCGCTTCCCTGCAATTGCGCCCCAATGCAACAGCCATCGAAAAGAAGGCCGCGCAGGTGATCACCGAAGAGGTAGAAAAGCGAACGCAACTCCGCCTCGGGCGCAACGCGACCGGCGGCCCGGTCCTCTCCCTGGTGCGCGGCACGGGCCCGGCAGAGGGTTTCAGTGTTACCGCGACCCCGCGTGGCGTTACCATTTCCGGCAATGATGATCGTGGCGTCATGTTTGGCACCGGCTACTTCCTGCGCCAGGCGCGGATGTCCCGCCAGCGTTTTGACATCTCCGACGGCCTGGCGGTGACCACCGCACCGAAGATCGCGATTCGGGGTCACCAGCTGGGCTACCGCCCCAAAACCAACTCCTACGACGGCTGGACGGTGCCCATGTGGGAGCAGTACATCCGCGAACTGGCCCTGTTCGGAACCAACACCATCGAACTCATTCCGCCACGTTCGGATGACGATGATGACAGCCCGCATTTTCCACTCACACCGATCAATATGATGGCGGAAATGTCGCGGCTTGGGGGCGAGTACGGGATGGACGTGTCGATCTGGTATCCGGCCATGGATAAGGATTATTCGGATGCGAAGACGGTCGAGTTCGCTCTGGCCGAGTGGGGCGCGGTGTTCCAGAAGTTGCCGAGGGTGGATGCGGTGTTTGTGCCCGGTGGCGATCCGGGGCATACGCAGCCGAAGTATCTGATGGCGCTGCTGGAAAAGCAGGCTGCGAATCTGCGTAAGTATCACCCGAAGGCAACAATGTGGGTGTCGCCGCAGAGCTTTGACAAAGCCTGGCTGGATGAGTTCATCGGCATTGTGGCGCAGGAGCCGACTTGGCTGGCCGGGGTGGTGTTTGGGCCGCAGGTTCGGGGCAGCATTGAGGAGTTGCGGGCGCGGATTCCGCAGCGGTATCCCGTTCGGTTCTACCCCGACATCACGCATTCTCTGCGCGCGGAATTTCCCGCGCCGGGCTGGGACTTTGCCTACGCCACGACCGAAGCCCGCGAAGTGATCAACCCCAGGCCCACCCAGCAGGCGGCCATCTTTCGGCGCTACATGGCGGCCTCGGCGGGCTTTGTAGCTTACTCGGAAGGCTGCAACGACGATGTAAACAAGTTCGTCTGGAGCGGCCTCGGCTGGAATCCAGAAGCGAACGTCACAGACCTGTTACGGGACTACAGTCGTTTCTTCATTGGCCCCGATCAGGAAGAAGCGTTCGCACAAACCCTGTTGGCCCTCGAAGCAAATTGGCACGGGCCCCTGGCCACCAATGGCGGCGTAGAGACCACACTGCAACAACTCCAGGCTGTAGAGCACACGGCCGCACCCCAACTACGGCAGAACTGGCGCTTCCAGCAGGCCTTGTATCGCGCTCACTACGACGCTTTTCTTCGGACCCGGCTGGCAATTGAACAGGGACAGCAGGCGAGAGCCTTAGCCGTGCTCGGGAATGCGGCTCAAGCGGGCTCGGAGCGGGCCATGAATGAAGCGGAAGAAATCCTGTTTCGGGACGAGCTGACGCCGGGCGCGCGGGTTTTGCGAGCTCGCATCTTTGAACTCGCCGAGGCCCTGTTCCAGAGCATTCACATGCAACTCAGCGTGTCCCGCTATGCAGCCATCGGGCTCGGCCGCGGAGCCAATCTGGATGCTGTCGACTTCGCGCTCAATGACCGCATGTGGCTGCGCACGCAATTCACTTCTATCCGCGGCGTCCCCGATGAGAAGCAGCGCATGGCACGTCTCGAACGTCTCGCCGCATGGACCAACCCTGGTCCCGGCGGGTTTTATGACGACCTGGGTGACGTTGCCCGGCAGCCTCATCTCGTTCCCGGCCTCCCTTACGCCCAGGATCCCGACTTCCTGAAATCGCCACTCACAGGTTTTGGAGACCTGCCGCAACAGGGTAATCGTGTCAGCTGGTTTACCGATGCCGAAACGCTGGGCGATACGCCTCTGCGCATGCGTTACCCCAACCTGAATCGCGAGGCACAATACCGCGTGCGGGTGGTCTACGGCGGAGATTCCGCGGTACAACTCCGACTCACCGCCAACGGGAAGGAAGTCCACCCTTTCCTGAACAAACCGAAGCCAATTGCTCCGGTGGAGTTTGATATTCCGCGCGAGGCAACCGCCTCCGGCGATTTGCTCCTCGAATGGACCAAACCAGCGGGTGGCGGTGGCAACGGCAGAGGCGTTCAGGTTGCCGAAGTCTGGCTGGTGAAGAAATGAAGAACGGTACCTCTCCCAACTACAAGTGGCAGGTCGTGGCCATGTTGTGGGGCATTTCGTTCTTCAACTACGCCGACCGCCAGGCGATCTATTCGGTGTTTCCACTGCTGCAGGATTCCATGCATCTCACGAATGTGCAACTGGGCCTGCTGGGGTCTGCGTTTGCCTGGGTATACGGTCTCGGCGGCATGTTTGCCGGGGCCATTGTGGACCGCATTCGGCGCAAGACGGCCATCCTCGGAGGCCTCTACGTGTGGAGCGTCATCTGTGCCGCCACCGCTGCGGTCACGGGCTTTCGTGGTCTTTTCGTCATGCGCGCCCTCGAGGGGATGGGGGAGATGTTCTACTTCCCGGCGTCGATGTCGCTGGTGAGTGATTACCACGGTCAGGCAACCCGTTCGAGAGCGATTGGCGTGCACCAAACGAGTGTTTACGCGGGCACGATCGCAGGCGGCTTTTTTGCGGGTCTCATCGGCCAGGTGTATGGCTGGCGCTGGTCCTTTGTGGTTTTCGGGGTGCTGGGTATCTTGCTGGGGCTGGCACTGAATCGCTGGTTGCTGGAGCCGGTACGTGGTGCCGCAGATAACGAGAAGCCACGGGATCTTCCCCTGAAAGAGGGCCTGCGCCAGATCTGGTCTTCAAAGGCTGCAGTATTGCTGATGGGGGCCTTCTGCTGCGCCAATTTTGTGGCGGTGGTGCTGTTGACGTGGATGCCGAAATTTCTGTTTGAAAAGTTCCATATGAGCCTGGCGATGGCGGGTCTGAGTGCCACCATTTATGTGCAGCTGGCGAGCGCCGTGGGGTCGCTGGCAGGGGGCTGGCTGGCGGATAAATGGAGGGAGCGAACGCCCGGAGGTCGCATGCTGGTTCAGGCAATCGGGGTATTCGGCGGAGCTCCGTGCGTGGTGCTGTGCGGGCTAACGCAGTCGCTGGGGTGGCTGATCGTTTCGCTGACGGTTTGGGGCTTGTTCAAGGGACTGTATGACGCGAACATCTTCGCGTCGGTGTTCGATACCGTGGGCCCCGAGACTCGCGGAACAGCGGCGGGGTTCATGAACACCGTCGGCTGGCTCGCCGGAGGTGGCAGCGCTCCCCTGGTCATCGGGTTCGTTTCGCAGAGCCAGGGTTTGGGGCCCTCCATTGCGATGGCCTCGGGAGTATATCTGTTGGCGGGCGTATTACTGCTGCTCGCAGCGCGGTCTACAGCCAGAAACCCGTTCGTCAGGGCTTGAGCTGTTGCAGCAGCGCTGACGCCTGTCGGGATACTGCGGCGTCGCGGGCTTTGGCCGCCTCGCGGAGGTGTTCTTCCGCCCCGGTGCGATCACCCGCCGCCGCCAGTACAACGCCCAGGCGAAGATGCGTTCGGCTGGCTTCGGGCTTCAGTTCCAGGGTCCGTCGATAGGCCGCCACAGCTTGCGGAATTTGACGCTTCTGCTCGAAGATGCCGCCCAGTAATTCATGCGCGTCGGCGAACCCCGGCTGCGCCCTCACGGCTGCCTCACCCCGCGCCTGCGCTTCATCAAAACGTCCCGCCCGCGCCAGGGCCAGACCATAGTCGAACAAATGCGGTGCCGAGTCGGGGCGCAATTTCACGGCCCGCTCGAAGTGGAACATCGCTTCCTCGATCTGCCCTTTCTGGGACAGCACCCGGCCCGCCAGATCCCACGCATCCTCATCATAGGGATCGGTCTTGAGCGCGACCGTCAAAGCCGTCATAGCCCCGTCCAGGTCGCCGACTACGAGGAGGGCCTCGGCCAGGCGTCGCGATTTTTCCGGCAGGCTGGGGTCCAGGCCGATGGCCTTACGAATCTTCTCCACCCCGGCTCCGGCACGTCCTGCGGCCACGTCGAGAATTCCGTATCGAAACCACGCTTCCGGATCGACAGGTGCCAGCTTGAGAGCCTTCTCCAGCGCAGCGGCAGCCGCAGCCCCCTTGCCGGATTCCTGGAGCGCCGTCGCCAGGGAACGCAGGGCGCGCACCGAGTCGGGCTGGAGCTGCAGCGCCTGTTCATAGGCCCGCACCGCCTCGGCATGTTTCCCCACGCCCTCCCAGGCATCACCCAACAATACATAGAACTCCGGATTTCGAGGCTTCTGTTCCGCTACCTCACGGGCCAGTTGTGGGAGCCCCGCGTCCACGTTGTTCTGCAACCCAACCTGCGCCACTCCCAGATAGAGCGCATTTTCTCCCGTGGCGGGGAAGGGCAGGGGATAGTAAGGCACCACCTCCCCCCGATAGTGGTCGGTCGAGGGCGGCGGAAGTTTCGCGAGCAGGTCTCCGGAAGGCGGTCGGGCCGTGATCCGGTGTTCGGTCATGGTCAGTTCCGGGATATCCTCGGCGCGGCGTTTGGGCATGTGACACGCCACGCAGTCCTGTCCTGCCGGGTGTTTCCCGCTCCGCACCAGCGTGGCGAGCGGTGGGATTTCACCCTGCCGGACGTTATGACACTGGTTGCAGACCTTCGCGTAATGAGCGGTAGCGGCAGCTCCTCGCGGCACCCGGTGGGGATCGTGACAGGTCTGACACGTCATCTTTCCGGCGCTTTCGGTGAAACACCGGGACTTGCGCAGCCGGTAGACGGAACTTACCGTTTCAAATTTCTCGTCGTGACCGGTGCCCGGAGCATGGTCGAACGACAGCATGAAGTCCGCCAGCGGTTCCCCCGGTTTATAAGAGAACGGACCACGGTCGAAACGGACCACCGTAGCAGGAATGCGCGTGCTGCTGGTTTCAAGGTGGCATTGCATGCACACCTCCATCGCTCGCTCCGGGCTGAGCCGCCCCGGATTCACAATGCTCTCCCGGATCGACGCTGGTCGGGCACCTGGCGTCGAAACCGTCTGGATGTGAGCCGCGCCGGGCCCGTGACACCTCTGGCAGTCGATCCCCTCCGGCAACTCACCCGTAAAGACGGGGTCACTGTCGGGCAGTTCGTTCGCCTTTGGAATCTGCGGGATTCCGTTATGGCAAAACATACACTTGTAGGAAATGAAACGGCGCGTCCGGGGGTGATCCGTATCCGACCCCGGCGCCATACCCCATGTCCCGTTCGGGCCCGGCCCCGGGTACCAGCCGAGCGGCAACTCAATCAGCGTTCCTGCCGCAGTTCGGTGCAGGTAGGAGCGGGCGTGATTGCCGGAGCCCATCACATAATCGATCCGGGACTCCTCAACGTTCGTTTCCTTACCGCCAAAACCGACCTGGCTCCGACGCTGGAAGTACTCGCCACCTCGCACAACCATAGAAAACGTGGTGCCCGATACCTGGTGTGTGAACTGGTTCCGCCTGGTGAAATCCTCAGCGACCCTGTCTGGAGTTAGCTTGGCCGGCGTCAGCTTATAGAAGGATCTGCCCATCCCGGTCTTGCTGTAGTCGTCTGCGATCTGCCTGTGGCAGGTGGCGCATTGCCGGGCGTCGACATAGCCGTTCTGGGCGAACGCCACCAGGCCCCATAGCCCTGCTGCCAGCAGCCGTAGGCTGGAACCGGGGTGGCACTTCCGGGGAGCGAGAGACATGCCTCCCCACTATATCGCCAGCCCGGCGTATCCGGGCCTGCCATCCATTTCTTTAGCCCCTCCGTTCCAATTCCATTTTTGGTAGCCACCCCTGGCCGGGGATGGCGGTTGAGTACCAAAAAACAGCTGGGCTGTTAGCTAACCTCCAATTTATCAAGGGCTTCCGGTCTATGCGGTGCTACCGGATCCCATACCGCGAAATTTCGCATTTTCATATAGCAGGGAGAGTGGTTTTATGCGCTTAAAATCGCCACTGAAAGTGCTCTAAGTCATTGATGTGGAGTCTCTAAGGTGATACGTTTGAATGGTCTATCTCGCTTTATGCGCGATAACGGGAGGTTTATGAATCGATTTACTACAGGGCTACGAGTTGCCCTGCTAACACTATTTACGGCGTTCGCACTGTTTGCGCAACGCGATCTTGCAACTCTTACCGGCACCGTCACGGATGCCTCAGGCGGCGTGGTCGCCAATGCGAAAGTGACCGTGACCGAAACCGCCACCGGGCAGGTGTATGAGCTGATTACGAGCAACGGCGGAGACTTCACCCGTCCGGCGCTCAAGCCCGCACTCTACAACGTCACCGTGACAGCACCCGGCTTCAAGAAAGCCGAGCAGAAAGACATTTTGCTCCGCGCCGGCGAACGTACGGGCGTCAGTATCGCCCTGACCATCGGCGACATCGGCCAGACTGTGGAAGTCAGCGCCTCCGCGCCCCTTCTCCAGACGGAAAGCACCCAGGTTGGCGCCGCGATTGATGCAAAGCAGCTAACCGACGTACCCTTGGGTGGCAATCGGACCTTCACCTATCTCGCCCGGCTTTCGCCCGGCGTGGTGCCTGGTGAACCCGGCGCACGCGATGGTGCCAACGGCAGCTTCTCCGCCGGCGGCGTTCGCAGCAACGGCCAAAACAACTTCCTGCTCAACGGTGTGGACAACAATGTCAACACCATCGACTTCCTGAACCAGACGGCCTACGCTGTGGGTCCCTCAGTGGAAGCGATCGGCGAAATGTTTGTGATGACCAACGGCTTCAACGCGGAGTACGGCCGTGGAGCCGGTGCCGTGATTAACGTCAATCTCAAATCGGGCACCAATACCGTGCATGGCAGCCTCTTCGAAATTCTCCAGAACCGCAACCTGAACGCGAACAGCTGGACGAACAACCGGGTCGGCTCGAAGCGCGGCCCCTTCATCCAGAATCAGTACGGGGCCACCCTCGGCGGCCCGATCCAGAAGAACAAGCTCTTCCTCTTCGGTGACTATCAGGCCACCCGGACAGCATCTTCTGGTGGTATCGGTGGTCTCGGCTTCCTCAATACGAACGGAACCATTCCCACCGCAGCCTTTAAGCAGGGCGATTTCGCGACCCTCCTTGGCCAGAACGCAACGTTCCAGGACGCCTCGGGTCAAACCGTTCAGTTTATTAAGGGTCAGATCTTCGACCCGGCTACCACTGTCGGCTCCATCACCGCGCCAACTTCACGGACGGCCTTTCCGGCCAACCGCATCCCGGTGAGCCGTTTCGACCCCGCCTTCAACAAGCTCGTTCAGCTTTTCCCCAATACCAATCGGCCCATCATCACGGGCAACCAGCCAACCGGTAACTACGTCTACAACACGGCTGGCGGGCAGGTAGTCCATCAGGGTGACGCCCGTGCGGATTACCGCATCAGCGACAAGGACAGCCTCTTCGGCTCGCTGAGCTGGGGTGAGATCCGCAAAACTAACGTGGCCCCCTTCCCGGGTGCTCTGGATAACAGCGGTTTCAGCGGTGTCGCGGAAGTCAACCTGAACCGCAACGTGCAGCTCAGCTATACGCGTGTCTGGACTCCGACGCTGGTGACCGAAACGCGTGGCAGCTTCACGCGGCTCGTCACTTCCCGTGTGGGCGCAAACCCGGACGCCGATCTGTTCAAGGAATTCGGTATCGGCGGTTATAACCCAACCAGAAATTACCTTGGCAATGGTGGTCTGCCCCTTTTCCAGGCCGCTGGTTACACCAGTTTCGGTGGTGCCAACTGGAGCCCGACGCTGGAGTACAACAACGTTTTGAACTTTATCCAAAACGTCGCAATCAGCAAGGGATCCCATGCCATTAAGATGGGCGCCGAATATCGGCAGATCAAATTCCCGTTCTTTCAGGTTCCTTCCCCGCACGGAGTCGTGAACTACAGTTCGAACCAGACCGCCTTCCCGTCCGCTGCCCGATCTTCACTGGGACCAACTGTTGCGGCCAGCACGGGCGATTCGATCGCGTCCGCCCTGCTCGGCCAGATTGACAACGCTTCAATCTCGACCACCAACTTCATTTCTTCCCAGAAGGTCGCCTGGGCTGGATATTTCCAGGATGACTGGAAGGTCAATCGTAAGCTGACGGTGAATATTGGTGTTCGTTATGAACTCTGGTCGCCCATCGGTGAGCGCTTCGGTCGGCAGTCGAATTTTGACCTGCAGACCAAGACCCTTTACGTCCCCAAGGGTAAGCAGCAAGACGCTCTTCTGCCCCCGAACTTCGCTGCGGTTTTCCCGGACGTTCGCGTCCTCCGTGGCACGGTTGATAACTACATGATCCCCTGGGATAAGACCAATGTCGGCCCCCGTATCGGTATCGCCTACCAGGCTGCGCCGAACACTGTGATCCGGCTGGGTTACGGTATCTTCTACGGTGGTGAGGAAAATCAGGGCGGCAGCCCCAATCGCGGAGAAAGCGTCCCGTTCAATCAGACCACGAATATGGTCCGGACCCCGGGCGAGATTTCCCAGTTCTTCGGCATTAACGACGCTAAGTGCCCCGGTTGCGTCTTCATGCCTGGTGGCCTGACCGGCGGTTTCCCGGCCAGTCCCTTCACCCTGAACGCAAACATTTCCTTCCGCGGTGTTCAGCAGAACTTCCGCAACGGTATGGTGCACAAATGGAACGTCATGGTGCAGCGTGAATTGCCGGGTCAGTTGGCTCTGGAAATTGGTTATCAGGGAAATCATCAGTCAAAACAGCTGATTCTCACCAACTCCGCCACCTATGCCAACCTCGGAACGCTGGATACGTCAGTCACTGCTGACAGCCTCCGCTGGATCAACAAGGCCTGCGCTACCTGCCAGTCGGTTTCGACGGGACTCTCTATGACCCAGTCGAACGGCTACGGTAACTATGCGGCAGGCTCTGCCAAGCTGGAAAAGAAGTACTCCCATGGCCTCCAGATCCTGACGGCCTACACGTGGTCGCATGCTCTTGCGAACGCGGGAACTCCCCTCAGTGGTTCGGCGAATATCGGCTTCCCCGATCCGACCAACTGGAAGTCCGGTTACTCCAGCGCGTCATGGGATATCCGCCACAGCTACACCAACGCCTTCAACTATGACCTGCCCTTCGGTAAGGGTCAGAAGTTTGGGGCCACCATGCCGCGCGCCCTCGACACCATCGTCGGTGGCTGGCACGTCAATGGCTTGCTCACCCTCCGCACCGGTGTAGCCTACGGTCTCTCGGGCAACTGCCAGGGCGTCTGGGGCCGCTGCGTTCCGGACGTTGTCCCCGGTATCAGGCCGAATGCGGCTCCTGCCGGTGGTCGCACGCCGGGTCAATGGTTTGACATCGCTGCCTTCAAGATTGCCGCTCCGCTAACGGGTGGTAACCTTGGCCTGCAGGCCATGACAGGCCCCCCGACCAGGACGCTCGATCTCTCCCTGTTCAAGGACGTCAACGTCACGGAGCGCTGGAAGGTTCAGTTCCGCGCCGAGTCCTTCAACCTGGCGAATACCCCCGTCTTCAACATCCCGACCAGCCAGAACGTGGCCGACAGTCGCGCTCTCGGCGGCAACGGAAACTTCGGGCAGATCGTCTCCACCCAGGTCAGCACGGAACGCAGAGTGCAGTTCTCACTCCGTCTTTCGTTCTAAATCAACAACTGCACCAACGCAAAAAGGGCGGGCTGCTTCGGCAGCCCGCCCTTTTTGCCGTTTCTGGCAACTTACTGGGGAGCTTCCCGCGCCGCAGCTTCCAGGGCGACGTGTTTGGCGCGTTCAGCCGCAGCGGCCTCTGGCTTGCCCAGCCGGTCGTAGACCCGGGCCAGTCGGTAGTGAGTGGCCGCGTCGTTGGGGTTCAGGGCGTTGGCTTTCTCGAATTCGAGCGCCGCTTCGGGGAACTGCCTGAGGCGGTCCAGGGCGGCGCCCAGTTCGAAATGAACGGTGGCGTCACGGTCATTGATACTGATGGCCTTACGCAGCAGCGTCACAGCAGTTCCGGCTTCCAGAGCCTGAGCGTTCAGGGCTTTCGCGTGCAGGTAATAGCCGGTAAAGTCATCGGGGTGCGCCTTCTCGAAGGCGGCAAAGAGTTTGGTCACTTCGGGGAGACTGGACGGTATCTGATCCACAAATTTCCCCAGAAACAGATACGGTTGAGGTATTTCGGGAGCCAGGGCGATGGTTCTGAGAAAGGCTGAGGCTGCATCTTCGAAACGGCGCAGACCGTAACAGGCGACACCCAGCGCCAACTGTAACTGTGCGCTGTCCGGAAGCCTGGTGGTGGCAGCGGTCAGGAGGGGAATCGCCTCCGGGAACTTCCCTTGTTGGAGCAGCGGCTGGGCCGCCTCGAAGTAGAGCGCTTCCGCTCGCTCTCGTGCAACGGTATCCTGAGGGACAAGCTGCGCGTACTTGGCCTGTGCCTCCGCCGCCCGAAAGGTATCGCCTGCTTCATTGAAGTAAAGAACAAGACTGCTCAGCACAAGAGCGTCTTTCGAACCCAGAGCCTCGGCCTTCGCCGCCGCTTCATTGGCCAGCCTGAACTCATTCAGCTTCCGGTAAGTTTGGGCCAGGGCGATCCAGACCCGGCCGTTGCCCGGTGCCATTTTTGCAGCCGCGACCAGTTCTGTTTGAGCGGTCTTCAGGTCATTTCGCTGGAGTGCCATCAACCCGGAGCGAAAGGAATCTTCGAAGGTAGCTGAGGCGGCGAGCAGGACAAAGGGAAGAAGCATTACAGCGATGAGCCTATTCTACCGAATTATTGTGCGCTCAACAATCGTCGCATGGATGACCTTCGGTTTGAGACCCATAGAGGCTTCGAGTCTTTGGAAAAGCTTACAGGTGAGCCCCTCCGCCGCGTGGAAGATGTGCTGGATGCGCGGCTGAAACTAATCGAGGCTCGCTTGAATGTACGCTAACCGGCGCTACTCTTCCCGAAGCACCACGACGCGATCTGCCGCCACATTCCGAACCACCTGCCGGGCACCACCCGGCCACGTAATCTCCACCTCATCCACCTTGGCGGCTCCACCCATGCCAAAGTGCAAACGGAAGTCGCTTTGCGAGAGATATCCGCCCCCGCTGCGAACCTCGGCAGTTTGAACCAGGGGTCCCGTCGTCAGCCGAACCTTGGTGCCAATCGCACTGCGATTCGCCTTGACTCCCTCCAGCTTCAGAGTGATCCAGTGGCCGCCGGGTTTTGTTGTCTGGCGGAGCAGCGAAGGGGGTTCACCCTGATTGTTTATCAGGACCTCCAGGGTGCCGTCGTCATCAATATCGGCCAGAGCTAAACCACGGGCCGAGTGCTTCCCGAGGATACCCGGGCCGGCCCGTTCGGAGATATCCACAAAATGGCCCTTGTCGTTGCGGTAGAGGATGGCGCGTTCGCGATAGTGGATGTCGAGGTTGAGTTTATCGACTTCGGGGAAGGCGTGGCCGTTGACGAGGAGCAGGTCCAGCCAGCCATCATTATCGAAGTCGAAAAATCCGCAGCCCCAGCCGACGAAGCGGGTGTTTTGGCCCAGGCCCGCTTCAATCGAAACATCTTCGAACTCCCCTTTACCTCGGTTGCGATACAGAGTTTCCAGCTCATCAGAAAAGTTGGTACGGAAGATCGAGGGTCGCCCCTCCCGAAGGTAATCGCCTGCCGCCACCCCCATCCCGGAAAGTGCTTTGCCGCTTTCATCCAGAGCCGCACCGCGCAGCAGGCCTTCTTCTGAAAACGTCCCGTCGCCATTGTTGATGTAGAGAAGGGAGGGAGTCTGGTCACACGCAACATAGATGTCGGTGAGGCCGTCCCCATCGAAATCGGCGGTCAGAACGCCGAGGGCGTAGTTGCCATGCGGTTTGGCGATTCCACTCACCTCGGACACGTCGCGAAAGGCCTTGCCTTCATTGTGGTACAGCAGGTTGCGATCAAACGGCAGGCCCCGCGGGCCACAATTGACTGCAATCCCCCGGTAGAAGCAGTAAGGGTTCGCGCCGGGCTTAGGCGTCGTATCGAAGCCGAACTTCAGGTAATTGGCTACGAAGAGGTCAAGTTTCCCGTCGTTGTCATAGTCGAGAAACGCGCACCCCGAGTTGTAGCGGACGCGGTCCTGCGACAGCCCCAGCTTTTCCCCAACATCCTCAAAGCGCTTCCCCCCCAAGTTGTGGTACAGCGAATTCCGTCCCCAATAAGTGACGAAAAAGTCGGTGTAACCGTCGTTGTCGTAGTCGCCCGCACAAACACCCTGAGCCCAGCCATCCCGGGTCAGGCCAAGTTCGCCAGTGGTTTCCCGGAAGCGACCACCACCTTCGTTGTGATACATGCGGCTGGCCGAGCCGGGGCCGGAAAGCACGAAGGCATCGGGCCTGCCATCGTTGTCGTAGTCGACGAAGGCCACGCCGCTGCCGGTAGTTTCAATAATGAATTGTTTGCTGGCGGTGCCGCCGTTCGGGACCGGATGCGTGATGCCGGCTTCGCGGGCCATGTCCTGAAAGCGGGGCAGGGGAGACTGTGCGGCGCACCCGAAGGCACACAGGGCGGCGAGCAGGCGTTTCACTGCGCTGGTTTCTCGCCCAGGCGTTTCAGGAAGTCTGTGAATTCCCCTTCAGGGGGCTTCTGGAGCTTGTCCAGCTCAGCCTTTGCCTTCCGCGCGTCGTCAGGTCTTCCGGCGTTGCGATACGCCAGCATCAGAGCGTATCGCGCCGGTTCGCTGCGTGGCTGGAGTCTTACCGCTTTTTCCAGAAGCTCCACGGCTTCCGGATATCGCCTGGCTTCGGAGCGCAGTTTTGCGACAGCAATCAGCGCTTCGGGGAAATCCGGGCGCAGCAGCGCGGCCCGTTCGTAGCGGGTGGCCGATTCAACCTTCTTACCTTGCGTCGCAAATATCTGCGCCACCTGATACTCCGCGACTGCGTCCGAGGGATTCAGGGCCAGCTCTGCGTCGAACTCCCTGCGGGCTTCTTCAAGGCCGGCGGGGTCGTGAGACTGCTGGAGGATCGCCCTCCCCAGGCGGTAGTGGCCTCGGCGGATAGCTGATCGGTTCGCCAGGACGAAGGTACGGTCTGATACATGCGATAGATCGTGTCGTTCCACGCCTTCATGTGATAGTTGGCGGCGACGTACAGAACGTCGGCATCGGAGGGGAAATCCTGCTCCAGTTTCGCCACAATGGGGGCAGCCTGCGCGAACCTCTTGGCCGCGATATGGCATTGGGCAAGCGCGAGCCCGGCCAGTCTGCGAAGGCTTGGGTCGGGTAAGGCTGCGTTTTGCACCAGGTCCGGCGAGACGGCTTCGCATTCGCCCATGGCCGCCCGGACGAGAGACAAAAAAACTCTGGCGCGGGAGTCCGAAGCCGGTGCACGCTCCAGCAGGGGCCGGGCTGCGCGGTAATCCCCCCGGTTAAAAGCCTCAATCCCCGAACCGGATTGTGCCAGAAATGCAAGCAAAAGGGCGGCGATCATGTTAATGTCCTGCGTCGTCGGTCATGAGGCCAAGATTTCCGAACCGTCCCTTATCTGCAGCGTCAAAATACCGGAAACTGAGGACCGGCGGAGCCCCGGGTGCCAGAAGCGCCGGGGGGCTCAGTTTTTCCGAAGGCCGGTCTGCAATACCGACCACTCGGCCCGATTCGATCACGGCTGCAATAAACGGTTCATCGCCGGCTGTTTCAGCCGCCAGCAGCAGCAGGGTCACGCGCCAGAACATCGCTTAGGCCTTCGGGGCCTTTTGCATGCCTTCCAGTTCGGACCAAAGGACTTTGCGGTCCTCTTCTACCGCCTTGTTGGTGAGCATTACAGTTGCAGAGTCATTCAGGCCAACGTCAATATTAGCGCGGGGGCGTCCGCCCTTTTTGCAATCTTCCAGGAAACTGCGAAGCTCCGTGTCGACAGGATTCTGGCTTTCTTCGGGAATCATCACACCCTTCGAATAAAGCCACTGGCGGGCATACTTCATTTCTTTGTCGGCGAAGCCTTCGCTGCCCGATACTTTGTGGCGGTCGAGCAGAATCGGGACGCCCTTCTGTGCCGACCCGGAAACCATGGTGGCACCCGCCGCGTAGGCCTTCTTTTCTCCCGCTTTCGTGACCGTCGGGGGAGGAGAGGGCTCGCGGTACCACATGGCGAGGACAGGTTGGGTGTCATCGCCCACCGTGATTTCCACCGAACCCTCAGTGCCCATAATCTTCTCCGCGAACTCGCTGCGGGTTCCCCCAAACATCGACAGGTGAGTGGTCGTGCAAAGGTACGTCGCCACCAGCTTCTGCTTTTTCGGGTACTTGTAGACCATCTGGAGGTTGTCCGTGATATCCCGACCGTCGAACATGTAGTCATGCCCTCCGGCCCCGATGATCGACTCGGGGGGCGAGCCGAACATCCACTCGGCAACGTCTACCTGGTGTGAGGCCAGTTCCGCAGCCAGACCGCCGGAATACTGTTTGTAGAGCCGCCAGTTGGCCATCATCTGGTCGTTCATGTTGGGCAGGGGCTTCATCTTCCAGCCCGGATTGCGATGCCACTGGGCGTACATGTTGGTGACGTTGCCCAGGATGCCCTTGTCCACCATGTTCTTGACGGTTTGGTAAAACTCGGAGTAGCGGCGCTGCAGGCCGACCTGCAGGACCTGTTTGGGGCGCTGTGCCACCAGCGCGCGGAGTTCGGCAATTTCCTGTGGTTTGAAAACCAGGCTCTTCTCGCAGAAGACGTGTTTACCCGCCAGGAGAGCATCTTTGGTGACCTGGAAGTGCATGAACAGCGGGACGGCGATCATCACCGCGTCAACGTCATTGCGACCCAGCAATTCGCGGTAGTCACGGTACTTCGCCGGGCTGGTGCCGATCGTTTGCGCGGATCGGTCCATATGGTCCTGGCTGATGTCTGACAGGGCGAGGCAACGGCCATTATCAATGGACTTGAGGTGCTTCAGGAGATAGTCGCCTCGGCTGCCGGTCCCGATAAAACCAAATCGCAGCTGGTCCGGGGCCGCTTTCACGATCACCGGAGCAGCCAGCCCGGCAATGCCTGCCGCACCCGCCATCTGCACCAGGCCTCTTCGCGAAACACCCTTGTTCTCGGTCCTGTGGTCGTGTTCCATGTTTTTCTCCGTTGTTGATCCGCGTTGATTCCTATTTTTGCAAGTCTATACCAATAGGGCAAACCCTATCAGTACCGCTATGGACCGGTTTGTTATTGGCCGGGGGGCACGGCGAAACCGATTGTTCTATAGTGAGACATTGCGCCAAAATGCTTGAGGCTTTCGCATTAACTGACCCAGGGCGGGTCCGATCATCGAACCAGGACTATTTTCGGCTGGTACCGGAATTGGGCCTGTTTCTATTGGCAGACGGCATGGGCGGCGCCCGTGGCGGAGAACGCGCTTCGAGCCTCGCGGTCGAATGCGTTGCTGAAGTCCTTTCCCGCTCCCAACATCGCGATGCTTCTGCCCTGCTGGGAGCCGTGGAAGATGCTAACCACAAGGTGTTGTCGGAAGCGACGCTGGATCCCAGGCTGGAAGGCATGGGGACCACCTTGGTCGCTGTCCTCGAAACCCGTGAGCATGACGTTGCGATTGCCAGTGTGGGGGACAGTCGGGCTTACGTCTTCCGGAATGCAAATCTGCGGGCGATTACCGAAGACCAGACCTGGGTTCAGGAAGTCGGTCGGCCTCTGGGGCTGGACGAGGCCACGCTGAAGACCCACGCCATGCGGCATGTGCTGACGATGGCGGTGGGGGTAGCGTCTGCGGTTCGGATTCGTTACTACGCGCTGGAGTTGAAGCCGGGGGAGATCATGCTGCTGTCGAGCGACGGGCTGCATGGTGTGGTGTCGAAAGAAGTGATTGAGGCCATTCTTGGCGCTCCCGAATCCACCATGGACCAGAAATGTCAGGCCCTGGTCGACGCCGCCCACAACAACGGCAGCCCCGACAACGTAACCGTCGTCCTCATCCGCGTTCAGCCTTAACGAACCCCGCACGGGAATTCTATTTGTTCCCCAGTCACCTTGTGGGGCAGGTTGTTAACCTGCGGCGGGTTGGGAACCCGCTTCTTGCGCCCCTTGCTACTCCTGCCACGGCTTGTCGTGACTGCCCTTATCCCGACCTTCCACGCGGTCATAAATGTACTGGTTCGAAACCGTCCCCAACGCCTCGTTGTACAACGCGACCAGCCCCATAGCTTCCCGCAGATCTTCCTGGAAGTTCTGAATTTCCTTCAGTTCATGCGCCTGCGCGGGCTTTTTCTTCCCGTGCGGAGTGACGAAAAACTTCTGGTAACCGCCATCGGTGAGGGTGCCAATTTCGTCGCCCATCACCACCCCGGCGCGTTGCGGAAACTTCGGGAGGCCGCCATCACCTTCCTGCGCCACACAGGCGATGCCGTTCCGTTCGATGCGGGATTTGCCGCTTCCGGCAGAGTCCGTACGAAACCCGGCCGAGCGGGCAGCGCTCAAATGGTCGTCAAACGTGAGGGTTTTGGTGACTGCGCGGCGGAAGAACATAGCTTCCTCACATTATAAGCGGGGCGTGTGTTTTCCCGGCAAAGAGCCGGGCCTATTTATAATTGCTCAGATGCCATTCGTACTCTCACTCGACGAAGGAACCACCAGCGCCCGCGCCGCTCTTTACAATGAGCGCGGTGAACGTATCGCCATGCACTCGGTACCGTTCGACTGTTTCTACCCGCATCCGGGCTGGGTGGAGCAGGACGCGATGGCCATCTGGAGGGCACAGCTGGAAGCCGCCCGTGCCACCCTGGCGCAGGTTGGTGTTGCGCCCGGCGATATCGCCGCCTGCGGGATTACCAATCAGCGCGAGACGACCGTTGTCTGGGACAAGAAGACCGGCGAACCCGTTGCTCCTGCGATTGTTTGGCAGTGTCGCCGGACTGCCGACTTCTGCAATGAGCTGAAGCAGTCTCTCGATGGTGGCCTCGTGGAGTCGAAGACAGGCCTGGTAATTGATGCGTATTTTTCCGGGAGCAAGATCCGCTGGATCCTCCACAACGTACCCGGTGCCATGGAACGCGCCCGCAACGGCGAACTGCTCTTCGGCAACATCGACACCTGGCTGATCTGGAATCTGACCGCCGGCGAAGTCCACGTCACCGACTACACCAACGCTTCCCGCACCATGCTCATGGATCTGGAATCGGGCGACTGGAACGACGAACTGTTGCGCATTCTCGACGTACCCCGCTCCATGCTGCCCCGCATCGTGCCCTCCAGCGGCCGCGTGGGAACGATCTCGCCCTCGTTGTTGGGGGCAGCGATTCCCATCAGCGGCATCGCCGGTGACCAACAGGCCGCCCTCGCTGGCCAGGCCTGTTTCCGCGCCGGTCTTTCCAAGAACACTTACGGTACCGGCTGCTTTGCGCTCACCCACACCGGCGGAGTTCGTCCCCACTCCCGCAATCGCCTGTTGGGTACCCGCGCGGCCTCTGCAGATTCATCAGCACAATATGCCGTTGAAGGCAGTGTCTTTATCGGTGGCGCAGTAGTGCAGTGGCTCCGCGATGGCCTCGGTCTCATTCAGTCGGCCCCGGAAACCGAAGCCATCGCGCTCAGTATTGCGGATTCGGGCGGCGTGTATGTGGTGCCCGCGTTTGTGGGTCTGGGAGCCCCGTACTGGGATTCCGCAGCCCGCGGTATCCTGTGCGGTCTCACACGCAGTTCAGGCAAGGCTCAGATCGTTCGCGCCGCCCTGGAGAGCATCGCCTTTCAGAGTCGGGACCTGATTGACGCGATGGAGGCGGATTCGGGCGAGTCAATTGCGGAACTCCGCGTGGACGGCGGGGCGGCGGTCAATAATTTCCTGATGCAGTTTCAGGCCGATATTCTGGGCAAACCTGTCGTCCGTCCGGTGGACGTGGAGACCACCGCGCTCGGTGCGGCCTACCTCGCCGGCATCGCTGAAGGTATCTGGAGCGGGGCCGACGAAGTGGAGAGCTTCTGGAGGGTGGAACGGCGCTTTGAACCGCAGATGGGCGACGCGGAACGCAACGCGCTGATGGCCGGCTGGCATGATGCGGTCCGGAGGTCACGATGACCCAATCCCAGCCCGACTGGCGCAAAGTCGACGCCCACCCCGATTTCCGTAAGCTGGTGAACGCTCGAAAAAGCTTCATCGTCCCCGCGTTCATCTTTTTCTGCGCGTATTACTTCACGCTTCCGGTGCTGGCCGGCTGGTTCCCGGAAATCATGAAGACGAAGGTGATTGGGCCCCTGAACGTGGCCTATCTGTTTGCCCTCTCGCAGTTCTTTATGGCGTGGATCGTCGCGCTCCTCTATGTCCGCGCCGCCTCCCGTTTCGACCGTATGGCCAAAGAAGTTCTGGAGAAGAATCACTAGATGTCCACGCCCCTGATCATGTTTGTCGGCTTCATCCTCATCACTTTGGTAATTACCTGGAAGGCCGCACGGCAGTCCTCCGGTTCCAGCAATTACTTCGCTGCCGGACGCGGTATTACCGCGTGGCAGAACGGCATCGCCGTCGCGGGTGACTATATGTCCGCAGCCTCCTTCCTCGGCATCGCCGGCATCATTGCGTTCCAGGGGTACGACGGGTTTATGTACTCCGTCGGCTGGCTGGTGGCTTACCTGACAGTGCTGCTGGTGGTAGCTGAGCCCCTCCGCAATGCCGGCAGCTACACGATGGCTGATGTCTTGGCGTATCGCTTGCGGCCCCGCCCCGTGCGCGCCATGGCGTCACTCAGCACGCTGATTGTAAGTACGTTTTACATGATTGCCCAGATGGTGGGTGCAGGGACTCTGGTAGCCCTTCTGCTGAAAGGCTCCGGTATCGGTTTCAACGGGGCCGTTGCCGGCGTTGGGGTCCTGATGGTCGCCTACGTCGTGTTCGGCGGCATGCTCGCCACCACCTGGGTGCAGATCGTCAAAGCCATCCTGCTGATTGCCGGAACCATCCTGCTCAGCGTCCTCGTGCTCGGCCATTTCGATTTCAGCTTTGCCGCCTTCTTCGACGCCATTACGCATGTGAAGTCCGGGGGCAAGGAAGTCAATTTTCTGGAGCCGGGCCTGCGTTATAAGCCCCCGTACGGAGCCCTCGACCTCATCTCCCTCGGTCTGGCGTTGATCTTCGGGACGGCAGGCTTACCGCATATTCTCGTCCGGTTCTACACCGTGCCCGATGCGAAGACGGCACGTATCAGCGTCGTCTGGGCCATGTTCATCATTGGCGCGTTCTACATCATGACGACCTTCCTCGGTTTCGGTGCCGCCACCATTCTTGGCAGTGACTTCATCAAGCTGAATGGCGGGATCAATATGAGTGCACCTTTGCTGGCGCAGCGACTCGGGGGCGATGTCTTCTTTGCTTTCATTTCGGCCATTGCGTTTGCCACCATTCTGGCTGTTGTCGCCGGGTTGACCATCAGCGCTTCCACGTCATTTGCGCATGATTTCTACACCAACGTACTGCACCACGGCAGAGAACAACGGCCCGGCGAGCAGGTCCGTGTGGCGCAGATTACTGCCGTAGTGGTGGGCATTGTGTCCATCATCATTGCGATCCTGCTCGGTCCAGCCTTCAACGTCGCGTTTCTGGTAGGTCTGGCGTTCGCGGTAGCCGCCTCAGCGAATCTCCCCGTAATCGTCTTCTCCATCTTCTGGAAAAGATTCAATACCGCGGGAGCCTTGTCCGGCCTCGGTGTCGGCCTCGTCGGGTCGCTTGTCCTCATCGGGATTGGGCCCAGCGTCATGGGTGTAGACGCCGCTTCAGTTGTAGGCGCGGCGAGGCACATGATTCAGGCCCCGCCCCTCTTCCCCCTCGAAAACCCCGGCATCGTCAGCATCCCCTTGGGTTTCCTCGGAGCCTTCATCGGGACACTATGCGGCAACGAACCCGAATCGGAAGAGAAGTTCGCAG
>RGPS01000141.1 GCA_010084195.1 Terriglobia bacterium
GGCCAGATCCATGATGTCGGTATCCAAATCAAGGGTTGTGCGCATCCACGCACTATGATGCTGTATTCCACTTTTGATGTCAAGAGAGCAGGAACTACACCGTCTTCGGGTCCGGATGAGTCCAGCCCTTGCGGTAAGCCCTTGTGAGGAGTTTGTTGGCTTCCGGATCTCCCACCACTTGCTGCTTTGTCGCATCCCAGGTGAACTTGCGACCCGTCTTCAAAGCCAGGTTCGCCAGGATGCACGAAGCCGTCGAGATATACCCCTGTTCGATATCAGCGACCGGGTTGCTGCGCTTGTCAATCGCCGCCAGGAAGTCCATCATGTGGTGCCGTACAGCCGGGGCAACGTGGGTTTCCAGATCCTTCTCGATCTTATCCTCCGGATACTGTTCGAACTCATAAGTGACATCCTTGTGAATCGGCGCCGCGCCCTTCGCATTCGGGATGAAATCGTAAGCGTACACGCCGACTTTCAACACGCCTTTTTCGCCGTAGAACGTGGCACCCCAGCTGTGTTTCGGATCAGGCTCCCCGGCATCGCCCCAGGTCCGGTGATTCCAGACGATATTCAGGTCGGGGTACTCGAAGGTACACATCTGGGTGTCGGTAATGTTGGCCTTGCTGGCCTTCCCCATGATGATGCCGCCTTCAGACGAAATCCGCGTTGGCCAGCCAAGCTTCATCATCCAGCGCGTCATATCAAACATGTGGATGCACATGTCGCCAACGATCCCGTTGCCGTATTCCATAAAAGCGCGCCAGCGCCGCGGGTGGGTCAGCGCGTTGAAGGGGCGCATCGGCGCGGGGCCGGTCCACATCTCGTAGTCCAGATTGGCGGGCGGCGCGGAATCGGGCGGATTGTCGTTGGCCCTCATTTTGTAATAACAGTGGATATCGACATGGCCGATGCGGCCGAGAGCCCCCGTGTCGATGAACTTTTCTTTGGCTTCCACAATGTGCGGCGTGCTGCGACGCTGGGTCCCCACCTGCACCACGCGTTTGTATTTCCGGGCAGCGGCGAGCATCGCCTGACCTTCGGTGACATCGACACTGATCGGCTTCTGGACGTATACGTCAGCGCCTGCCTTCACAGCATCGATCATGGCGAGGGCGTGCCAGTGGTCCGGCGGGGCGACCAGACAGATATCGAGGCCGCTCTGCTTGAGCATGTCCTTATAGTCGTGGAAAAGCTGGGGCTTCTTGCCGGATTTCTGCCGTGAGGCAACCAGTGTCGCGGCGTTTTCCAGCATCACAGAATCCACATCACACAGCGATACCACCTCAACCGGCTCCACCTGGATGAGGCGCAGCAGATCAATTTTGCCGTACCAGCCAGTGCCAATCAGCCCCACCCGCCGTGGCTTTGAGGGCCCCTGGAGGGCAGAAGCCGGCGAGGCTGCGAGGGCCGCTGCGGCGGCGGTCTGGAGGAAGGTGCGTCGGGGGAGGCTGGAGCCAAGCATGAAATGAGTATATTGCGAAAGGCAGAGTGGCGAGCTGAAACGGACTCGTATCTGGCAGCACATAATCAGCAGAGCCGATAACAACGGCCACGATGTGACCACACCGTAACCTTGGAGGAATACCTTGAAGTCTTTGTCCCGAATACCCCTCGCCCTGAGCTGCTTCGTGCTGGGAACGCTTCCTCTGGCCGCGGCCAGCGTGTTTTACAGCAATGGCCTGCCCAACCAGCAAAGCGGCGAGGAAATGACGCACTGGATGCACGGTGACGATATCCAGGTGACCACCCCGATTACCTTCGACACGATCCGGTTTTGGAATCTGGAAGCAACCGGCGGAGCATCCTACAACGGTAGTGTCGTGTGGGTGATCAATCAGGACAACCCGGGCTTTCCTGCTGTGGCGACGGTTGGGAGCGGTCCCTCCACGCCCACCCGCACGTTGATTCAGTCGATTACTTCGGGCACCTGGGCTGGCTTCGATGAATACCAAAACGACATCTCGTTGAGCGTGCCGATAACTCTAACGGCCGGAACTTACTGGCTGGTCCTCCACAACGGCGGCTATTCCTTTGATTCGGACCAGAGTTTCTATTGGGAAACCACGGACAACAACGGCACCTCAAACAGCTATAACTTCGTGCGCACCGGAATGCCTCCGGGGCCATGGATCATCAACAACAATCTGTCGGCACCTGTAGAGGAAGCGCAACTCGCGTATCAACTCCTCGATTCCGGGGCGTCAACGCCGGAACCGGGCACCCTGATGTTGGTGGCAGCCGGATTTGCCCTGATGGCCGGTTCCCGAAGGTCGCGCAGACCTAAAGTCTTGACGCCATCGGGCTCACCCGATATAGTTTGAGTCGGCAACGAAAGTGAACCCTCAAACCAAAGCCGTATCACGACGACGATTTGCCCTGCTCGCCCCGTCTTGCGCAGCGGCAGGTTTCCTCGCGGCACAACTCCCCATCTCGGGGGCCGGACAGGTATCGGCCAAAGAGGTAGTTGGGCAGATTCAGGACAAACTGGGCGGGACATGGCCGGGGGGTCTCGACGGCTTCAAGGCTGGGAATGCAGATCTGCCGGTGACTGGCATCGCGACCACCGCGATGGCCACGCTGGACGTTCTCCAGAAAGCCGCGAAGGCGAAGCTGAATCTGATCCTGACGCATGAACCCACGTTTTATGGGCGGCAGGACGGACCCGCGCCGCCCCCTGCCCCGGGTGGGCGAGGCCGTGGCCCGGCTGGTGTGCTGCCAACCGATCCGGTTTATCAGGCAAAACGCGAGTTCATTGAGAAGAACGGTCTGGTGGTGTTTCGCCTTCGGGACCAATGGGTCGCTCGTCCCGAAAAGCACATGACGCTGGGCCTGGCAGAGACGCTGGGCTGGTCACGGTACGCCGTGGCTGGTGAAGGTCTGTACGAAATTCCGGAAGCATCGGCTGAAGAAGTAGTGGCGATGGTCCGCAGGAAACTGGGCCTGAAGGGCGGCCTGCGGGCGGTTGGCGACCGTAAGGCCCGGGTGAAGCGCGTGATGCTGCAGCCGGGACTGATGGCGGTGGCGACAATGTGGAAGCATTACCACGAAGTGGATCTGTTGCTGACGGGCGAGGTTCGGGAATGGGAATGCACGTTCTACGCTGCCGATATGTTCTCAGCCGGTGAGAAGCGGAATCTGGTGACAGTGGGTCGCGTGGCCTCAGAAGAGCCCGGAATGCAGGCATGCGCGAAGTGGTTAACTTCAGCAATTCAGGGTGTACCCGCGAAGTGGCTCGACGCCGGTGACCCCTACTGGAGGGCGATCTGATGACGGCGCGAGCGGTGATTGAACTGGTGAAGGCGAATCTGGGCGTGCCATTTAACCAGGGGACCTACCGGGATACGTTCAAAATCGGCGATCCCGACTCGGAAGTGAAGGGCATTGCGACCACCGTGATGACCACGTTCGACGTGATTCGGCGGACACATGCTGCGGGCCTGAACCTGATCATCAGCCATGAGGATATTTGGTGGAATGACCGTGATGAGACGAAAGATCTCACGGAGAACCCTCTGTACAAAATGAAGGCCGCGTACTGCAAAGAACACGGCATCGTGGTGTGGAGGTTTCACGACCACCAGCATGCAAAGAAGCCGGATCAGTCGATTGTCGGTTCGCTGCGTTCGGTGGGGATTGAAGACGAGACCGCGACGATGGGCGGCGGTAAGGTCTACACGATTCAGGAGACCACGCTGGGAGCGTTTGCTTCTGACATAAAGAAGCGGACGGGGGCTCGCGCATTTCGTGTGGTGGGCGACCCGAAGGCGAAGATCAGCAGGATCTTGCTGGGACCGGGATATGCGTCACCCGCGCTGCGGCAGGACGTGGATGTGGTGATCGGCGGCGAATCACCGGAGACGGATGGGGCGTTTGATAACCCGGAGTATGTGATGGATGCAGTAACGCTGGGGATTGTGAAAGGCCAGATCATCCTGGGACATTGCGTGTCAGAAGAGCCCGGCATGGAAGAGTGCGCAAAGTGGTTGCGGACTTTTGTTGCGGGCGTGCCGATTCAGTTCATTCCGGCAGGCGAACCCTTCTGGACATAGCGCTTACAACCCGACAATCTGGCGGGTGTAGCGCAGGCTGGCTTCCAGATCATCACGTTCTTTCTGAGCAGCCTGGGCGCGGTCCGTTCGCTGGAAGTCGATGGGCTTTCCTCGCTCGGCGATCTCGGCAAATCGCTGGAAGTTCCAGGCGGGGACGTCCCGGTAGGCGTCCCAGAATTCCGGCTTGCGGTAGTTAAAGGCGCGGGGCGGCGTGACGATGCACTCCATCGATAGCGCCTTACCTGGGCAAAGTGCTGCGTACTTCCGGCAGTACTCATCAATGTTCACGTTGCCCTCGCCCATGCGAACCCAACTGACTGCAGCGCCATCCGGAGTGCGCCAAACGGCCGAATCACGGACGTGGCTGGTCAATACGCAGGGGTGCAATTGCTCCAGCGTCGAGTGGGGATCTTCCAGGGTCCAGCAGGGGTTGCCGGAGTCGAGGCAGGCACCTACGAAATCCTTCCCGGCAGCTTCGATGAGACCTTTCAACTGCCAGCCCTGCATGTCCCCGGAGTGGTTTTCGATGGCGATTTTGATATTGGCATCGACTGCTTTGCTCCGGATGTTGCGCAGTACCTTGACCATCGCGTCGATGTGCAGCGCGAGCGGCCCAGGCTTGCGGTCTTCGGAGCTGCCGAGGACGCAACGGACGATCTTTGAGCCAACAAGGCCCGCCGAAACGATCATCCGTGAAAGCTGCTCTTCGGCCGTACCGTCTTTGGCTTCAAACATCTTCGACGTGGGGCAGACGGACTTCATCCCCAGTTCGACTTCAATGCCTTTGTCTTCGGCGTACTTGCGGACTTTGCGGAGGTTGTCGGGCTCCAGATTGCCGATGAACCGTACTTCAGAAAAGTGGACCACGCTGACCTTTTGCGCCGCACAATAGTCCAGGTACTGAAAGGGTGTGTAGCCGGAACTCCGGATGCTGAAAAGATCGATGCCCAACCGGACCGGAGGGGCCGAAGTCGTTTGGGCCGCTAATGGGGCGGCTCCGGCAAGCGCGATCACGTTGCGGCGAGTCATGCAACGGAGTTTATCAGGGAAGCAGCCGGAGATTGGGGATATCGGCGAAGTCCTTGCTGTTCAGCGTCCAGACGAAGGCATTGTTGACGATGGCACAGGCCGCGATAGCTAAGTCAACCTCGCGGCCCCGGGCACGAGAAACGGAACGGTAGAGTTTAGCGCTCACCCTCGCCTCGTCCGGCCTAAAGACAACTGCCTCGCTTAAAGGAAACCACGCCTCCTGCTTCGAACCGCCGAGCCCTCCCTGGAGGTAACAGCTTCGATTAACACCGAGGTGTCGAGAAACATCACTGGTCGTTAGGAGTGCGCCGACCACCACCTCGCCGTGCCGCGCGGATCTCGCGAAGTTCACGGTCCAAACAGGAATGATACTCGTTGATCGCGTCCCGAACAATCTCGCTCTTGGGACGGGAAAGCCGCGTCGCAGCGTCGCCAAGGCGTCTGATAGTCGCTTCATCGAAGGTGAAGGTGGCTTTGATCTTTGCCTGAATCGGAGCAGCCATAGGACCATAGTCCCATAGCTTTTCCCTACATCAGGGTCATGGGGTCCACATCGATGACCAGCGCAGTGGCATTCCATTTGTCTTTCCGTGCAAAGTCACGGGCTCGCTGCAGGAGCGCGTTCAGGTCCTTGCGGCTGGTAGATTTCACCAGCAGCTGATAACGAAACTCGTCCTTCAGGCGAACCACGGGGGCTTCAGCAGGGCCCATAATCCGCATGTTCTCAGGCGGCGGTGTCAGCAGATGCCCAAGTTCGGTACTCATGCGGAGCGCGTCTTCCTGCTTCGGTGCCCGGATCAGAATATTCGCCATCGCGGAAAACGGCGGGTACTTCATGAAGCGGCGGAAGTTGATTTCTTTTTCGTAGAACCCCGCGTAATCCTGCGCTCCGGCGAGGCGCACCGCGTAGTGGTCAGGGTTGACGGTCTGCATGTAAACGACGCCTGGAAGATGCCCGCGCCCGGCACGTCCCGCTACTTGGGTCAGGAGCTGGAAAGTCCGTTCGGCAGCACGAAAATCGGGCATTCCGAGACCGACGTCGGCCGAGACAACCCCCACCAGCGTGACGTTCGGAATATCGTGCCCCTTGGCGATCATTTGGGTGCCCACCAGGATATCGTAGTTGCGCTCGCGGAAGTTGTGGAGGATGTCTTCAAACTGGCGTTTCCCGGTGACAGTATCGCGGTCCAGCCGGGCGATCCGGGCTTCCGGAAACTCAGTGTGGAGTTCGTCTTCCACGCGTTCCGAACCTGCACCCATGAACGCAATGTGCTCGCTCTCACAATCCGGGCAGACCTGCGGAACTTTCTCCGCGTAGCCACAGCAATGGCAGAGCAAACGGCGGTCCCGCCGATGCCAGGTGAGAGTAACAGCGCAGTTCTTGCACTCAACACGCTTACCACAGGCTCGACAGGTTACAAAGCTGGAGAAGCCGCGGCGGTTCAGCAGGATCATGGCCTGTTCATGGTTCGCGAGACGTTCACGGATCGCATCGACAAGAGCGCGCGAAAAAATCCCGTGTTTACGCGTTTCGAGGAACTCCTGTCGCATATCCACCAGGTGGACCGTGGGCATGGGCCGGTCTGCAATACGCTCGGGCATTTCGAGCAAAGTGTACTTGCCGTTCTCGGCATTAAACCGGCTTTCGAGACTTGGCGTGGCGGAGCCGAGAACGACGCACGCACCAGCGGCCTGCGCTCGCACGATGGCGACATCGCGACCGTTGTACCGTGGTGTCTCTTCCTGCTTGTAGCTGCCATCGTGTTCTTCGTCAACCAGGATAAGACCGAGGTTGTTCACCGGGGCGAACACCCCGGACCGAGTCCCCACCACGACCTGCGCTCCACCGGCGTTGATTCTGCGCCACTGGTCAGCACGTTCCGAATCAGAAAACGCGGAGTGCAGAATGGCCACCCGGTCACCGAAGCGTGCGTAGAACTGACCGGCTACCGCAGGGGTGAGCGCGATTTCCGGCACCATCAGCAGCGCCCCGCGGCCGGTTGCCAGGGCGGAGTCGATGGCATTCAGATAGACCTCCGTCTTGCCGGAACCAGTGACGCCGTGGAGCAGGAACGTGCAGAATTTGCGGGTTTCGATGCCGGCGTGGATCAGGTCAAAGGCCCGGCGCTGGCTGGAGTTGAGGTCGTGCGGGGCGCGAATCGGCGCACTGCGGATCGCCATCGGCTCGGGGGTGAGGGTGACAAGCTGGCGACGGGCGAGAGAGCGGGCCGCGGTGCTGGAATTCTTCACCAGATCCTCCAGTTCAGCCAGATTGTGAGATCCCGGGTGGAGCGAAAGAAAGGCGAGGAGTTCGCGTTCGGCTTTGGGAAGTTTTCCCGTGGAAGCGGTGCCGGTGAGGGCAATGCGGAGTTTCGCCGCCGGCGCGCGGAGGGGGTCGCGATCCGTGTTGACCTCCTCCACTGCCACCCAGCCTTTGCGGAGGAGCGCCTTGAGCGCAGCGTCGGCAAGCGGGAATTTGCGCTTGAGATGTGGCAGAGACAAAGACCTGTGCTCCAGCATCGACATCACCTGGTTCAGCGTGTCGTCAGCAGCGGCTGCAATAGAGAGCTGTTTGGCAGCGTCGCGACCCGAGTCGGTAAGCGTATAGACCTTACCGGAGCGGACGTCGTTGGCCAGCGGCAGCATGGAGCGGAGAACTTCGCCGAGGGGCGAGCAGTAGTAGCCCGAAATCCAGCGTCCCAGCGTGAGCAGTTCGTCGCTGAGAACCGGCTGTTCGTCAAGAAGCCGGAACAGGTCTTTGACCGGAACGCCAGGCGGGTCGTCGTGAACACGCAGCGCCACACCGGTCAGCTTTCTGGTACCGAACGGCGCAATCACTCGGGCACCGGGTTTGACGCGGTGCTGCAGGGTCAACGGCAGAGAGTACGTGAAGGGCTGATCGATCGGGACCGGCAGGCTGACATCGCAATAGCGCGGCAAGATACAAGTTTAACGGGCGGTACAGGTGCGAGGGGTAAGATCTGAAGGGTATGGGTCCAACAAGCGGTGGTGAGGCTCCGAATCCGGGGCGTATTTTTGAAGTTCTGATGGGTTTCCGTGAGAGTGCCGCCCTGAAGTCCGCGATTGAGCTCGGGGTGTTTTCCGCGATTGCCGAAGGTACCTCCACAGCCGGCGAGATCGGCGCGAAGTGTGGCGCGGCGGAGCGTGGGATTCGCATTCTGTGCGACACACTGGTCACAATGGACTTCCTGCACAAGGATGGGGCGGCGTACTCGAATTCCATGAACGCCGGCATTTTTCTGGACAAGAAGTCCCCGGCATACATGGGTGGGATTGCGGGATTCCTGTTCGCCCCCGATATGGTGCAGTCCACGTTGTCCACCATGACGGACTGCGTCCGCAAAGGTGGCACTGTGATGCCGGGTGAGGGCACTGTAGACCCGGACAATCCTCTGTGGGTCGCCTTCGCCGAGGCAATGGGCCCGATGATGATGCCGGCGTCGATGGCGATTGCGGCGCAGGTTCCCGCGAGCGGGCCACTCACGGTTCTGGATATCGCGGCGGGTCACGGTTTGTTTGGCATCCAGATCGCAAAACGGAATCCGGAGGCACAGATTGTGGCGCTGGATTGGAAGGCGGTTCTGGAAGTGGCGCAGCGCCACGCCGCCGAGGCGGGTGTGGGTGACCGGTATTCCACGCTTGCCGGCAGCGCATTCGATGTCGATTTCGGCGAAGGCTATGATGTGGTCCTGGTGACGAACTTCCTGCACCATTTCAATGCGGCCACCAACACGGAGCTGTTGCGGAAAGTGCATGCCGCGCTCAGGCCCGGGGGCGTGGCCATTACCCTGGAATTCGTGCCCGATGCCTCACGCGTGACGCCGGTGATGCCTGCCCGATTTGCCCTCACCATGCTGACCGGAACCCAGGAGGGCGACGCTTACACCTTCGCTGAACTGGAGAAGATGGCAAGCGACGCCGGCTTCTCCCACAGCGTGCAGCATCTGATAGAAACGAAGCAGTCGGTTATCATTTCAACGAAATGAGTATTCAACTGGTAAAGCTCCATCACGTCTCGCGGCAGACGAAAAAACTAGCGGAAACGCGTCAGTTTTATATGGAGGTGATGGGGTTCGAGGAGGTGGCTCGGCCCCCGTTTGATTTCGACGGTGCCTGGCTGTTTGGCGCGGGGATTCAAATTCATTTGATCGATGAGCCGTTCACCGATCCGGCGTTGCCGATAAACACGCATGAGAACCATATTGCATTCCAGGTGGACGATATGGATGCAGCCGCCGCAGTACTCGACAGACACGAGATCACT
This sequence comes from Terriglobia bacterium, assembly GCA_010084195.1. Taxonomy (GTDB): domain Bacteria; phylum Acidobacteriota; class Terriglobia; order Bryobacterales; family Bryobacteraceae; genus BOG-234. The sequence goes on from RGPS01000141.1 coordinate 9,364, forward strand.
TACCACCGGCAAACCACTCCGGCGACCGGAGCGCAGCAGATGTTCTTTCGGGACCCGGAAGGCTGGCTCTGTGAACTGGGATGCCCCCCGAAGAAAATAGCTGAGTAACAAGCTCCGCCCCGGTTCAGGAAGGCGAGGCCACGGTCACAACCCAGGGTTGCGGCTCGCTTAAACTCGAAATATCACAATATGTCCATCCTTTACCGCTACCTAAAGGGCTATCTGCCGATGGTCGCCCTTGCGCTTTTCCTGGCCACGATCAACCAGGTCTTCTCCCTGCTGGACCCGCTGATCTTCCGTCACGTCATCGACAAATACGCGACCAAGTATCAGGAATATACGACGAGCCAGTTCTTTCGCGGTGTTAGTCTGCTGCTGGCCGCCACCGTGGGTGTGGCGTTCATCTCCCGCGTCGCCAAGAATATTCAGGACTACATCATTAACCGCATCACCCAGCAGTTAGGGGCGCAGATGTACGCCGATGGCATCCGGCATTCGCTGAGTCTGCCCTACCAGGTTTTCGAGGACCAGCGCAGTGGCGAGACTCTTGGCACCCTGCAGAAGGTCCGCACCGACGTGGAAAAGTTCATTCAGGTGTTCATTAACATCCTGTTCAGCACTCTTGTGGGCGTTGTTTTTGTGATGGTTTACGCCTTCAATGTGCACTGGGCGATTGCGCCGGCGTTCTTATTGACGATACCTGTTCTGGGGACCCTCAGTTCCGTCCTGAGCAAGCGAATCAAGAAGATCCAGATCGAAATCGTGAAAGAGACCACGGCGCTGGCCGGGTCCACCACGGAGAGCCTGCGGAACATCGAGCTCGTTAAAAGTCTGGGCCTCGCGAAGCAGGAAGTCGCGCGGCTCAATGCGACCACCGGTGCGATCCTGCAACTTGAGCTCAAGAAGGTGAAGTACCTCCGGAGCCTGAGCTTTATCCAGGGCACCTGCGTCAACTTTATTCGCACCAGTATCCTCTTTTTCATGCTGTACCTCATCTTTTCGCAAAAGATCACGGTAGGCCAGTTCTTCAGTCTGCTCATTTACTCCTTCTTTATCTTTGGCCCCCTCCAGGAACTCGGCAACGTCATCAATGTTTACCGGGAGACGGAAGTTTCACTCAAGAACTTCGCCGATATCCTGGCGATGGCACCGGACAAACAGCCGGAGAATCCGATTGCAATCGGACGTCTGGATTCGATGGCGTTCGACGATGTCACATTCCAGCACCAAAGCGCCGCCAAACCCGCGCTGCGCAACATCAGTTTTCGGGTAAACCGAGGCGAGACAATCGCCTTTGCAGGACCTTCCGGGGCCGGGAAATCGACCCTGGTAAAACTCCTGGTGGGCCTGTACAAGCCGGGGATCGGCCGGATTCTGTTGAACGGCTCGCCCAGCAGTGATGTGGACCTGGAAGCCTTTCGCGAACGAATCGGTTTCGTCAACCAGGACACCCAACTGTTCTCCGGCTCCATCGCGGATAACCTGCGTTTCGTGCGCCCCGATGCAACAGACGCGGAATGCCTGGAAGTCCTGCAACAGGCGTCAGCCAGAACGCTGCTGGAACGCGCCGGCAATGGCCTGACGACCCGCATCGGCGAAGGTGGCGTGAAGGTGTCGGGTGGCGAAAAACAAAGGCTCTCGATTGCTCGATGCCTGTTACGCCGCCCCGATCTGATGGTCTTTGATGAAGCCACTTCGTCCCTCGACTCGCTGACGGAAGAGGAAGTGAGCGCCACGATCCGTGACGTTGCCAGCCAGCGCTCGGCGATCTCGATCTTGATCGCCCATCGCCTGTCCACCATCATGCATGCCGACCGTATCTACGTTCTGGAACGAGGGCGCATTGTGGAGGAAGGTCCGCACGATCAACTATTGGAGCGCAAGGGACTTTACTACGCCATGTGGCGGCAGCAGGTGGGCGCCTCCGATGAGATGGCTCACGCGCTTTCACCGGGCCATGCCATTGCTTAAGCCAGGATCTTACCTGCGTTGAGGATTCCTTTGGGGTCCAGGGCCTGCTTCAGCGTCCGCATGAGAGCCAGTTCTTCCGGAGTTCGACACATCTTCAACCAGGCTCGCTTTTCCAACCCGACTCCGTGTTCAGCGGAAATGGAGCCGGTACGTCCGACGAGCCCACCGTAGACGATGGACTCCACGCCGTGCCGGGATTCTTCATCCCCGGGTCCAACGTGAATATTCAGGTGGAGATTCCCGTCGCCCATGTGGCCGAAGACGAAGGCTTTGTTGTCAGGCCAGCGGGCGTTGAGGCGTTCGCGGACTTCCTTGACGTACTCATCCATATGCTTGATGGGCAGACTGACGTCGAAGCCGAACCAGGGCCGGAACTGGTGGAACTGGTCCACGTCGTCGCGCATAGCCCAGATTCCGGCGCGTTCGCCAGCATTGAGGGCTACCACGCAATCGGCAGCAAGACCCTTGTCCATCACGCCTTCGAGCGCCGCGCTGAAGCGGTCGCGGTCGGTGGCTTCATCTGAGCCCAAAGCATCCACCAGGACGTAGAGAGGGTAGGTTTGGGGCAATGGCGGGTGCTGCTTCGCGGGCGGCGTGCTGACCAGGCGATAGAACTCGTTCCACATGACTTCGAAGGCACTGAGAGTCCCCCCGAGGCCGGCATTCAGTTCATTCAGGATTTTTGGAAGGCTGGCGAAATCGTTGACAGCGAGGAAGGCAGTGTTCTGGCTTCTGGGTTGGGGCTGTAGCCGCAAAATGGCGCGTGTCACGATGCCGAGGGTGCCTTCGGAACCGACAAAAAGATGCTTCAGGTCGTACCCGGAATTGTTCTTCACCACGGGGTACATGGAAGAAATAATGGTCCCGTCGGCGAGCACGGCTTCGAGGCCCAGGATCAGATTGCGGGTCATCCCATAGCGGATGACGCGATTGCCCCCGGCGTTGGTGGAGATCAGGCCTCCGATCATGGCGGACCCTCGGGCACCCAGATCAAGCGGAAACAGCAGGCCTCGCGCCTGTGCAGTTTGCTGGATGGTCTCAAGTACGACACCAGCCTGCACCGTCATGGACGGGGCTGCTTCATCAAGTTCCTCAATCTGGTTCATCAGTTCCAGGGAGACGACAACTTCGTTCTCCGAAGCGTGGCCACCCTCCACCAGACCAGTGAGACCGCCGTGGGGCACCACCGGCTGGCCTGCGGCATGGCAGAGGCGCATGACAGCAGAGAGTTCCTGAGTAGTCCGGGGCCGGAACAGTGCGGCCGCTTTGAGGCTGCTGCGCGAGATCCAGCCTGCGGAGCGCGAAGACACGGCATCACCGGTCAGGACGCCGCCAGGGCCCAGGACGGCAGTGATCGAGGAAAGGAGTTGTGGGTCAACCATGAATAATCAAATTCAGCATAGACCATGCCTGCTGACATAGAACGACGCCTGCGAACAGGCACATCGGATACTGGAGTCTAGTGTCCGCTCCTCTTATTGAACTCAAAAATGTCACCGTAATGCGCGGTGAAAGCCTCGCCCTACGCAACCTGAGCCTGAGCATCGGCGCCGGGGAACATGTCGCCATCCTGGGCCCGAATGGCTGCGGGAAATCGACCCTCATCAAAACCATAACCCGCGAGTGCTACCCTCTGGCCAGACCGGATTCCAGCGTCTCTATTCTGGGCAAGAGTGCCTGGAATGTAGTGGAACTGCGGAGCATGATGGGGATTGTCACGAACGACCTGATGACGCAATGTACGCGAGAGATAACCGGCTTCGACATTGTGTTGTCGGGATTTTTTTCGAGCATCGGCATCTGGGAGCACTACGAAGTCACCCAGCGCATGCATGCCCAGGCCCATCAGGTTCTCGACCTGCTGGAAGCCGGTCATCTGGCCGATAAGCGGGTGGATGAAATGTCTTCGGGCGAAGGCCGCCGCATGTTGATTGGCCGGGCGATGGTGCACAACCCCAAGGCACTTCTGCTGGACGAGCCCTCCACCAGTCTGGATCTTTTCGCGCAACATGAACTGCGGGAGACGGTTCGGGGTCTGGCGCAAAAGGGTCTGGGGATTGTCCTGGTGACGCACCACCTGTCCGATATCATCCCCGAAATTGAGAGGGTGATTCTGATGAAGGGTGGGCAAATCGTCGGCGACGGCCCGAAGGCGGAACTGCTGACGGCGGCCCGACTGAAGGAACTTTTCCGGGTGGATGTGGAATTGGCCGAGCGCGACGGGTATTATCACCTCTGGTAGCCTTTGCGTAAAAAAGAGTACCCTATCGATCCACACCCGCGCTGGCCCGTCGTTAGTGCCTTGCTGGCAATCTGCGGCCTCTACTACCTTTTGCCCGAGCAACTGACCCTGGGGCCAGGGTGGCTGCTTCTGGCCGTGTCAGTGGCCCTGCTGATTCCAACTGTCCTGACACACCGGTCGGGACACACCCATCTGAATGATGTCTTTGCCTACCTGAGCCTTGCAGTCATTACGGTTGGATTGGTGGCTTCTTTGGCCCTGCTGGTGCGGCGCTTGCCGCAGCATCTCGACCCTCCCGTAGAACTCCTCAAGGCTGCTGCCGTGCTGTGGGTTGCAAACGTCCTCCTGTTTGCCTGCTGGTACTGGCGTCTGGATGGCGGCGGGCCAAATCAACGAGACGCAGCCGGAGTCCATCGGGACGGGGCCTTCCTGTTTCCACAGATGACCATGAGCGAAGAGCTTCGCCGTCAAATGGGCGAGCACGAATGGAGTCCCGGGTTTGTGGATTACCTGTTCCTGGCGTTCAATACGAGCACTGCCTTCTCACCAACCGATGTCCCGGTACTGTCGAGCTGGGCCAAGCTTCTGATGGTAGTTCAGTCAGTAATTTCGCTGGCAACAGTGGCCCTGCTGGCAGCCCGAGCGGTCAATATTCTGTAGCAGCAGCTTCGTCCTTCACCACCAGGTACTCAGTCGCCAGTTCCTCGAATTCGTGGGGCGTGACCAGGCGGAAGCGGATTTCGAGAGAGCAAAATCGTCGGATATCGTCCTGCATAGCCTCGTCGGGCAGTTCCGCCCCGGCCAGGTAGATTTCTCCGGCAGCCACACGAAACGGCAAAACGCGCCACTTGCGGGCCACCGAGGCCGGCAGGGCGCGGGTAATGTCAGGCGAGACGAGGTCAGGCTCGGGCTTGCCAAGTTCCAGACGGTTTTGCAGGGCAAGCGCGGCGTAGAGGTCCTGATCGCTGATCAGACCAAGCTCCACCAGATGTTCGCCGAGGCGGCGACCGGGAGGCTGGGAAGCGAGAGCCTCCTCAAGTTGGAGTTGCGTAATCCAGCCGGAACCCGCCAGGATTTCCCCGAGACGCTTTCGATCCGGAAGCAGAGCACTACGGGAGGGATAGGCGTGCTCGGTCTTGACCCAACGGAGGGGGCGTCCGCGAAGCCTCGCATTGGCATAGGTCCAGATGGCGCGACAGGTGGCGAAGCAATTGATCCAGTTGCCGGCAACCACACGAAGCGGCACCCCGCAAGCGAAGCGCAGACCATAAATGCGCCACGAGCACCAGATCCGGAAACTGACATGGAGGCCCTGAATCCCCAGCCCCGTGGCAACGAAAGAAGAGAAGTCCGAAGCTTCCCGGGCCAGGCCCCAGGGTTGCCCGGTCGAGGTGGCGATGGCCAGCGTAACCACACCATACATGTAAACGAGATTGGTCAACGGGGTAACCAGATTGCCGACGACACCCTTTCGATCACGCCAGAACCAGTAGATGTTCCTGATACGCCCGAAGAACCTGAAGTACCATTCGAACCCGATGTCGATGAAAGACCTGACGCACCTGAACCACCAGATGAACCTGATGTACCATTTGTACCAGAAGAGCCTGATGTTGATGAAACACCAGAAACACCAGAAACACCAGAAGAGCCTGAAGTTCCAGATGTACCACTTGAACCTGATGTTCCTGAACCTCCTGATGCTCCACTCGAACCTGATGTTCCACTTGAACCCGATGTCGCTGATGTACCACTTGAACCTGAAGTACCAGAGCCAGTTGATGTACCTGATACACCAGAAGATGCGTTTATACCACTTGAACCTGATGTTGCTGATGTACCTGATGAACCAGAAGTTCCTGATGAGCCAGAAGTTCCAGAAGATGCTGATGAGCCAGAAGTTCCCGTAGTTCCTGAAGTTCCTGATGAGCCAGAAGTTCC
>RGPS01000142.1 GCA_010084195.1 Terriglobia bacterium
TAAGCGCAATTTTGGGTACTTTTGGGAGCCCCACGGGGGGCGGGGGTGGCGGGGCGGCCCCAAAAACAAAGAGGTTTCGGCCTGGCATGCCCAGTTCTACGTTCTGGACTTTCGCCAGAAGATCCAGCTTCAGGGCCGGGTCAATTGTGGCGGGATCCGGCCTGTCTTCCGGGTTCTGGCTCCCCATCCGGATATTCCACGCTGTCGCGGTGCCTCGGTTCGTCACTTGGCGCCGTTCCGACTGCGATATCTTGCCTCGGCTTGCGGCCCCGCGAGCGGCGGGAACAGGCAGCGGCTGCGATGTCGCGGCAACCGGGCGTGGTGCGGGAGAAGGGGAACCAGAGTCGTCCGAGTTCATATAGTAGACGAGACCTCCCCCAAGAACCACTACACAAACAAGGGAAGCAAGCTTTTTTGGTTCCGCGCCCAGGTTCACATTGCACCTTCTTTCGCCGAACCACCTGCCGCGGGACGTGCCTCATCCTCGCGCACAAAAGTGTCCAGTTTCAGGGCTACCACCAGAGATCCGGTTTGTGCGCGGGGCGTTACTGTAATGGTCTCAATGATGAGGAATCGAGGTGATCGGTCCAGCAGGTTGACAAACTTCAGCAGTTCCGCGTAGCCGCCCTCCAGATTGACCGTAATCGACATCAGATCCAAGTCTTCGCTGCCCGCGATTGGCTCCAGCGCAATTGTGCCGGCGGGGTTCTTCATGCCCGCAGCCCTCGCTGTATCCGTAATTTCCCCGATGATCGTTGAGTATGTCCGGCGACGGCTGGTCATCGAGGTTTCGATGAACTTCTCTCCGTCCGCCTTGCCGCGCGCGATATTCGCACCCAAAGATCTGCTTCTCAGCAAATGGGCCTGTTCCGTCAACTGCGACGCCTGTGCGCCGAGCAGTTGTTGACTCAGCGCATCCGGGGAAGCGTCGAACCAATGGAAAGCAAAACCCGCCGCCAGAAGATTCGCGACGAAAAGAACACCCAGCGCAGCTCGCACCAGAACCTTAGGTTCTGTGAGAGCTGCGAAATCGAGCGCCGGCAGATTAAAGCTTTTGGGCATAGTTCACCGAGACGCGATAGCGAAAGAATGGGTCGTTCTGCGTGGGCGCGGTAATTGCGCTCACTTCTGTGGAGCCAAAAATATCGGAACCCTCCAGCTTCGAAATGAACTGGATCACAGGCTCCGGGGATTCCGATTCCACCGTCATATCCAGCAGCAACTGATCTTTGGAATTCGCCTGTGGCCGAATGACAGCGACCCGCACGTTGTGGGGTAACACGGTCCCCAGGTCCGCGAAAATACGCGTCCAGCTGATTGCCTTCCGCCGAATGATGCTGTTGATCAAAATACTGCGATCCAGAACGACTTCGTTTTCTGGCCGACGCATCTGGGCATCCAGGCGGGCCTGTTCGGCACGGATATTCGTCAACTGCCGCTGAACGCGGGCCAGGTCGAGCTGGGCCTGAATAGCCTGAGCCCTTTCTGAAAGTGAAATCATCACCAGCAGGACAAGAGTTCCAACCAGCAAGAGCCCGGTGAACGCGGAAGCGATCAGGATGGGGCGATCACGACGAAATGGCTCGCGGGAAAGATTGATGGGGAGTCTCATGCGGCAACCTTTGTTGGCCTGGCTATCGCAAGAGACTTCAGATAGCCCGCCAGCCCTGGATGGGGTTCGTCAATAGAATCTGCGGGAATCTCCAGTTCGATGGAGAGGCGAGTGGCAGCGGCTTCGCTCTCCGGGCCGAAGCCCAGCAGCAACAACCTGTCGGGACGCCCCCCGGCCTGATCTTCGAGAAATACCAAGGTTGGGTAGAGATCGGTCGAAATCTCTTCCAGCGGATCCGGCGTGTTGGGTACCAGTTCCAGAGTCCGGGCCAGGATCAGCATGCCGTCGCGCAACGCGAGGACAGTCAAAGCGTCAGAAGTGCGATGTGCCACCAGGAAGTAGCCACTGGCGGGCAGAAGATCCATCAAGGCCAGGGGGGTACAGGTGACCAGCCCCGGATGCAGCCCCGCAGCCCGAAACGCGGTTTCATAGCGAACCACAATCTCAGCCGGTGCCACCGCCGCCACCACCTTGTGCCCGGTCTCTTTTCCGCCAACCTGCAGGAACCACGAAAGAGCGGCCTCCTCCACATCAAAGGGCAGCGTTTTCTTCAGGCGAAACCGGATCAGGGCCTCCCGTTCCTCCATCTTGTCGGGCAGGGTTTCGAAATCCAGCACTGCGAGGCGCACGGCGTTGGCAGGCAAAACTAAAGCCGCCCCGCGCCGTCCCCTTTTTGAACTGGCCGGCACCAGGCGCGCCACGGCCTGGGCGAAGGCCACCGTGTCGAGCATGTTGTCCTTCACGGGCGACGGCTCCAGCGCCCCCGGGGGAAGATCTGCCCACTGGACGACAGACGGTGGTTTCGTCCGTGACATCGCAATGCCGGTTGCCGAAATCTCGAAGGCGAACTCGGGCGGCGGGTCCTGAAACAAAGCCTTAAGCTGGGCGAGGGCGCTCATTCGATAAAGGTTACCTTGTTGATTTCGCGAAGAGTGGTCTCGCCAAGGCGGACCTTTTCAACGGCTGATTCGCGTAGGAAGGTCATACCTTCTTCGCGAGCCAGACGTTTGATCTCACTGGCTGGACGCCGATCCAGGATAAGCTCCCGGATCCGGTCGCTCAAATCCAGCAATTCGTGAATGGCGGTACGACCGCGGAAACCAGTACCGCCGCACTCAAAGCAGCCCGCGCCTTCCATACATTCCACCTGGCGCCACTCCTCAACGTTCAGCCCGCTTTCGATCAGGAGGGCGTCGGGATAAATAACCGGCTTCTTGCAGTGTTCGCAGTTCAACCGGACCAGGCGTTGCGCCAGAATGCAGTTCAGGGCCGAAACGAAGTTGTACGCTTCCACGCCCATATTCAGGAAGCGGCCCAGAACGTCCACTACGTTATTGGCGTGGACGGTGGTGAATACAAGGTGACCAGTTAGCGCGGAGTTGATGGCAATCTGGGCCGTTTCCTGATCTCGAATTTCGCCGACCATGATCTTGTCCGGATCGTGGCGCAGAATGGAGCGAAGGCCACGCGCGAAGGTTAGACCCTTCTTCTCGTTGACCGGAATCTGGGTAATTCCCTTGAGCTGATACTCGACGGGGTCTTCAATCGTGATGATCTTGTCTTCGTCGTTCTTGATCTCACTCAGCGCGGCGTAGAGCGTCGTCGTCTTCCCCGAGCCCGTCGGCCCGGTTACCAGCACCATCCCGTACGGCTCGGTGATGTAGCGGCGAAACTTCGCCAGGTCACCGGGGCTGAAGCCGACGACTTCCAGCGACAGCTTCGCGAATTTCTCGCTCATCGACTCTTTGTCGAGAACACGAAGCACCGCATCCTCGCCGTGGATCGTCGGCATAATGGAGACGCGGAAATCGATCAGGCGATTTTTGTAACGAACGCGGAAACGACCATCCTGCGGAACACGACGTTCGGCGATATCGAGTTCGCTCATCACCTTGATGCGCGAAATGATGGTGGAGTGCCAGTCCTTCGCGATGGGCGGCATGGCGTAGTGCAGGACACCGTCGATGCGGTACTTAATCACCACTTCCTGATCGCGGGTTTCGATGTGAATATCGCTGGCCCGGCGTTCGAGGGCGTTGAAGATGGTGGTATCGACCAGCTTGATGACGGGTGCGATGTCGCTGTCACCGGCGGCGAGCTTGTCGATGGAAAGTGTTTCGTCCGGGTTTTCTTCGTCACCCACCACGTCGAGCGCAAAGCCTTCCGTGACTTCGTCGAGGACGCGCTGCGACTGCTCGGTCTTCTTTAGAAGGTCGCCGATCTGGGACGCGGTTGCAACCTTCATCCGCAGCTTGCGATGCAGCAGGAGGCTCAGTTCATCGATCGCCGAGAGGTTCTTCGGATCGGCCAGCGCAATATCCAAAGTCCCGTTCCGCGCCCCCAGAGGCACGAAATTGTAGCGAAACATCAGATCAACGGGAATGGTGCGGAACAGGTCGTGGTCGATGGCCGACTCGCGCAGATCCACGAATTCGCACCGATAACGGACCGCCGCCGCCTTTGCCTGGGCGAGTTCATCGGCCAGCATGGAGGCTTTATCAGGAATAACAGACTGGGCCGGATTGGGGCTCACATGGGGTATGACGTGCGAAGCGGACGGAGCGTGCAGGTTTTCCGGTGGTGATACGGTAAATGGAGGATGTCTGCCAACTCAATTGATGATGTCATCGAAGTCTACAAGCGGGATGTGGATCTGACGTTAATCGCCGAATGCCTGCGCCGCACGGTTCCGGAGCGGATGCAGGCTCTGCAGAACGCTCTGACTGCGATTGAAGAACTGCGAGTTCAGGTCGCGAAGGCAAAGGCTCAGCCCGTTGACGCATCTTGACGGCATCGTCCAGTTGCTTTTTGCCGGGGGCATAGATTCGATCCTCATCGGAGGAATCGCGGCCGCGGCGCATGGTTCGCCACGGGTTACCCAAGATGTGGATATCGTCTACTGCCGCAGCGCAGACAATTTGGAGCGGATCGCGGCGACACTGGCTCCAGTCCATCCGTACCTCCGCGGGGCACCTCCGGGGTTGCCTTTCCGGCTTGACGCGGCGACCCTGATATCCGGCCTCAACTTTACCCTCACCACCGACCTCGGTCCCCTGGATTTATTGGGCGAAGTTGCCGGAGGAGGCAGGTACGACGATCTCAAGACCCACAGCATTGAGGCGGAAGTTTTCGGGGTAAAGTGCCGGGTCCTGGACCTGGAGACGCTGATTACAACCAAAAGGGCGGCGGGCCGACCCAAGGATTTCGAGGCGATCGCAGAACTCGAACTTCTTCGGTAGGCTACTCGCCGGAGCGCAATTTTTGGGGATTGCGTTATTCCGAGTCCGGAGTTGGCAGCTACAGGGGGGCCGGAATTCAGGTAGCCAACGGCATCAAGGTATTGAAGAATGCGAGTCCCCACGGTGGCAATCTCATTGATCTGATACCAGACGACGATCTGGTTGTTTGGTGCGGCCTGGACCCGGCAAACCGATATCCGGCCGCGGGCTACCGCTATCACACTTTCACGAACGAGCACCCCCAATTCGTCGCCCGAATGGACACCGATTACCCTGCGCCTCCTGGAAAGAGCCCCGGACCGCGTCGCTGTAATGGAGGGCTACAGCCATCAAGTGAAGCTGGGCGGTTGGGTCGCTCAGCCCCGTTCGGCTCACCTCGTCGCCCAAATTCTGCTGTGGGAGAAGCTGGTATCTTGGAGCGATCCTGCTGTGGCGGCGTTTGCCAACAGGGAGAGAACAGAAATTGAATTGGAGATCCCTCGACAGCGGGCGGAAGAAGCCGCGTCTGAGCGTACGCTGGATGAGCGATTCGAGTGAAGATAGGGTCGCAGGCCGTTTGCGCGCTTCGCGCCAAACATACGACCTTGCGGGTGCATGGGGAGGGTTCTTCTCACTACGTCGTCAATAAAATGCGTGGTACGCTCTCTGGGTATGAGATTAGGCCTGCTATTCATTGCGCTGTCGATTTCGCTGTTCGCGGCTGATTACGACCTTCTGGTACGTAACGCCCGAGTGATCGACGGGACCGGTAATCCGTGGTTTCGGGCAGATGTGGCGGTGAAGGGCGGACGGATTGCCGGGATCGGCAAGTTCCCGTCAGCTTCGGCAGATCGGGTGATCGATGCTGCCGGGCGGGTGCTGGCTCCGGGTTTCATTGACGTCCACACACACATTGAGGGGGATATCGAAAAGATCCCGCGCGCGGATAATTTCCTGCTGGACGGGGTGACGACTGTTGTTACGGGGAATTGCGGGGGTTCGCGCCTTCGGATGGCGGACTGGTTTGCAGGGCTGGAAAAGCTGGGTACTGGCATCAACATCGCCACCCTCATCGGCCACAACACGGTGCGCAGCGAGGTGATGGGGACGGCAAATCGGCTGGCAACTCCGGCGGAAATCGCAAGTATGCAGAGCCTGATTGAGACGGCCATGCGTGAAGGCGCGGTCGGATTTTCGACCGGCCTCATCTACATTCCCGGCACCTACTCGAATACCGGGGAAGTTGTCGCTCTGGCACGCGCAGCCGGGAAGTATAACGGCACCTATGCCAGCCATATGCGGGACGAGGGCGAGTTTATCCTGGAGGCAATCCGGGAAGCGGTGACGGTGGGCAAGGAGACCGGGATGCCGGTCCAGCTGTCGCACTTTAAGATCGACAACAAGCGCCTGTGGGGAGCCAGTGACAAGTCACTGGCCCTGGTGGAGCAGTTCCGGCGGGAGGGCGTCGACGTGGTGGTGGATCAATATCCATATGACCGGTCGAGCACCAACCTGGGAATTACGCTGCCCAGTTGGGCGCTGGCAGATAGTGCCGAGAGTATCCGGGAGCGCCTGACGACACCGGCAACGCGCGACAGGGTTGCAGCCGAGATGGTGGCTGCGCTCAAGAACAAAGGGCAAGCTGACTTTTCGTACGCGATGGTAGCGAGTTTCAAAGCCGACCACGCGTACGAGGGAAATACCATCAGCGAAATCAATGTGATGAAGGGACGTCCGGCTACCGTAGCGGATGAAATTCAAACGATTTTCGATATGGTGCTGGCTGGCGGCGCGCAGATGGTCTACCACTCGATGGGGGCTATCGATCTGGAACGAATCATGCGCTATCCGAATACGGCGTTCGCCAGTGACGCGGGGGTTCGGGAGTTTGGCGTGGGTATGCCGCATCCGCGAGGTTACGGCAATAACGCCAGGGTGTTAGCGGAGTACGTGCGGGAACAGCATGTCCTGACGCTGGAGGACGCAATTCGGCGGATGACAACGCTCCCGGCGCGGACCTTCCGGTTTGCGGACCGGGGTGTGGTGCGGGAGGGTGCGGCAGCGGACCTGCTGGTGTTTGATCCGGCGCACGTGCAGGACAAGTCGACGTTCCAGAATCCACACCAGTATTCGGAGGGGTTTGACTTCGTGATCGTGAACGGCAAGATCGCAGTGGAAGCCGGAAAACTGACGGAGGCACGAGCAGGTCAGGTGCTTCGCGGCGGCAAGTAGAGATTTAATTGGCGCCCTTGCCGGACAACACGTGAGGGATGGTCAACAGGATGATGCGGGCGTCAAGCGAGAGCGACCAGTTATCGATGTACTGCAGGTCCATGCGCATCCAGGTTTCGAAGTCGACGTGATCGCGGCCTTCCACTGCCCAAAGACAGGTGAGGCCGGGACGCATCCGGAGACGCCGGCGTTGCCAGCGCTTGTACTGGGCCACCTCGCCGGGGATGGCGGGGCGCGGGCCGACAAGCGACATGTCGCCCTTCAGGACATTGAAGAGCTGAGGAAGTTCGTCGAGGGAGAATTTGCGAAGGACACCGCCGATGGGTGAAAGCCGGGGGTCGTTCGGAATCTTGGTGGCCACTTCGCGCTGGCTCAGGTGGGCGACTTCGTGGAAACGCTGCTCGGCACCATCCACCATAGAGCGGAACTTATAGAAGGTGAAGGTGCGCCCATTGAGGCCGCAGCGTTGCTGGCTGAAGATGACGGGGCCACGTGAGGTCAGCTTGACAAGAACCGCGACGGCGGCAAGAACCGGGCTGAGCAGGATTATGCCAACGACGGACAGGGCGATATCGATGACACGTTTGGCGAGCAGGAGGACTTCGTCATCGGGGGCTGCCGTGAACGTCAGCATGGGGGTTTGGCCGATGCGTTCCAGGGCGAGTTCACTGTTGACGTGGGGAAAGAAGTCGACGGCGAGGCGGGAGCAGACGCCCTCTTCGTCGCAAAGCAGAAACACTTCTTCGAGCGCGGGCAGCCGGTTCGATTCGACCGCAAAGTGAATCTCATCAACCACATGACGATTCAACAGGTTACGAAGCTCCGACAGCGGGAGAACCGGATAGTTGTCGGCCAATTGTATGGCCTCCCCGGGAGTATCGTCCGGATTCAGGAAGCCGAGAATCTTCAAGCCATACTGCCGGTAATTCTCCAGATTCCGCCCCAGCCGCTCTGCCCTCTCGCCGAGGCCAACAATCAGCACATGGCGCTGATTTCCCAGGCTCTGGCTGACGTCTTGGATAAGGTTCCGTGCTGCAATACGAAAAATCGTCAGCAGAACCCAGTTGGTGGCAAAGAACGAAGCCAGAAACACACGGCTGATCTTTTCCTGCAGCCCAAACACGATGAACAGGACGACAGCAATCGCACTGTAGGCCACCTGCCGGACCCCGTCACGCAGGATGACGGTAAGTTCCGCTGAGTCCACTTTGCCGTAAACATTGAGCCAGTAGCCAATCGCGACGGAGGTAATGGCGCTGAAACAAATCAGGAGGGTCTTGAAGTCGGGCAGCAGGAAAAAGGTCTTGTCGAGGGCCAGGTGTTCCCGAAACCGATAGGCCAGTTCAAAGGCAGCCGCAGCGAGCACGACGTCAGATAAGCCAAACAGAATCTTCGTTTTACGCTGTTGGCTGCGAAACATAGTCTCGCTGATCAGGGTATCATGATCCGCCGGTCACGGAGCAGGATCGGACAACATGGGCCAAAGCGGATGAAACGCGTGTTATTATAGAAATTCCCACCTTGTGGGCGCGTAGCTCAACTGGCAGAGCAACTGACTCTTAATCAGTAGGTTGTAGGTTCGATTCCCACCGCGCTCACCATTTCTTTTCAACAACATACGGCTCACTGAATGTGAGCCGTTTTTACGTTTCCCGGGCTTGCCGACCTACTTGCCGGACGGCTCCAGCGTCAACGTTCCCTTACCCTCAACTTTTTGATACTGCATGGGAAAGCTGGTGCCGGAGTAATATGCGTCCCATTGATCCCGGTAGTGCCAGGACCCAAAGTGCGCAGACTCACCCGTCACGATGTTCATGAGCGAATCATCCCAGGTCCCCACCGCAACGTTCATTCGCTCCGAAGGTCCGAGGCGCCTGGAGGTTTGTTTCACCGTGGTCGCCGCGCCACTCATGGGAACCGGGCCGATATTGAAGTATTTGCCAACCCATGGCACCTTCCCGGCAATGGGATGCTGGATATCGGCGAACAGGTACCGACCCCACTTCCACCCACGCGGTTCGGAGTTCATCAGTCGGGTTCCTTCCTCAACCGCTTCAGCCAGGCACCGCAGCAGCAATTCGTTGTAGTCGCCAAACCAGCCGTCTGGCCGCTCCCGCAGCAGTTTTTCGACGACAGCGGACGACATTTGTGCATCATAGGCCCCGCCACTGGCCGGTGCGGCCCTTTCGGCGATTGCCTTCCGCAAATGCTGAAATACCAGAGTGGCAAGCAGAGGCTCCGGATGGTCCTTGTCCATCTGACCATCCCACTTGCGTAGTAACTCAATCGCGGAGGCCAGTTGCTGGTTAGTAGCGCCCCTTTTGTCCCAGGCAGCGACCACCTGCAGGCCCACGAAGCGACTGAAGGCGCTGAACACATCTTTCTGGATTCGCAGACCATCGGCCGGGGTTAACTTCTGTTTCGACGCCTGCAGCATGTCCAGAATCTGCCGCGAACGGTAATGCGGCGCGAAACTCCCGGACACCGGGAATGGGTAATCCACGGGGAAGGGATTTTGGTTCGCGGTGACGATGAAGCCTCCGGGCGGATTCCAGACCTGCGGGAGTTGCTCGAAGGGAATGTACCCTTGCCATTCGAAGTTGCCCGAGGCCCCGTCAACCGGAACATCTCCCGCGAAATTCGCGCGGATGGGCAACTTTCCCGCAGCATGGTAGCCGATATTGCCGTCCACATCCGCATAAACGAAGTTCTGTCCGGGCCCGCCAAAGCGGGATATGGCGGCGAGGAACTCATCTTTGTTGCGAGCCCGGTCTATATCCAGAAAGACGTTGTGAAAGATGGAGGGATCCTGCGCCGTCCACTTCAGCGCCAGAACGCCGCCGTTGACCGGTTCCATCACCGGCCCGTGTCTGGTCACCAGGCGAACCTGCTCTTCCGGAATTCGCCCCCGAATCCGGATGAGATCGTGTTCTTCCCGGGCACGGGCCAGTTGATTACCCGCAACATACTGACCGGTGCGGGGATCGAGTCTCTCGAAATAGAGGTCATGGGATTCGAAGCCAAGATTCGTCAGCCCCCACGCGATACGGTCATTATGGCCGGCAATAACCCCTGGCGTACCGGGCAACGTAACACCAGTAACGTTCATGCCCGGAGCTTCCAGGTGAACCATGTACCAGATGCCGGGCAAGCCAAAATCCAGATGCATGTCGTTAGAAATAAGCGGCTTACCCGACTGAGTATGGACTCCGGAAATGGCCCAGGAATTAGAGCCGGGACGAAGATCGTCGCCAGGGGCCAGCTCGAAGCCCGAGCGCACCGGGAAGAGATAGCGGACCTTCTCAGCCTCCCCTTCACCCAACATTCTGGCCTTGGTGATTTTAGCTTTCCAGTCCCCACTGAGGGTTCTGGACATTTGCAAACCCGTCAAAATACTGTCCACGACGCTCCACGGGCGTGGGTCGTAACCGAGGACTGCGAATTCGAAGCCATAACGGCCCTGATGGGTCGAAATCCACGCGTTCACTCCCCGGGCATAAGCGGCGAAAGGCGCGCGCTCTTCGGGCGGCAGCCCTGAGTAGATAACTTCGGCAATCCTGCGGAGTCGGAGCCGACGGGCATCCCGATCCGCTTCGAGACCGGCAACCCCAACAATTTCAGATAATTCTCCGGAGGCAACACGCCGAAAGGTGTCCAGTTGCCACATGCGGTCGGCCGCCATGACGTAGCCCTGCGCAAACAAAGCATCCTCTACAGATTTGGCACGGATATGGGGTACGCCGAGGTCGTCCCGCTCTATCGTCACGGGACTGACCACTCCCGTTTGGGTGGTTCCGGAGGTCTGCGGGAGCGCGCGGAAGAAGTACCAGTAGAAGCCTCCTGCCGCCGCCAGAACGAGAGCTGCAATGAGTAGGTTGACGGCGAAAATTAAGCGGCGCACTGTTGCGATTGTAGCGTGATCTGATAACCCTGTCCTGTACCGAACTGCGCCGGGCAGACTTCCTTCGGACACGGATTTATTTTCCCCAGGGGGTAAAGATTTCGAAAGAACTTCCGATTAGAGAGTTATGCAGCCTGCAAGTTCTTTGTTGATGAATCCGACCAGGTCGGATAATGGGCGTGGCCCCGGAACCGATATTTCCCCGGCGGGAGGATGGAGCACGATTTCAGGGAGAGTTACGAATGTCGTGACGCAATTTCTGGAGGGCGCAGGAGCTAGCCAGAACGCCGCGATGACACCCCTGTCGTCCGCCTGGTACGCGGGTATGGTCCTCGAACCTGCGGACTTCAGCAGCCAACTGTGCAGGCTCCAGGTCTCACTACAGCGGGAATGCGCTGCGGTGGGTGCTGTGACACACCAGACAGAACCGCTTTCCCTGGGTTGACCGTACTGTTGTGGATCCCGGCCAGGTGCGGAATCTCCCAACCTTTAGTTAGTTGACCACAGCCCCCAGAGATGATAATGTTCACCCCAGAGTCTTAGTAGTCCACGCTCAGGGAGGTTTTATCTATGCGGTCTTTCAAGACCATAGCTTTGGCTGCCGTGTTTGCAGCCGCAGTGTTTGCTCAAAACGACAGAGGCACCATTACAGGAACGGTCACCGACCAGGCTGGTGCGGTTATTCCGAACGCCAGCATCACGGCGGTCAACGTTGAAGTTGGCAACGAATCGAAAACGAATACCACGGCTACTGGCAACTACACGATTCCGTCGCTGGTTGTCGGTCGTTACCGGATCACGATTGAAGTCACCGGTTTTAAGAAATTTACCCAGGAAAATATTCCGGTTCAGGTCGCCACCACGAACCGCATCGACGTCACCATGCAGATTGGTGCCACGTCCGACACCGTGACGGTTACCAGCGAATCGGCTGTCCTCAAGACAGAAACAGCGGAGCAGAGCACCATCATCACGGGGGCAACCATCAATGAACTTCCCCTGAACTTCGGTGGCGGTGGTGGTGGAACCGGCAACATTCGGAATCCCTATCTATTCAACATCTTGTCCCCCGGCGTCGCCAATAATGCGCTTGGCCAGGGCGACACGGCAAACGTGAACGGTCTCCCCGCCAGCACCTTCCGCGTGCAGGTGGATGGCCAGGATGCCACCAGCCAAAACGACACGGGCTGGACCTCCACCGTGGCCGCGCCTTCCGTGGAAATGGTGCAGGAATTCTCGCTCCAGACCAGCAATTATGCGGCTGAGTTCGGCCAGGCTGGCGGTGGCTTCTACAACTTCACCACCAAATCCGGCACCAACGCGTTCCACGGTTCAGTCTATGAGTACTTCACCAACGAAGCGCTGGATTCCCGCCGCCCCTACACGTACGTAAAGCCACGAAGCCGCAAGAATGATTTCGGCGGCACCGTCGGCGGCCCGGTCTGGATTCCGAAAATCTATGATGGCCGGAACAAGACCTTCTTCTTCTTTAATACCGAAACCTATCGCAACAAAATCCTGGCTGCAGGCAGCTTTTTGACGGTCCCCACCGCCCAGATGCGGGCGGGCGACTTCAGCCAATTGCTCACCGGTCGTAACCTCGGCACTGATGCCGCAGGCCGCGCCATTCTGGAAAATACGATCTACAACCCGCTGACCGCGCGCGCCCTCAGCGGTACAGATGCGCGTGTCATCACGGATCCATACCCCGGTAACATCATTCCCCAGAGCCTGATGGACCCTGTTTCGCTGAAGATTCAGGCCCTCATTCCCAATCCCACCAACGGCCTGATCACGCAGAACTGGGCGCAGAACAACCCCAACTACCGCCGCCAACAGATCCCTGCAGTCAAAATTGATCAGGTTCTTCCGGACAGCTCTCATTTCTCGTTCTACCTCTCCAAGCAGTCGACCAGCCAGCTCACCAATGCCGACGGCCTGCCGTTCCCGCTGTCTGCCGTTCGCGTGCAGGAGATCTATGGAACCACAGCCCGTCTGAACTATGACAAGTCGCTGGCCCCCACCCTGCTGCTCCACATGGGCGTCGGCTTCCAGCATTTCCACAATCCTGACAGCTCGCCCAAAGAATCGCTGGAATATGATTCTGCCGGCCAGTTGGGGTTCAAGGGAAGCGCCACCACGCCTGGAGGCTTCCCCCGCATCAACGGCCTTTCCGGCGCTCTCGGTGCAGGAATGAGCCAGGCCCCGGGACCAAGCAACGCGAACAAGTACTACGACGGTCTGTTTACTTCGACGGCGACGACCACCTATATCCGAGGCAACCATACCATCAAGCTCGGTGGTGAATTTCGCCTGAATAGTTGGGCTGACAAGAACACTCGCGGTTCACAGGGCATCCTGAATTTCAGCACCAACCAGACTGCTTTGCCGTATGCGCAGACATCAGCGTTCGGCACTGGCGTCATTGGCTTCGGTTATGCCAGCTTCCTGCTTGGCAACGCCGACAGCGCCTCAGTAAACGCCATTCAGGACCCGCAGCTTCGTAAGAAAGCCTGGGGCCTCTATCTCCAGGACACCTGGAAGATGACACGCAAGCTCACCCTCGATTACGGCCTGCGCTGGGATCTGGAAGGCCAGGGTCACGAGATCCACTACCGCACCAGCATGTTTGGGCCCTCCATCCCCAATCCAACAGTAGGCAATATCCCCGGGGCTCTCGTCTATGAAGGCTATGGCCAGGGCCGTTGCAACTGCCAGTTCACCTCAACCTATCCGTACAACATCGGCCCGCGTCTCGGTCTGGCGTACTCGATGGATTCGAAGACAGTAATTCGCGCGGGTGTAGGCGTCAGCTACGGCGCACCGCCCACCTACAGCTACATCACCAACCAGGCCCTGCTGGGTGTTGGGTTCAACCAGTTGAACTTCACCAATACTGCCACAGGCTTTGGCAGCCCGGCGGTTACGATGCGTCAGGGTTTGGTCTACAACAACTCCGAACTCTACAACGCCTCTTTAAGCCCTGGCCTCGTGCCAAACGCACCCAACCAGCTGGGTGTCTTCAACTACACGCTCGACCGCAATGTGCGTCCTCCCCGCATCTTCCAGTGGAGCATCGGCGTCCAGCGCGAGTTGTGGAAAGGCATGGTTGTCGAAGGCGCTTACGTCGGTAACCGTTCTTCCCGGCTGAATGCACAGAGTCTCAATAACATCAATGCCATCCCGCAGTCTACGTTCGATAAGTACAAGATCGATCCGACGACCACTGCCGGCCAGTCCCTGCTCACCGCCCGCCTCGACAGCGCGGCCGCCAGGACTGCGGCTATCCCCTTCCCTTATGCCACCTTCCCGGGCTCGCAGACGGTTGCACAGGCCATCCGGCCCTATCCCCAGGTCAACGGCAACGTGAATACGTTGTGGGCACCTCTGGGTATGAGCTGGTATAACTCGCTGCAGGTGAAGGTCACTCAGCGTGTCTACCGCGGCGTCAGCGTGATGTCCGCCTTCACATGGAGCAAGTCGCTCCTCAACCCGGCCGGCACCATCAACAACGTGTTCAATCGCGATGCGAACAAGTCAATCGCGGCCTACGACATGCCGCTGGTCTGGAACACAGCCATCGAATATGAGACGGGCAAGTACACGAACAGTCGCCTCGTCAACCACATCACCGGAGGCTGGACAGTGGCAGGCGTGATCGCTCTTTCGAGCGGTTTGCCGATCGCATCCCCGAGCTCCACCAACAACCACAACAACTGGTACTTCCAGGGTACCGTGCAGAACCGGGTTCCCGGCGTACCACTCTTCCTGAAGGACCTCAACTGCAGCACCGACTGCATTGATCCAACCAAGGACTTCGCCCTCAATCCGGCGGCCTGGGTCAATCCGGGTCAGGGCCAGTGGGGAACCGCTGCACCGTACTACAGCGATTTCCGCTACGCGCGGCGCCCCGCTCAGCAGATCAGTTTCGGACGTCGTTTCGCCCTCGGCGAAAAGCGAGCGTTCGAAATCCGAGCTGAGTTCTTTAACGTGCTCAACAGCGTCTACCTCTCGAACCCCACCATTACCAACCCGTCAGGCGCACGCGTCTGTACTTCCGGCGGTACGGTTGGCTCGGACGGTCGTTGCTCGGCAGGCACTTCAGGTTCCGGCTATGGCTTCGTGAACCCGAATGCACTGCAATCCCCGCCCCGGAACGGCCAACTGGTCGCTCGCATCACGTTCTGATATGGAGCGACTTGTCAAGCCACGGATAGAATTCATGGTCTGACGGGTTTTGAAATGGTTGTTTTTTTTCGGGCTGGAGATTCCTCGACA
>RGPS01000143.1 GCA_010084195.1 Terriglobia bacterium
GCGAGAACCCGAACTCCCCGGCGAAACCGGGGGATCTACCCTGTTGGTTTAGACCTGCGTTTCCGCCGACATCATGCAGGCGCTGACTTCGCTGTGGCTCATATTGTCAGCCGCGTAGGTAAAGGTGCCGAAATCTCTCATTTCGCTGGCAGCCCGAACCAAGGCAGTGATCGCGAAGCGCGCCAGGGACCCACCAACACTAATCCGGCGAACTCCTGCAGCCGCCAGTTCCGCAACACTCCACGCGGGACCGCGTAGCCCCATCACTACATTCACCGGCTTGTCCACGGCACAACAGACCGCGTGTATTGCGTCAAGGGAAGGAAGGCAAGGCGCGTAGAGGACGTGCGCACCTGCAGCCGAATAGGCCTGCAGACGCCGGATGGTATCGTCGAGGTCAGGGCGCCCCCAAAGGAAGTTCTCGGCTCGTGCGGTCAGCAGAAAGGGTAATTTCCGTGCAGCCTCTGCGGCTGCGGCGACACGCTCGACAGCCTCCGACATCTCCCGGATAGGGGAGGCTGTATCTCCCGTGGTGTCTTCAATAGAGCCGCCAACCAGTCCGGCGGCGGACGCCAACCGGATTGTCTCCCCGCACCCCTCCGGATGCGCAGAGTAACAGCTTTCGAGGTCGCCGGATACAGGAAGATGAGTGGCCTGGACGATTGCCGCTGCGTTGGCCAGAACCTGGTCGCGGGAAACCAGCCCCACACCGTCCTGCCGCCCGAGCGAGACAGCGAGGCCGGCACTGGTGGTTGCGAGAGCCTGGAAGCCGAGGCCTGTCAGGATTCTGGCTGAGCCGGCGTCCCATGGATTTGGAATCACAAAGGCACCTGGACTCTCGTGCAGGTGCCTGAAGTGTTCGAATTTGACCTGAGTGTTGCTCACAGAACCCGCCGATGGTTAGCGAGTTGTCTTGACCTTGGGCTCCGCACCCGAGGCCTTGATCAGCTTTGTAATCAGCTCCACTGCCTTATCAATAGGAAGAACATTGGCAATCATGATTGGCGTCCGACCATTTGCGTCCAAGGGATCGAGATCTGCACCTTTCGCAGCCAGGAACTCCACAACCTTGCAAATCTCATCCTGAGTGGAAACCTGCAGGGACCCCGTCACGGAAGCGTGCATGACTTCGGACTTGGTTTCAGTCTGCGCCTTGACGGCCGCAGGATCCAGTTCCCAGGCGTAGGCTACAGGCCCAAGTTTGCCGCTGTTCGCCGCCGCCATCAGGAGCGTGCTGCCATCCTGGGCGCGTAGCGTGGCATCAGCGCCAGCCGCCACCAGCGTCTTCATTACCTCCACCTGACCTGCGCGCGCCGCGAGCATGAGAGGAGTCTGTTCGCCGGAGGGGCCGCGGAAGAAACCGCCACCACCGCCACCGCGACCACCCATTGCCTGCTGCTTGTTGGTCTTCACGTTGACATCCGCACCCTTTGCAACCAAGGCCTTCGAGAGATTCACGTCACCCAACTGCGCGGCAATATGAAGCGCGGTATTGCCCGTGCGGTCCTTACCCTTCACGTCCGCACCGTGCGCGACCATCACATCGGCCACTGCATTCTTCTTACCGGTGACCGCCACCAGCAGGGGCGTGAGACCGGCCGGAACGGCATAATTCACTTCGGCTCCGGCTGCTATCAGCACTTCGGCTGACTTCGGGGTGCCTTCAATGGCAGCAAAAACCAAAGGCGAGAATCCGGACTTTGAGATCGCGTTCACTTTTGCGCCCGCTTTAATGAGCACTTCAACGGCATCCGCATGACCGCGCGCAACAGCCCACATCAGCGGCGTCTGGCCCTTCACAGTTTCCACTGCGTCCACTTTCGCCCCGCGGGCGATCAATTGACGCAGAACTTCCGGGTTACCGGAACCGGCAGCGATCATCAAGGCGGATTCGGCGTTCCACCGAGCCGCATTGGCGTCAGCCCCCGCATCCAGGAGCAACCTGACGATGGCTGCGTTGCCATTGGCGCAGGCCTGCGTCAGCGCCGTATCGCCGTATTCATCGGCAACATTGACCTTTGCCCCCGCTTTGAGAAGGGCCGCAACCACGGTTGCGTCGTCTTCGTGAGCAGCCCACGCCAGCGGCGTGGAGCCATCCGGTTGCAGAGCATTAATATCAGCCGACTTCCCACTGATCAACGCAAGTGCGGCTTTGCGGTTTTGATCGCGGATTGCCTCGACCAGGCGCAATTCGGCCGCACTGGCCAGGCTTGCACCCGCGAGCAGACTCGCCAGGGTGGCTGCGAACACAACTTTTTTCATGAATTAGACCCCGCTCAGCTGATCGACCTTGCCGTTGGCATCACCGAGTTTTTCCACCGCAACACCGGACTTGTCCAGCATGGTGACGAGGAGGTTGTTCATCGGCGTTTCTTCCTTGTAGCGGATGTGACGTCCGCCCTTGATGCCGACACCCTTGCCGCCGACCAGAACCAGAGGAAGATCGTGATGGTCGTGAACATTTCCTTCCCGGATGCTGGAACCGTAGAGGAGCAGAGTGTGATCGAGGAGGCTGCCCTCGCCATCCTGCGTTTCCTTCATACGCTTGACCAGATACGAGAAAGACTTCACGTGGTGCTCGTTGATCTTCTGGGTCTTGGCGATCTTTTCCGGATCGTTCTGGTGGTGCGTGACGGAGTGGTGGCCGTCCGAGATACCGATTTCTCGGTAGCTGCGGTTGGAACCTTCGCGGGCCATCATAAAGGTGATGACGCGGGTCATGTCCGTCTGGAAAGCGATCACCATCAGGTCGGCCATGATTTTCGCATGGTCTTCGAAGCTCTCCGGGATGCCGACAGGCCGTTCCATGAGGGGCATTTTGATGGTGGTGGACTGCTGTTCCGCTTTCTGGATGCGGCGTTCGATATCACGGATGGCTTCGAGGTATTCGTCGAGCTTGTTTTTGTCGCGGGCACCGAGGCCAGTCGACAGGCGGGCCGCGTCGCCACGAACGAAGTCCAGAACACTGCGGTCCTGTGCCATGCGCTTCAAACGGGCGGCCGGGTCGGTGGTTTCTCCGTCACCGAACAGGCGCTCAAAGATGGCGCGGGGGCTGATTTCGACCGGGTTCGGCGTGGTCGGTCCACGCCAGGAGAGGGTGTTGGTGTAAGCGCAGCTGTAACCGGAGTCGCAACCACCGGCCAGGTACGGTTCTTCGAGGCCGAGTTCCAGCGAACCGAACTGGGTTTCTTTTTCATGCAAACGGGCGGCCACCTGGTCAACGGAGATACCAGCATGGATATCTGCACCCTCAGTCTTCTTGGGGTGAGCACCGGTCAGCCATGTGGCACCCGCGCGGGCGTGGTCACCGGCACCATCGCCGAGAGCGCGTCCATTAATCTGAGCCAGGTTGCTGAGAACCAGCATCTCGTCCCGGTGCGGTTCCAGGGGCTTCATGGTCGGCATCATTTCATAGCCGAACCCAGTGGTCTTCGGGAGCCAGTCCTTGGGGATAATGCCATTGGGAACGTAACAGAAGGCCATCCGAACGGGAGTCTTGCTCGCCGGGCCTGTGGCTGCAATCGCCGGGACCATCGAATCGAGGAAAGGTAGGGCCAGTGTGGCACCGAAACCGCGCAGTAAAGTACGGCGGTCCATAGCTCTGTTGCTGAAGGTATTTCTCAGGGATCTCATGATTCGCGGTTTCTCCTCATCTGGAACTGGGGGCTCTGAATAATGGCGTTGATCAGAGCCGGAATTGTTGTATTGTGCCGTGCAGCTTCGCGCATGACGGAACGCATCACAGGGCGATCATAAGGTTCCAGACCGCGTCCGAGAGCGTAGATCATGAGCTTTTCAGTGAAAGTGGAAATGAACTCTTCGCGATGGTTCTTCAGCAGAGCCTCGCGCAACCCCGCAGCGCCACTAAACGCGGCACCATTCGGGAGGGTTCCCGAGGGGTCAATCTCGACACCCCCGTCTTTGTCGCGCCATTGCCCGACGCCGTTGTAATTTTCAAGGGCAAAGCCAAGGGGATCCATCTTCGAGTGGCAGGAAGCGCAAACCGGGTTCGCCCGATGCTGCTCCATGGCCTGACGCATGGAAAGCTTGCCGTCCTTACCGTGCGGGTCCAGAGGTGGAACATTGGGGGGCGGAGCGGGGGGAGGTGTTCCCAGAAGATTTTCGAGGATCCACTTGCCGCGCTGCACAACCGACGTGCGGTTGGGATAGGAAGTCACGGTCAGAATACTGCCCTGTCCGAGGAGACCACCGCGGCGCGGGTCGGTCAGTTCCACGCGCCGAAACTGAGGCCCAAAGATGCCTTTCACGCCGTAGAACTCAGCAAGCCGCTGATTCATAAAGCTGTATTTGGCATCCAGGAACTCACTCACGGGGCGCTCTTCGCGGAGAATGGAATTAAAGAACAGCTCAGTCTCCTGCTGGAAGGCCTTTTTCAGGCTGGCATCAAACTGAGGGAATTCGTCGGGGTCGGGCTTGACCTGATCCAGATTGCGGAGGAAGAGCCACTGTCCCGAGAAGTTGCTGACAAACGCCTTTGACTTTGGGTCCTCCAGCATGCGGGCGACCTGAGCTTCGACGACTTTAGCGTCCTTCAGCTTGCCCTGGTCGGCTAACGTCAGAAGTTCGTCGTCGGGGATGCTGCTCCAGAGGAAAAAGCTGAGCCGGGAGGCGAGTTCGAAGTCATTGACCCGATGTGCGCCGGTAGCGGCATTGGCCGGATCACGTTCCACGCGAAAGAGGAACTCAGGAGACACCAGCATTGCCCGGAGAGCAGTCTCGATACCGTACTCGTAAGACTTCTCTTTGCGGCCTGTGGCGTAAAACGTAAGCAAGGGCTTAATATCGGCATCCGTTACCGTGCGACGGTAGGCACGCCGGGCGAGAGTCTGGAGCGTCTTCTTTGCGCAGATATCCTCTTCCTTTGCGCCACCTGGGCGGCAAATTCCAAAGATGATCTTGCGGCTGGGAGAATCCCCCTGCTGCTTCACGTCGTACGGGCCGCCGATGGTCAGATCGTTGAAACGAGGTCCGTTCGGGCCTTCCGGCACGTCCCACAACTTCAGACGAGAACCATCGACCCGCAAATCCAGATGCGCCGTCGCAGCAGTCGGAGCGCCTCCTCGTCCAATTCCAGCACCACCACCACCCCGGCCATTGCCCAGTACGGGCAGGTTTTCGGGAACAGCGCTGGAGCGCATGAAGGTGATACCGACGTGGCGAATACCAGCCTTAACCGGAACCTTTATTTCCAGGACCTGACCAGCCGGTGCGGCAGCTTCGCCGAAACCGGCAGCAGGAGCGGGCATCCGTACCTTGAAGGCATATTCCGCATCTACCGGGAATGTGTAAGTAAACGACAGGCCGCTACCCGAGCCAAAAGGAAGATCCTCACTGATGGCTTCACTGCGGAAACCGCCCCGAGGGGTCCGGCCCAGTTCAAACAGATTCATCTCCGCCTTCAGCTCCGTGTTGGCGACTGCCAGGCGCGAAACCATTCGACTGGCAGTGAGATAACGTTCCAACAGAACCGGGGACAGGGAAAGGACATCGCCAATGTTGTCGAAGCCATAGCCGGTGTCGTCAACAGGCAGGGTGTTCCCGGCCCGGACATCCAGCGCGAAAAGGTCGCGGACGGCGTTCGAGTATTCAGACCGGTTCAGGCGGTGGATAGTCGCACGGCCCGGGTTGGGGCGGGCTGCTGCGGCACGATCTAATTCGGTTTCGAGATAGGCCAGAAAGCTTTTCTCGGCAGATGCAGCCGGGTGCGGAACGTTTTGGGGTGGCATTTGCTTCGCAGCCACCTTACGGAGAACCTTTTCCCAAGTGCCCGCGTCGTCGCCAATTTTGGCCAGATCCAGACCTTCGAGCGCCAAATTGCCAGCGCGAGCTTTGGAACTGTGACACCCCGTACAATATTGCTTTACCAGGGCGTTACCCGCCTGCGCTGGTGCGGCAACGGTCTGCCCGAAAGCTGTTGAGGAAAAAGCAAAAAAGACTAACAGAGCGGCATTTGCCACTTTGGTTACACTTCCACTGCAGGGGGGAAAGCTCACTAACGCCTCTGGGTCCACATTATCCTTTAACATCACTCGAGTCAAGCGCTTAGCCGCAATATCACAGGATCGCACGCTCCAGCCTAAACTTGTCCCGACTTTGGTTTGGCGAGAGAAGCTTGAAAAAGGTTACCATTCAAGCCGTCAATAGCCTCGTTTTTTGTCGACAACATTCATCAAAGGCAAGCCCTCAACCAGCCGGCGGAGGTTCTCCTGAATGGTTCCGGCCATTCTTTCCGCGTCGTGATCAGAGCGACCAGCAATGTGCGGGGTGATCATTACATTGTTGAATTTCCAAAGCGCATGGCCTTTCGGGAGGGGTTCGGGGTCCGTTACATCAACTCCGGCACCAGCCAGGCGGTTACTGTCGAGAGCCTTCACCAGGCCTCCCATTTCGTAGACACCGCCCCGACTCACCGCGATGAAGTAGCTCTTCTGCTTCATTATTTCGAACTGTTTTGCGCCAAACATTTTGTGGCTCTTTGGGGTATCGGGCGCAGAGATAAAGACAACGTCGGCCTGTGGGATGACTTCATCGAGCTGGTCGGGGTGAACCATGCGGTCAATGTAGGGAACGATGGGCTTGTCTTCCGGGTCCACACCGATCACGTGCATACCGAAGGCCCAGGCTCGGATTGCAATCTGGGTCCCGATGCCCCCCACGCCGATGATAAGAGC
This sequence comes from Terriglobia bacterium, assembly GCA_010084195.1. Taxonomy (GTDB): domain Bacteria; phylum Acidobacteriota; class Terriglobia; order Bryobacterales; family Bryobacteraceae; genus BOG-234. The sequence continues at coordinate 6,693 of RGPS01000143.1, forward strand.
CGTCTTGCCCCGAAGTTCAATGCCGGGGTAGGGCCGGGGCTGCCAGGTTTCGGAGCGTTTGTGTTCCTGAAAGACATGGAGGCCGCGAGAAGTGTAGAGCAGCATGGCCCAGGCATGGTCGGCTATTTCGATACCCTGGACTACGCGGTTGCTGGTGAGGATGATATCGGAGTTGCGAAAAGGTTCGGCCCCGGGGACGAAAAGCTGGTTCTCGACACCTGCCGAATTACTGGCAACCCATTTTAGCTGTTTCTGGGCAGCAAACAGCTGGGGCGTCATTACGCCGATGTAACCATCAGCGTCGGCAATTTCTGCCACGACAGTTGCAGCGGTCACGGGAATAACGCGGGCCTTCGGCGAAACGGCCTGCAACTGGGCAAGAACCTTCTCATCCCCGCCCTGGTACAGGATCTTCAGGGTTTGGGAAGACAGAATGCCGGCAGAAAAGCACAGTGTAAGAACAAGCTTGGTCATCGGTTGGATCATATCCTACGCACGTTTGCGGAACTCAGCCGAATACTTGTCTACCAGACCGGTCGGAAATGCTCCGTCGCGGGTAAGAACCCGATAGCGAAGAGTCAGCGGCTTCCCCTCCCCAACAGAGACCGGGCCCTGGGCCGATACACAGGGATTCAGGAAGGAAATCTGCTTCGTGTAATGCCAGGTGGATTTCGGGTTACCGGGGTGATCAATCAGAGCAGTCGCGACGGTCTTGCCACTCTCCAGAACATTGGTATGGCTGTACCAGTTCTCTGCAGGCCAGTTCAATTCGGGCTTCGTGGCGTTGCAGTCGGGGAGTGCAACCTTGCCTTTAGCGTTCGACATGAAGTACTGGCCGTCTTTCCGACAGCGGACGACGAAGCCCGTGAAAGCAAGCTGATGAATCGTGAAGGCACCATCGGACTGGAAACGGAAGGTGAGGTCGTAAATATTGGTGTCCTTGTCCATTCGGACCGAAGCCGTGGTGGCTTCCGCCAGAACCTTTTCGCCTTCCAGCATCCAGTCGTTATGGACCGTAATGGTGGCTGATTTGGCGTTTGATCGGGTGAACAGGAGCTCGCGATTTTGAATCACACGGTCCTTCACCGGGGCGTAGCGACCCCACCCCCAGAAATCGCCGGGCTTCTTCCCTGTTGGCCTGTCAAACTCAATGTTTCCCCAGGCGAAGAAAGCCCCCCGGTGGTCACGATGATCCGGTGGTGCAATGTCGGTGACAGGCTCCCCGGAGGGAGTTGTCAGAGGGTGGAAACAGCAGACGCTGTTGCCGGCCAAAGGAATACCTTCCGGTTTTGAGGTCAGGTAGCTCAGGACGGTATGGCCGTCCGGGGCCGTCAGGGTCTTGCCATTGCGGGTGGGGGCGAAGGTCCAGGCTTTGCGTTCAGCCCGGAGGGAACGTGCGGCAGCGAGGGTTCCCAGGAAGAGTCGGCGGTCCATTTTGAGGCTCCAGTGGAATTGTATAGCAGGAAAGCCCGCCATGTTACCCTCGTTCCAAATGGTTCGACCTTTGAAATTTCTAGCCGGCGCTTTACTGCTCACGATTACCGCCGTGGCTCAAATTCCGGTTGTGGATTTCGAGAAACAAAAGATTGAGATTCTGGACCGGTACCGGAGCCTGATCCGGCTGAATACTGCCAGCCCTCCCGGTAACGAAACGATTGCGGTCGAGTACATGAAGAAGCTGATCGAGGCGGAAGGTATTCCCGTTCAGGTCTTCGCTCTGGACCCCAACCGTGCCAACCTGGTAGCGCGGCTGAAGGGGAACGGCTCAAAGAAACCGCTCCTGATTCTGGCGCATACGGATGTGGTGCCGGTGCAGCGTGAAAAATGGCCGGTCGACCCCTTTGCCGCCGTCATCAAAGATGGTTACGTCTGGGGACGTGGCTCGGTGGATGATAAGCCCGTCCTGACAGCCACACTCATGACCTTCCTCTGGCTGAAGCGAACCGGGGCGGTGCTGGATCGGGATGTGATCTTCTTTGCAGAATCCGGCGAAGAGGCCGACACGAAGGGCGTAGGCATCAATTACATGGTGGCCGAGCATTTCAAAGAGATCGACGCCGAATTCGCCATCACGGAAGGTGGTGGAGCAATCCTGGAAAACGGCAATGTGGTTTCTGTGAACATCGGAACCGCAGAGAAGTTACCCGCCAGAGTTCGCCTCGTCTCAAACGGAACCTCCGGGCACGGCTCCGTGCCCCGCCTGGACAATGCGCTGATTCACCTGGGGGCGGCGGTGCAGAAGGTAGGCACCTGGGAAACGCCGATGAAGCTCAACGACACCACCCGGACCTATTTTGAGAAACTGGCCGGGATGAGTACCCCGGAAAAGGCCGCGCGTTACAAGGCGCTGCTCAATCCCGCGACCACGCAGGCTGTACAGCAGTACCTGCGTGAGAATGAGCCGGGGCGGTATTCGATGCTCCGGACGTCAGTGGTGCCGACCATCCTGAAGGCGGGGGTGGGCATGAACGTAATTCCTTCCGAAGCCGAAGCGACTCTGGATATCCGCGCCGTCCCGGGCGAAGACATTACCGCCTTCTATGCCGAGATGAAGAAGGTGATCAACGATCCAGCAGTGAAGATTGAGCCCTTGCCAATGATGCGTCCACCGTCACCAGCTTCCTCGTTGAATACGGAAGCCTACCGGACTCTGGAGCGGGTGGCAAAGAGAATGTACCCGACGGCGACCGTGCTGCCTTCCATGTCGACCGGTGCCAGTGACATGGCACAGCTGCGGGCGAAGGGGATCCCGAGCTACGGCATCGGCCCGGCCTCGTTGGAATCAGACCGGATCAACTACGGGGCACACAGTGATGTGGAGCGGCTGTGGGAACCCTCGATCTACAAATTTGTGGAGTACACGTGGAATGTGGTGGCGGAGTTAGCGGTACACCACTAACGCAGTCGTCGGGCGTCGCATGATGATCCGGGTGGCAGATAATAACACCCGTCCTGCCAGGCCCTTAGCGGGCCGGAGGGATTTCGAAGAAGCGCCGGATGCGGACGAGGAGTTGCTGCTGGTTCTCGGCTTCGCGTTTTCTGGCCGTTTCGTGATCGAGTTTCTCGCGGACGACAGCCAGTTCCACCTGACGGTGGGCCATGACGACCGACATGTCTTCGGCCAGATCATTTCGATTGGAGATGATGTGCTGCAGACCCTTTTTGTCGAGGCGGTAGCAATCGACCTTCGTCTTCGCCAGCGCGCTTGCTGAGCGCATTTCCCCGGTCAGCAAGGATGCCTCCCCGAAGAAATCTCCGGAGTCCATCACAGACACTTGACGGTCGGAGCCGTCGGGGGCTGGGAATGAGATAGAAACGCTCCCGGCCACTACAAAGTACATGGAATCGCCAGCCTCGCCCTGGCGGATGATGGACTCGCCAGGGGCGAAGGACACGGGCTGCAGGTAAGAGGCCAGTTCGTTCAGATCCATGTCGTCCAGCAAACGGAGGATGGGGGTCCGGCGGAGCAGGTCGACCGGATTCGGCTTCTCCGCCTGCGGGGCTTCCTTGTACATTTCGACAACGGTGGTGATCTCGCGGACCGGCAGACCAGCCCGCTGCAGCGCGAATGACAAGCGGACGAGGGTTGCCGACACAGCATGCGACTCGTGGCCGGGTTCCGTGAGGTAAATGACTGCCACGTAGTGCATGGAACCGGCATCCATCTTCTGCAACAGGCAGCGGGGTTGAGGTTCATGGGCGACACCCGGGATGGGGGATACGCGAAGCGCGAATTCGACAGCTTCAATGACTTCCTGAGCGTTCAAGGCGTATGGCATGGAGAACGGCAGGAAAGTCCGATGACATCGCGACATGATGGTGAAGGTGGAGCGGGTGAGCTGGCTGTTGGGGAGAATTACGGTGTCGCCATCGCGGGTCTTCAGCGCAGTATGGCGGAGGCGAATGTGTTGCACCCAGCCGGCGGCATCGGTGGTTGTGACAAAATCACCAGCGCGAATGCCGTCTTCCAGTTCGAGAGCTATGCCCCCCGCGATGTTGCTCAGCATGTCCTGCAGGGCCAACCCAAGAACCGCCGTGGCGACGGCAGAGGTAGCAAAAATGCCCGTAACATTCACGCCCACACTCACCAGCAGATGCAGCAGAGTGGCGATGTAACCTGCGACAACCAGCATTTCGTAGAGGAACTTTGGAAAATGGACGCGGCGCAGGGCGAGGTCGAAGAACAGGATGGCCCCGACCTGCACGCCGGACAGGGCGAGAAAGGCTACTGCAACTTCGTGGATGACGAGGCTGGAGGGACGCCACGGCAGCGGCAACAGCGTCCCGAGCCAGGTGAGAGCCCACAACAACAGGAAGACTGCGGAGGCGCGCAGGCGCGTCTTTTCCTGGGCCGGTTTCCAGAGCGCAAGCGTCAGGACGAAGAGTGTGGCTGCTAACCAGGTCAGAGATTCTTGCACGGAGCCTTTATTCTAATACCCTCCCATTCGAGCAGGTATTCTTTGATTCGGAGGCCGTAGGCGCAGCCGGTCAGATTTCCGTCGGAACCGAGCACCCGATGGCAGGGGACAATCAGTGCGAAGGGGGAGGCCTGCCTGTTTCAGAACAAGCGGGCCGAGCAGGGGGGGCAGCGAATTGTCGTTCAAAACCTGCGGCATCCTGCCCCAACCCGAGCATCCGTACGGCAACCTGGTGGGCCGTCCAGCCATCCAGGCCCTGGAATTTGCACCTTGCCGTCCGGGCGGCACTATCCAGTTGCAGCGTCAGGATGCCACCGTGAATTCCCTTGGTGATCCGGTTTTCGTAAACCCTCTCGCAGATGCCTTCGGGGTCCCTGCTGTGGAAGCCCAGCACTTCCCGGGCTGCATAGTTCGCAGGCAACCGGAGCGTAAAGGCTTCAGCGGTACCCAGTGCGGACCAGGCGACAGGCGTTATCGCGGTGAGCCGGGCGAACTGTGCATGAAAGGCCGCCGGGCTGGCGAAACCACCGGAGGTGCAGACGTCGTTTGCGTTCATACCGGAGGCCAGGAGGCGGCAGGCATGCTTCACGCGGGTTCTGCGGAGGAACGAGGACGGCAACTCCTGCGCGTGTCTGCTGAACCAGGCGTTCAGGGCCGCCTGGGAGACACCCACAAACTTCGCCAGACTTCCGGTATCCGGAACGCCTGCGGGATCCTGACGAACCTGGGCGGTTATCCGCTCGAAGTAATCTTCGTGCCATACTTCCCTGCGACTAAACCAGTCCGGACGGCAGAGTAGGCAGGGCCGCAAGCCATGTGCGAGAGCTTCCTGCTCAGTCCTGAAAAAACGGAGGTTCTTGCGGAGCGGGCGGCGGGCAGGGCAAGAAGGGAGGCAATAACTACCTGTACTCAAAACGCCGACAAGGAACCGACCATCGTTCGCAGGGTCACGCAACACGAGGAGGTTGTAGAGCGATTCGTCATCCAGGCCAGCATCGCCCTGGTGTGCCCGCACTCGTCCCAAGAGACTACTTCAGCTTCAAATTGAGGACGACACTGGGGTGGGGATCGAAGGTGCTCACCGTCCTGAGCGCACTTTCCTTGCCATTCCCGAGGGCCTTCAGTTCGTAGTCCACATCCAGGCTGAGGCCCTGAAAAATATAGTCGCCTCTGTCACGAGCAATGAAACTTCTTACCTGGAGGGTCTTCAGATTCTTCAACTGAACGACCGCGCCAGGAACAGGAACCTCTTCCGCCGTCGTGACGATGCCTGCAATTGTTCGCTCCACAGGAGTCTTTTTCTTTTTCTGCGCCAAGCCGACCGAAGGAAGAGTAAGAATTGCAATCAACGCAAGGGAAAAAATCAGACCGATTCGATTGAACATTTGGGACCATTATGCCATTCTTATGCGCGCCTTGGCCATCCGGCCTGAGACCGGGTAGCACGAGGCCGTGGGTACACTTCCTCTATGCATAGCTGGTTGCTGCGGAAAGGCACAGCCGCAGACGCGGCAGACTGGTGAATCAGGCCTACCGCGGGCAGGGCGGTGACGGTTCGGTACAAGGCTGGACGAATGAGATTGGCCTGGTGGAAGGCCCCCGAACGTCGGTCGGCGAAGTCCTGCAGCAAATGGAGCCGGGAGTCTTTCTGTGCGCCAGGCTGGGCGGTGATGGGCCCCACCGGGGTTGTGTCTGGTTTGAACCACACGGCAGGGAGGGCTACATAGGCATGCTTTCCGTCTTCCCCGCCCTGCAAAACTCCGGTCTTGGGCGCCTGCTGATGGTGGAATGTGAAGCTCTGGCGAGGCAGCGTCAAATACCGACCCTGCTCCTGACAGTCCTCGCACCGCGTGCGGAACTACAGGCGTGGTACCAGAGGCAGGGCTACGAGCCCACCGGAGAACGGCTGCCCTTTCCGCATGGCGGGCCCCTCGAATTGCTTGTTTTTCGAAAACTAACGCTCTCCGGTTAGTGTTGTCGGGGCAGACTTGAGACAATGCAGGCGATGCCCGCTGTCGGACTCTGTGCGAACTGTCTCTATACCCGCCAACTGTCCAATGACCGTGGTTCTGTGTTCCACCTGTGTGAGTTGGGCTTGCAGAATCCCGCATTTCGCAAATACCCGACGCTGCCCGTACTGCGGTGCGGCGGCTTTCACAGGAGGCCTGAAGAGCAGCTATGCCTGACAAAGACTACACCGCCCGGCCGTTGATCGACAAACTCGGGATCAAGCCGGGCGCATGCGTCGCGGTACTCGGTATCAATGACCCGGCCTTTGTGGAAACGCTGACCGCGAAGACCACGAATTATTGTGTTGGGAAGTGTCAGGGAGCCTGTGACGTGATCCTGCTGGGCGTGGAAACCATTGCGGAACTACGGCAGATTTCCGAGTGTCCGAGTGCGATGACGCCCGCCGGGGGGATTTGGGTGATCTATCCCAAGGGCCGCAAAGACATTACGGAGGCCCATGTGATGGAGGCGGGCCTTGCGGCGGGGCTGGTGGATAACAAAGTCTGCAGTTTCTCGGCTACGCACGTGGGGATGCGTTTTGTGATTCGGCAAAACGGCAGGCCGAAGGCATGAACTGGTTCGGACTGGCGGTGATGCTCTGGCTGGCCGTTTTAGCGGCGGCCCAAACCTCCACTATCCAAACCTCCACTATCCAAACCTCCACTATCCAAACCTCCACCATCAGGGGCCGCGTAGTGGACGCGCGCGGCGGTGAGGCGTTGTCCCGCGTCTCGGTTCGGGTGGGAGATGGCACACAGCGGACCGTCACAGATGACAAAGGAAAGTTTGAGTTGGTAAACGCGCCTGTCGGCGAGTCCACACTGACAGCGACCACGGTTGGATATCACGCCGTCAGCATCTCCGTCCGTCTGGAGGCAGGTGAAACACGGCAGTTTGAAGTGGTGCTGAGCGCGGATAACTTCCATCGGTCGGATACTGTGCAGGTGGCCGCAGGGCCTTTCGAAACACGTCGGCAGGACAGCCCGTCTGTGCTGAGTCTGGCAGGAAATGACATCAAGAATCTGGCAAGCGTGCTGGCTGACGATCCGCTGCGGGCGGTCCAGAGCCTGCCGGGGGTCAGTTCGAACAATGATTTCGACGCCCGTTTTTCACTCCGTGGAGCGGATTACAACCGAGTGGGTCTCTATCTGGATGATGTGCTCCTGCACCAGCCGTTTCACATGCTGGCCGGGCAGAACGTGACGGGCTCAGGTGCTGCGTTTAATGGCAACATGGTGGACCAGCTGGAACTCCATGAAGGGGCGTTTCCGCAGCGATTCCAAAGCCGCAGCGCGGGCATTCTGGATGTCCATACGAGGGAAGGCAGCCGCAAAGGTATTCAGTTCCGGGCCGAAGCCAGTATGTCGAATGCCGGCGGGGTGGCGGAAGGTCCGCTCGGCAAGAGAGGCTCGTGGATGGTGGCGGCGCGCAAGAGCTACCTGCAATACCTGATAAGCCGCCTGGCTACCAATGACACCAGCCTGGTCTTCGGCCTGGAAGACGTGCAGAGCCGCCTCGCTTACGACGTGTCGCCGACGAATCACTTTTCGCTCTTCTTGCTGGAGAGTTTTTCGAGTGTGGACCGGACTGGCAATCCCCGCCTGGGTATCAATTCGTTGGCCACGGCCGGTTACAACTACACGCTGGGCAACCTGGGCTGGCGGTATGCGCCTTCGTCGAAACTTGCAGTGAGCAGCCATTTCGCGTGGATGCGCGAGAAGTTCGACAACCTCAACACGAACAAGTTGAGGTTGGGCAGCGGCTTTTATGGGGAGTGGGTGGGCACCTCGAATGGCTCGTGGGTTCAAGGTGAGCACGGCACGCTGGATTTCGGAGTCTCGGTACGCCGCATGCGGGACGCGGGGCTCGCTGCACAATACCAGACGTTGACGGCGCCGCCCAGGCTGCAGAATGCGTACAACGGCACGGGCGTTCTGGCAG
>RGPS01000144.1 GCA_010084195.1 Terriglobia bacterium
TTGGGGCTTGTAGTCAAACGTCTCCAGATGCGAAGGGCCACCTGCCTGGTAGAGGAAGATGACCCTCTTTGCTTTAGCCGCATGGTGGAGTGGGTTCACAACACCCTTTGAGCTGAGGTTCTGGGCCGAAAGCAGCGAGTTGAGCGCGAGTGAACCGGAGATGCCCCCGAGCCCGGCACGGAGGAAGGAACGTCGGCAAATGTCGTTAGGCGTCATGGCGAATTAGTTCCTTGTGATCGTTTCGTGCAGGTTCAGGATGGCGCGGGTAACGGCGGTGAGCGCGGCGAGATCCGCAGCCGCAACACCTTTGGGCTTCGGAGCTTCACCCACCGAGAGCAGCGCCTCCGCAGCCTTCGTATCGGCACGGAATTGCTTTAGGCTTTCGGCGTAGAGACCAGTCAGAATACGTCGCTCCTGCGGAGTCGGCAACCGGCCCTCCGCCAGACGGAAAGCCTCGTCAATGGGATTGCGGGGATTCGCGGCCAAAGCGCGCTGGGCAAACACCCTGGACGCCTCCACAAAGATGGGATCGTTCAGCAGATCCAGAGCCTGTAGGGGCGTATTGGAATTCGTTCGATTGACGGCGCACTCCTCACGCGTCGGCGCATCAAAATTCAGCAGAGTGGGATGCAGGAAAGTCCGCTGCCATTCGGTGTAAACACCGCGTCGATACATATCTTTGCCACGACTCTCTGAATAGTCGCGCTTCGGGAAATTCATCGCGAAGAGGTAACCCGCCGGGGCAATTGGCTTCACGGGCGGGCCTCCGAACTGATCCACCAGCAAACCGGATACGTGCAGTGCCGTATCGTGAACCACTTCAGCATCCACGCGGAAACGGCTCTGCCGGGCGATCAGGCGGTTCTCGGGGTCCTTCTCGTCCAGTTGCGGCGAGCTCATGGAAGACTGCCGATACGCTTTGCTCAGCACGATGGTCCGCACCAGATGTTTCATATCCCAGGCGTGCGTGTTGGCGGCATCGTACGCGGGCTGCACAAATTCCGAGGCCAGCCAGTCCAGTAGTTCCGGATGCACCGGGGCTTCCCCCTGTGAGCCAAGATCGTCGAGGGCCTTCGTGATCCCCGTGCCGAAAAATTCGCGCCAGATGCGATTGACGTAGGCCCGCGCCGTGAGAGGGTTCTGGGGGGAAACCAGCCAGTTAGCGAGGTCGAGACGAGTGGCGCGCCGGGTGCCTGTTTCTGCTTTTCCCATTTCGATCTTGCCCAGGAACGCGGGGACAGCGGGTTGCACAATTTCGGTGGTCTCATTCATCCAGTCCGCGCGAGGCAGAATGCGGGTAACGGCAGGTTCGGTTGTTTCGGTGGTGATCACACGCGGGATGGACCAGAAGTAACGGGTGCGATCCCATGCCGTCTGCTCCGCTTTGATGAGGGCAGCCTGGAGTGCGGGCGTCGTGAATTCGAAGAAATCGAGAATGGCTTTCTGCTGTCTTTCCGTGCGCTTGTCGGGCTCAGCTTTCAGACCCTCCGTCACATCGAAAGGAACACCGTGTTCCACGTCCACATTCAATACCGCCTGGTCATTATCGGTACGCGCCTTTGACTGTTTGCCGCTGTCGCCCAGATAAGGCCAGGAGAATTCCGCGTTCGACAGTGCCACCCGGAAGCGCCCAATCACAGCGCGACGAATCGGTGAATCCTGCCGGAGGCGTACCGTGATCACGGAGTCTGCCGTTGTCGTCACTGCGCTGCCAAAACGCAGACCCAGCATGTGACCTTCTGACCATCCCGTGGTTGGATCGCCATCAATCGCAGCCATCGCCGGGGCATCCACGCGGGTGTCTGTTTTGTTGCCCGTTGCCAGGACGAACGGGAGCTTCTTACCGTTCAGTTCGGCCTCCACTTCAGTCAGCACAAAGCGATCCGCACCGCGAGCCAGGCCATTGCCCGGCAACGACTCATCGCTGTGGAGATCAATGCCAACTGCCGTCCAGGTACCGACACCAGGCCGGAGTTCTACCGTGTAAGTGTCATTGGCCGGAATCGGCCCGGAAGCCACAATCAGACCGTCGCCGCGCTTGCGTTCAAAGCCGTTTATGGAGCTCTCCACCATCTCCGTGTTGTAGACCGTGAGGACGGACCCGGCAGCGCGGGCAGTAACCGGCTTCTGCCAGTGCCACGACCGGTCTGTAGTCGCTCGATCCGCATTACCAAGGAACCCGGGGTTCTTCGCCAGCATCTGCTTCGCCTGTTCATCCAGTTCCCGACGGGCCGCATCGGCCTTCTGCGTCAGGGCATCCAGTTGCGCCTGTTGTTCCGGACTGGCCAGCAACAACTTCGAACCCCAGGCATCCGCACCGCGATCGGGCATCAGCCCGGTCTCTTTGATATCCGCGAAGAAGGCCTTCATGGAGTAGAAGTCTTTCGAGGTGAAGGGATCAAACTTGTGGTCGTGGCATTCGGCGCACCCCATGGTGGAGCCAAGCCAGGCTGCCGACAGCGTTCGCACCCGGTCCGCGCCGTACTTCGCCAGATACTCCTTCGGCTGCAGGCCACCCTCTGCTGAATAGCGATTCATGCGGTTGTACGCGGAGGCGATTTTCTGGTCTACTGTGGCGTTGGGGATCAGGTCCCCGGCCAGTTGTTCGCGGGTGAACTGGTCAAACGGCTTGTTGTCTCGAAAAGCGCGCAGAACGTAGTCACGGTAGGGCCAGGCGGGCCAGAGATTGTCGCCATGGAAACCTGCGGAATCGGCGTAACGAACGGCGTCCAGCCAGTGCATCGCCTGCTTCTCGGCATAGTGGGTAGAGGCCAGCAGACGCTCCACCACCTTCACCCACGCGTTCGGCGACTTGTCGTTCTGAAATGCCGTCACCTCCGCAGGCGCGGGCGGCAGCCCAGTCAGATCAAAGGAGGCCCGGCGCAGCAGGGTACGACGATCCGCGTCCGGAGACAGCTTCAGACCTTCCCGCGCCAGGCGGGCTTCAATGAAAGCGTCGATGGGGTTGCCGGTTGTCGGGTTGCCCGCAACCGGCGCTTCCGGGCGACGCACCGGCTGATAGGCCCAGTGGCCTTCATAAGGAGCGCCTTCCGCAACCCAGCGCTTAATGGTCTGCTTTTGCGCCTCTGTCAGCGTCTTATGCGCAAACTCCGGCGGCATAGTCCGGCCACCTGTCGCAAAGATCCGGGTCACGATTTCGCTGCGATCCGCGTCTCCAGGCACAATCGGCGTCCGACCATTGCGGAGCGGTTTTGTAGCCTCCTCGCGAAGGTCGAGGCGCAGGTTGGCCATCCGGGAGCTATTGTCCGGCCCGTGGCAGCGAAAACAGGTATCGGACATGATGGGCCGGATGTCCCGATTGAACGAAACTGGAGCGGCGACAAGAGTCACCGCAAGAACACTGATCGCGCACATGAGACGGGCTACAGACATGGATCCACCTAACGAGTCATTATGACGCGCCGCAGCGAATAGCCCATGGCAGAACTGCGCATAGTGCGCGTTGAAAGGGAAACGGGGGCGAAATGCGAGGCGCAACCGCATTCGATCCGGGCCGGCTCACCAGTAATATAACGAGGCAGGGTCAGTTCGTCCTGCATCACTCCGCCAGGCTCGCGGACACCGCTGCCACAGGCCCCGCAGCCGGAGCGTAAGGATTCCCCGTTTCCGCAGCCTGTTAGCAGCCCGCTCGACGAGGTGCAGGACGAGTTATTGGATACTCCGAGCCGTCGCCCGTTCGGTTGCGGCGGCCCATCCTGGAATCAGGCGCGTCGCCTGCTTCGTTGCAACGCTTGTGAAATGACCCGCATTGTTTGCATCAAGCAGGTTTGCATCAAGCAGGTTTGCATCAAGCAGGTTTGCATCAAGCAGGTTTGCATCAAGCAGGTTTGCATCAAGCAGGTTTGCATCCTGGATTACTGCGGAGAGACTGACAAAGGAGCGGCTCATGTTGAATCGGCGACCCCTGGTCGTGCTTGGACTCCTGCTGGCGTTGTTGCTGCCGGCGCTGTTCCAGATAGCACTACCTTTCCTGACACCCGCGCTCCTTGCCGCAGTCCTTGCGATTGTCCTGCAACCGGCGAATCGGTGGCTCACACTGCGGACCAAACGGCCACACCTTGCCGCCGCTGTCACGACAACCACAGCCATCGTCATGCTGGGCGCGATGGTGGTTTTCGCCGGTGTTGCGTTTGCGCGGGAACTGCGCAGCAGCTATGAAGCCCTGAAGGTTCGTTCACTCGAAGAAGGTGGCTGGCCGGCCCTGGTAACCCGCAGCACCGATCACGTTGTGGATGCGCTGGCGGCGCGCGTGCCGCTGGATAAGCAGGCGATTCAGGAGGGTTTCATGAATGGCCTGCAGTCGGTCTCGGGAAAACTGCTCAACTACATGGGAAGCGCGCTCGGGGGCCTGCCCGGGCTGGTAGTTGGGGCCCTGTTCACCACCGTGTTCCTGTATTTTTTTCTCCTCCGGGGGAGACAGTGGCTGGCGGCTCTTGAAGCGATGATTCCCCTGGAGCAGAACATCATCGCCACACTGTTTCAGACGGTGGAAGACTCCGTGACCGCGACCGTCTATGGAGTTCTGGCGGTCGCCCTGGGGCAGGGGCTTTTGGTTACCCTGGGCTTCTGGGTAGCCGGAGTCCGCTCGCCCGTGCTGTGGGGCACCGTGGGAGGGCTTGCATCCATCATTCCAGTGCTGGGGACGCCTTTGGTCTGGGTCCCGATCGTGATTGCCTTCGCCATTACGGGGGCCTGGTGGAAAGCCCTGTTCCTCGGCCTGTGGGGAGCCCTTGTGGTGGGCTCGGTGGACAACGTGTTGCGGCCCCTGGTGGTGGGTGTGCGCGCCAAACAGCACCCTTTGATGATGGCACTGGGGGCGCTGGGCGGCACCTTTGCCTTTGGGGTTCTCGGCGTGCTGATCGGGCCTCTGCTGGTATCGCTGGCCGGAGCGCTGGTGAAAGAAATTCAGCTGCTGCGGGCCGATAAAGCAGCGGGCCGCTGAAGAACCCGCAACAGAAACTTCACCAGTTCCACAAGCCAAAGAACGCTGCTGGCCACCCCTGCCGCAACGGCCCAGTCCCCGGCGCGCAGACCCGCAGTCCCAAATGCGAGTTGCAAATCGGGCAGGTAGATGACCAGGCCCTGCAGCAACAGGGAGAGGATGACCGCAGCCCAAAGCTTGCGATTTGAGAACATCCCGCGAAAGGCACTGCCGAGCCCGGCACGGGCGTTCAGGGCATTGAACAACTGAAAGAGCATGAGCGTGGTGAAGGCCATGGTTCGGGCAAAGACGATTCCTTCCGGCAGGGCGCGGCGAAACACGAACAGGGTACCTGCTGTCATTACCAGCCCCACCAGCACTATGTCAGCCAGCATCCGGCCATTGATGACACCTTCTTTTCGCGAGCGCGGAGCGCGTTGCATAAGGTCGGGAGCTGCGGGATCAAAACCAAGTGCGAGCGCAGGCGCGACATCCGTAATCAGGTTGATCCAAAGGATTTGGGTAGCCAATAAGGGCAGCGTGAACCCTTGACCCATATTCAGCCTCAGAGGGGTGGCCAGCACCACGGCAAAGAACACCGACAGCACCTCTCCTGCGTTCGAAGACAGCAGGTAGACAACTGTCTTGCGGATGTTGTCAAAGACGGTGCGCCCTTCCTGCACGGCCGCCACAATCGTGGCGAAATTGTCGTCGGTCAACACCAGGTCCGAAGCCTCTTTCGCGACATCTGTGCCGGTGATGCCCATCGCAATTCCGATGTCGGCAGCCTTCAGCGCCGGGGCGTCGTTGACGCCATCCCCGGTCATCGCGACAGTCTCCCCGCCTCTTTGCAGCGCGCTGACAATTCGCAGCTTATGCCGTGGTGCCACACGAGCGAAAACGGAAACGGTACGGACAGTAACCTCCAGGGCCTCGTCCGTCATAGCCTCCAGTTCCGGCCCTGTAATCACGGTCGCCCCGGCAGCGGCCACGCCGGTCTCCTGCGCGATAGCCAATGCAGTCGCGGGATGATCACCGGTAATCAGCATGGGCCGGATTCCGGCGGCCCATGCGCGTTCAACAGCCGGTCGCGCCTCCGGCCTGGGGGGATCCAGCATGCCGATCAGGCCCAGGAAAACCAGGTCATGTTCCAGCTCCTGCGGCTTCGCCGAACCGGCTGCAGCAGGGGCACCCTCGCTGCGCCGGAAGGCCACACCGAGCGTGCGCAGCGCACCGGCGGCCAGAGCTTCATTCTCCGCGAGGATGGCGGCGCGACGAGCCTCAGTGAGTTCGAGGGGCTCCTCGCCTGTCAGTTCGTGGGTGCAGAGTGCCAGCAGGGTTCCGGCTGCGCCTTTGGTGAAGACATATTGCTCGTCAGGCGCACCTTCTGCGTGGTGCAGCGTGCTCATGAGCTTGCGCTCCGACGAGAATGGTGCCTCAGCCAGCCGCGGATACCGGACCCGGAGCGCAGCCTGATCGAGGCCCGCCCTGGCCCCGGCCACCAACAGCGCGCCTTCAGTAGGATCGCCCTGAATAGACCACGTCCCCTGCTGCGAGGTCAGATGCGCATTGTTGGCAAGGATACCCGCCTGCAGCAACCATTCCGTCTCATGCCGCCAGGGCTCGCGAAAGGCCTTGCCGCCTTTCGCCTCCAAAGTACCTTCGGGCGAATAACCAGTCCCTGCAAGCTCCGCTGCCCCCGTCGCGGTTACGATGACGCGCACCGTCATTTCGTTTTTCGTGAGCGTGCCTGTTTTGTCCGAGGCGATGACCGTCACCGAACCCAGAGATTCCACGGCAGAAAGCTTGCGAACAATGGCACCGCAACCGGCCATCTTACGAACTCCAAGCGCGAGAACCAGGGTGACAACGGTCGCCAGGCTTTCGGGTGCCGCCGCCACTGCCAGCGCTACCCCGAACATCAGCACCTGAATGGCAGCTGCCAGATCCCGCACCCCGTGGAGCATCAAAAGCGTTGCCACCATGACAGCTGCAATTACAACCACACCCAGCCCCAGTTGCTTCCCGATTCGGGCCAGATCCAGTTGCAGCGGGGTAGGCTGGGATTTGGTGTTGCGCAGCAACCCGGCGATACTGCCCAGTTCCGTCTCCATCCCCGTGGCTGTTACCAGGGCCCGGGCATGGCCAAATACAACGGTTGTTCCGGCGAAGACCGTATTGATCCGTTCTGCAAGGGCCGTGCTCTGCGGCAGCGGCTCCGTGATTTTGGCCACCGGCAGGCTTTCGCCTGTCAGAGATGCCTCCATGGTTTGCAACTCCACCACGTTCACAAGGCGGGCATCGGCTGAGATCCTGTCACCTTCGCTGAGGATCAGCAGGTCTCCAGGTACCAGAGCAGTCGCCGGAAGCCTCTGCCGGCTGCCATCCCGAATCACCGTGGCTTCCGGAGCGGCAGTGGTCCGGAGGGCCGCCAGCGCGGCTTCTGCCCTGCCCTCCTGAATGAACCCCATCAGGGCATTCAGCAGGACCACCGATACAATTACAATCGCTTCGTAAGGGAGCGACCCTGCACCTTCCACGAACCATACGAGGAGGGAGATGCCTGCAGCGACGAGGAGCAGAATCACCAGGGCGTCGTGGAACTGCGCAAGGAAGCGACGCCAGGCGGTCACTACAACTTCGGTGGCCAGCTCGTTCGGGCCATACTCGCGCAGGCGATCAGCAGCAACAGGGGCCGAGAGACCAGAAACCAGGTCCGACCCGAGCGCCGAGGCCAGGTCCGCTACCGAGCCTTCATGAGAACTGAACCTGGTCACGGCCCTCCGCCTTCAGCTTGGCAGCTTTCTTAATACCACGTTCAGTTATATGCGGGATTCTTTTTCAGGCTGATCATATTGCCTAACAACCGAAATGCCCCCGTGACACCGGCAGGCAGCTGGCGATGGATCGCGAAGGCATCATAGATATAAAAACCCTTGCCATAGCGTGCCACCAACAGGCCGCCCTTCTGCGCATCCTGTTCGGGATCATGCGTCTCCACCAGCGCCGTGTACTGCTTATCCCACGTCTTCATGAAGCCATGGCCGCGCTCTTCTTCCCAACCCTTGAAATCGTCGATACCGATCTTGTTGGGCCAGCTAAACAGCGGGTGATTCGGTTCGAGGAAAGTAACCGCGTTCGCCTCGTCCACCACCTTCTGCGGATTTGACCCCAACTCGAACGGATACGGGCCATAGTTGTGGTCGAAGTCCTGCAGGTTGTACTGCACCACCAGCACCCCGCCATTTTTCACGTAGTCCAGAAGGCGGCCATTGGCGGATTTCAGATCCGCACGAACCGCATACGCACGCACGCCGAGCACAATGGCGTCATACCCGGAGAGGTCGCCCTGAGTCAGATCGGTGGTTGCCAGAACGCGAACTTCATGACCCAGGTTTTCAATCGCCTTCGGGACATCGTCGCCCGTTCCCGGCAGATATCCAAGGCGCAACCCCGATACCGTTTTTACATCCACGCCCATCGCGCGGTAAGTCGCTGCCGTATAGAACGGATAGTTCCGAACCCCGGGGTAACCGGCCATCCGATAACCCTCGGCGTACTTCTGCCCGTTGTACTCGGCCACTCCAGAAATGCTGTATGGCTGCGCTTTCACGTTCGTCGGAATCACGTTGAACGAAATCACCCGGTCCTCCCCGTCACGGGCCATAGTGAAGGGCGCTTCAGCGGGCTCCGACCTCCAGCCCGCCGGCAGCGCGAGCCGCAGGGTGCCCTGCGCCGAACCCTTCACATTGCTGTGAACAGTCGCGGTGAGTGACAGGGACTTCGAGGTAAGAGGCAACGCCCCACCGGGGAGGCCGAGCCCCACTGAGATCGCCGGGGCCACCATCAGCGGCTGCTGCATCTGGCCAATACCGGCGACACGCTCGCTGGTCTGCACCACCTGCTCCATCTCAAAGGACACACCGCGGTAGGTGAGCTTCGCACGCGCTGTCAATGGATACGGCACGGTAGGGAGATTGCGGTAACGCGGGTCCAGCAGATCATGGTAGGGCTGCTCGGTGGAATCGCGCTTGTAGTAGGGGCGTGTAATCGCGGCATCGACCGGAACTTTCACGGTCATGCGCCACATCTCCTGCTTCGCCGGTGTCAGGTAATGCGAAGGCGTGCCCTGCGGCATCACGCTCCAGTTTTTGCCATCGGACGCAAGCACCGTGACGTCATCCAGCGCGACAGGTTCCGCCCCCATGTTGAACGCCGTCGCTTCTATGGCGAAAGCCTGGCCAGGAATCGCCATCGTGAAGGCCGAGCCACGCATCATGCCCATCCCCCGGCCACGCCCACCGGCGCTCGGCGCAGGCATCTGTAGCTGGGCGGAGACCGCTGTGTTCAGCGAGAGTTGCAGCGCGGCAACAAGACCCTTGGCGAACTGCTTTTCCTTGACGCCCAGTTCAAACAGGACATCACTCTTGCCCGGTTCCGCCAGTTTGGAGGCCTTCACCTGAGCCATCAACTCCCGCGTTCCCTTCAGGCCATCCGCCAGCAGAGGGGCGATGGCAGCGGGCTTTTCCGGAGAGTACTGTGCGAAGGCCTGATCCGCCTTCGCCGCAATTGCCGCCAGACCAGTTTTCAGAAACTGCGTGTCGCCTGTAGCCAGGGCCGCAATGCCGTTCAGCGTCACGTCAATGCCGTCAAAAAAAGTCTGCTCCTGATTCGGCTGATCCTGATTCGGTGACGTGACTCGCGAACCATAGCGGTGATAACTGACCGATGCCGGCACGGGATTCGGCAGCGTCCCGCCACCATTCTGCGACTTCTGCAAACCCCAGCCTTCCCTCGCAATCTGCGTGGCGGTCAGCCCCGTGCCCGCAATCACTTTGCCCTCATCAATCGTCAGCGTCGGCAGAGGCTTTTCCGTGGTCCACTTCTGCGCAATGTAGTCGAAGAAACGTACCGGAACATACTTGTCAATTGCATAGTCGTACATGCCATCTTTGGTGATATCAGCAAACGGCGTCCGACCGTACATTTTCAGGGGCGACCAGGGCCGCAAACCTTCCTGCAACTGTTCGGGGAACTTTGTCGGGTCACCCGCCATCACGAACGCTTCCTGTGCCACCTGGCCCGCCACCTGATGGTTGCCGTGCCCATCGGTTGGGTTCCCGATAAAGACGGAAGTAATCACCAGCGGTCGGGTCATACGAAGTACACGGACCACGTCGGCCAGGACACGATCATGGCCCCACTTGTCGAGAGCCTCCTCGCGCGTCTTGGAAAAGCCGTAGTCGATAGCGCGGGTAAAGAACTGTTCCACACCGTAGTAGCGGTCCGCCTGCAACAGTTCCTGGGTCCGCACCAGCCCCATCGCGTCATAGGTATCGGAGGACATTTCATTCTGCCCGCCTTCGCCCCGGTTCAGGGTGAGCTGGAGGGTACGCGCCCCCACGCCCCGGGACTCCCAAACCAACATGCCGCCGTCTTCGTCGTCCGGGTGCGCGACCACCAGCGCCAGGCTGGCACGCGTCCGAATCTCCCGCAGGATTCGCGCCATACCGGCCGCCCCTCGGTCCACATGCAGGTCGATGGCGTCGCCCTCAGCCATCGCCTGGCTGACAATGACACCGGAAAACAGTAAAGAAAATGCGAGGCCAGCCAAAACCAGGGGACGTCGGGAGTTTTTTTGCATAACGAAGTATCCGGGAAATGATTGAAATATAGCGCGAAACGAGTCGCTACAATAGTTTGGCATAGGAGCGGTACCCGTAATCCTGACCGCAGTGAACGACATCTTCAAACACAAGAACAATGCGAACTGCAGGTACACGCTGACGGTGGACCAGTAGATTTTGAGTCAATTCCCGGCCCCCGTCTACGCGGAAACAGTTCTTTCCCATAACTTCAGAGATGCCCAGCGCTTCTTTCTGGAAGCATTGCTGGAACTGCATTACGCCCACACGCTGATGCTGGCACGACAGGGGATTATCCCTGGAGAGTCGGCGAGGGCCTGCATTGAGGCGTTGAACGCACTTGACCGCGAAGAACTTCGTAAGGCACAGTACGATGGCAGGTTTGAAGACCTGTTCTTTTACATCGAATCGAAGCTCGAAGCTCTCGCCGGACCCGACCATGCCGGTCGCATGCACACCGCGCGCAGTCGTAATGACATCTGCATCGCGCTCTACCGCATGAAGGCCCGCGCCGAAACCCTGGAGATCGTGCGGGATGTATCGGCCCTGCGGCAGGTTTTGCTGAAGCTTGGCCGCAAGCATGAGGCGGATCTGATGCCCGCCTATACGCACACCCAACCAGCCCAGCCCACTACGCTCGGCCACTATCTGATGGCCTACGCGGAGGCTGTCGGCCGGGATGAGACGCGCCTGCAGGCGGCGTTTGCCACCATCAATCGCAGTCCCCTTGGGGCCTGCGCCATCACCACCACTGCCTTCCCCATTGACCGCCACTACATCGCCGAACTGCTGGGCTTCGAAGACCTGCAGCTCAATTCATTCGGAGCGATTGCGGCCACCGACTATCTGACGGAACTGGCCGGAGCGGTCGCCACGACGATGGCGAACCTGGGTAAATTCACTCAGGATCTGCTGCTCTGGTGCATCCCGACGCTCGGCTTTCTGCGGCTGACCGATGCCTGGGTACAGATCTCCAGCATCATGCCGCAGAAGCGCAATCCCGTACCGCTGGAACATACGCGGATTCTTGCCAGCCGGGCCCTGGCGGAAGCACAGGGAGTCTTCACCTGCGTTCACAACACACCCTTCGGAGATATCAACGATTCCGAAGACGATATCCAGCCGATTGTCTTTACGATGACGGCCAATGCCCAGCGAGCCCTGAAGCTCCTGGCCGGCGTGCTCCGCGATTGTGAATTCCAGACCGAGCGGATGGCCGAACTCGCCGCCGCTGATTTCCTCACAGTGACGGAGCTGGCCGACACCCTCGTCCGCGAAGAAAACCTCAGCTTCCGGGACGCGCATCACCTGGTCTCAAAAGCGGTGAAGGCGCTCGAAGGAAAGTATTCGGTAGAGGCGATGGTGGAAGAGATCAGCCGATCGGTAAAACTCACGCCTCAGCAAATCCGCACGGCGCTGGACCCCAGGAACTTTGTGGAAGTCCGCACGATTCCAGGTGGCCCCGGCGCACTGCAGTGTGTGTTTGCGGACACCGAAGCGCAGGAAGCAGAAGTGCAAGCCTGGCTCAACAGCAAGGAAGCACTCCTCGGGAACTACCGGGAAACACTCCGCAAACTCAGCCTGGCCGCCTTGCAATAAACCACGCGCGCCCTTCATCCTCACCCGCAGCCAGTTCCGGCCAGCCCGGGAACGCTGCGCGATAGTTCCCGAGCGACGTCGCAAACCGCCCGGTCATTTTGCCTGCCAGCGCCACCAGACCACCGGGTCGCACACCCGCCGCAATCCCCGGCAACAAGTCCGCCTGCCAGTACAGCCAGCAGACAATCAGATCCCACGTATTTCCTTCAATGGTGAACCCGTCGCGCTCCAGGTCTGACACTGTGAATTCGATGCCCGGAAGTTCGACCGGCACCTGGTCTGTCGCGCGCACGTCCCAACCGCGCGCGCCCAGCCACCGGGAATGCCGCCCGCTACCGCAGGCCAGATCCAGAGCCAGGCCCGCCGGCTCATGCTCCAGCGCCGCCACAAGCTCAGTCGCCGGCTGATTGTTTGGAATCAAGAATCACCGCCTTCGGGGGAACTTCAAAACGAATCCCCTCGCGCTGTAACCTCGTGAACAAAAACGTCCGCAGGTCACTCATCACCTGAAACTGATCTGCGAATTTTGTAATATTACAGTTCACCTGAAAGGCTAGGCCGTGTTCGCCGGGACCATTAAAGCGAACCGACGGCGCAGGCTCCGCCAGAGCCCCCGGCAACTGATTCACCACCTGCAGAATTTCGTCCGACAGGACGGCCAACACCCGCACCACATCCGATGACATGGCGACGTTGAAGATCATCGAAACACCCATCCGCGTTTCCGGTAAATGGTAATTCGTGTAAATGGCCTGCGCCAGCTTATTGTTCGGAATGATGGTGAGGTTATTACCGTTAGTCCGCATGGTCGTGCAGCGCCATGTAATGTCGGTAACATAGCCTTCTTCACCGGTGTTCAGGCGAATATAATCCCCCAGATTCACCAGCCCCGAAATCGACACATAGAATCCGGCAAAAAGATTGGAAAGCGTATCCTGCAAGGCCAGCGCCACAGCCAAACCACCCACGCCGAGAGTGGTGAGAATGGGCGTCAGACTGATGTCAAACACCACCTTCAGCAACCACACCAGCCCGACAGTCACCACCGCCAGCTGCACCAGCTTCTGCGTCAGGCTGGTAACGGACTTCACGCCCGTCACCGGAGTCCCGTAGTGCCGCACCGCGCGCCCTGCAAAACGACTCACCGCCGCGGTGATGGACCACACCCAAAGGACATCAACCGCCGGATGCACATACCGCATGAGGCGCTTCGGAATCTCGGCATCCTGTGTAGCCACATGGAAAGCAAGAATTACGCCCCACAGAAGAATTGAGCCCGAAAAGGTCTCGGAAGCCAGTTCCGCCAGTTGGCTTTCTGCGCCCGCCGCCCAGCGCCGAAGAACCCCGAACAGAACCCGGCGCAACACCAGAACCAGCGCCAGCGTGCCCACGAACAGCGCCACCGGCTGCACCAACATCGGTACCAGTGTGAAGGGATCGAAGTTCATTACAGAGTCAGCTTACCCAGCAGTTTCGCAACATGCTTCGCCAGTACATCACATTCCAGATTCACACGGGCCCCCACCGCCCGCGACGCCAGATTCGTCGCTTCCCAGGTGTGCGGAATAATTGCCACCCGAACCACGTTGTCTGCAAGCGAAGCGATCGTCAGGCTGATGCCATCAATCGTGATCGAACCCTTATAAACAAGATACGGATCCAGCACAGCGGGAACGCGAACCCGCAGTTCCCAGTTGTCGCTGCCCAGAGAAGTGATCGATTCCACCACCCCCGTGCCATCCACATGTCCCTGCACAATATGGCCGCTGAGCCGCGTGGTGGGCGTTACCGGACGCTCCAGATTCACCCTCTCGCCAACCACTAAATCCCCCAGATTTGAACGGTCCAGCGTCTCTGGAGCCAGATCCGCCCCAAAGCCAGCTGCCGATAAGCGCACCGCAGTCAGGCAAACGCCGTTCACGGCAACACTGGCCCCCGGCGTGATGTCAGACATCACTTCGCGGCAGGTAATCCGCAGCGCGGCACCCTCCGCCACCCGATCAAAAGCGGTAACTGTTCCGAGCTCTTCAATAATCCCGGTAAACAATTACGGCTCCCTTCGTGATTCCGGCTTCACCCACGCTTCCACCGCAAACTCATCCGGCGGAATCTCGTGCAACTTCGTGCGCTCCAGCACCAGAGCATCGGTTCGTTTCTGACGCCCCGCGCCCCCCGCCATCGGCAGCGATTGCAGGCCCCCCAGAATCTTGGGCGCGTAGTACAGGAAGACTTTGTCCACCACGCCCGAATCGAGCGCCGCCCAATTCACCATACTGCCCGCTTCAATCATCAGGGACAGATAGTTGCGCGCACCGATCTCTGAAACCACATCCCGCAGATCTACCCGCCCGCGGGGTCCATCGAACACCTTCACCTCTGCGCCGCGGGCTTCCAAAGCGGCGCGACGTTCCGACGAAGCCGCTGAGGTAGTGGCAATCAGAAGATCACCCGACGCCGAAGCCACCAGTTTCGAATCCAGGGGAATCCGCAGGGTGGA
>RGPS01000145.1 GCA_010084195.1 Terriglobia bacterium
CCCGAGCGCAGTGCCGCCGTGCGGGTATTGGCTTCCGGGATCGGCAGCAGCACGATCTTGTCGAGCTTGGGCACGCGGGTCTTGTCCCAGTATGCGGCGTTCTTTTCGAGCTCGGCGTTCTGGCGCGGCGTCCAGCGCGCAAGCTTGAAGGGGCCGGTGCCGGACGGTGCCTTGGAGTACTCGTTCCAGTTGCCCGCCTTCTCCCACGCGGTGGGGCTGGTCATCAGCGGCCACACCATCAGCATCGGGAAATACGACAGGGGTCGGATCGTGGTGACGCTGACGGTGCCTTCGTCGATCTTCTTGTACGACTTGATGTACGGATTGCGCGCGCGCATCAGGCCGGCCGCGGGCGGCTCGAACTGCTTCGACTTGTCGTTCATGTAGCGTTCCATGTTCCACATGAAGGCGTCGGCGGTGAACGCCGTGCCGTCGTGGAACTTGACGTCCTTGCGCAGCGTGAAGATCCACGTGGTGGGATCCTTGGGATCCTGCTTCCAGCTGGTGGCGAGACCCGGCTTCAGGCCCGCCGGCGTGTCGCCCTTCGAAAGCTCCCAGAGGATCAGGCTCTCGAACACGGGGTAGCCGAGGAAGCGCATGCCCTCGAACCCGTTGTTGGGCATGCCGGTGGTGGTCGGGATGTCCCCTGCGGTCATGGCGATGCGCAGGGTGCCCTGGGCGTGGGCGGGGGCCGAAGCGAAAGCGGCCAGGGCTAGGGCAAACGGGATGGCGCGGCGGAACATGGCAAACCTCTCGATCAGAGAACGGATGCCTTCCTTACGCAATCGCTATGCCACGCCCGTCCGATGGCGCAGATGCGGGATTTCGGTGCGGGGTGCTCCCTGTCGGTGCAGCCGGATGCGTGCCGCACCAGAACCGGGATCAGGGGTGGAGGGTCCGCTCGATGCGGACCGGGCCGGCCTCTCCCACCTTGAACGAGACGCGCAGCCAGCCCATCCAGGGCCAGCCGTCCACTTCGATCCGGGTGAGGTTCGGCACGCCCTCGACCGGCCGATCGTGCTTGTAACGGTGCGAGTCGCCATGGGCGACGATCACCGGCTTGCCGAGCCTGCGTGCGATTTCCACCAGCGACTTGCGCAGTCCCGCGTACCCGTCCGGCATGTCGTCCGGGTGGGGACGGCCTTCGAAGTCCGGGTTGGCCTGCATCATGACCACGAGGGCGCGGGCCTGCGGCTTGGCGGCCAGTTGCTCCGCTTCGCGCAGCCAAGCGGACACCGCGAACATGCGTGAGGCGAACTCGTCGTCCATCTGTGCCGTGCGGCCGAGGTTGTTGTTGCTGCCCGGAACGTTGAGGCCGATAAAAACGGCGCCGTCCCAGACCCACCGCACGTGCTCCGGACGGGCGGGGGACTGGCGTGCGGGAAGCGGAGCTGCGGCCCGCATCTGCGGCATCTGGCATTGCGGCGGTGAACCGGCTGACGGTTATCGCGATTACCTTACTCATGTGGGGTGTCTGGATCGTGTGGACGCTGGTGTCCGTGCAGATCCGGGATCACGACAAGTACGTACTACAGGCGAGGAAACAGCAGGAAGAGGACATCTCGCTGCAGGCTCCACGCGGTTCCATTTATGACCGCAACGGAGAGCCGCTCGCAATCAGTGTGCCTGTTGAGTCGGTATCGGTGAATCCGATGCGGATGAGCAATGTGGGTGTGGCTGCCAATGTGCTCGGAGGAATCCTCCATGTGGACCAGAAGGTGCTGTTTGACCGGCTGATGACCGCGCGTCGGCACCGCAAGGGTTTTCTTTGGGTAAAACACAGGCTGGACCCGTTTGAAACAGATAATCTCAAGAAGCTCAATCTGGAGTGGGCGAGCTTTCACGTGGAAAGCCAGCGGCACTATCCGAAAGCGGAGACAGCCGCCCATGTGATTGGGACTGTCTACAAGGAAGAAGAAGGCGCGGCGGGAATTGAAAAGGCCTTTGAGGGGACGCTGAAGGGCAAGGCTGGTTCAGAACGCCTGCTGATGGACGTGAAGCGGCGAGGTATTGCATCGCACATGGACTCCGCGCCGAAGTCGGGGATCTCGTTGACGCTTTCCATTGACGAGAGACTGCAATACTTGACCGAGCAGGCTCTGAAGGCGCAGGTGGAACTGAAGCATGCGCGCTATGGGACTGCGATCGTGATGGATCCGTACAACGGCGAAATCATCGCTTTGGCCAACTATCCGACTTACGACCCGAACAAGGCGAAGATGCCTGGGGAGAATAAGTGGTCGCGATTCAATCTGGGTGTTTCGGTCCCGTTTGAGCCCGGTTCCATTTATAAGGTTGTGACGCTGTCGGCGGCGCTGGAGACAACGAATTTGACGCCGGAGTCGATGATTCCGACGGGTGCGGGAACGCTGCGTCTGCCGGGACGGGTGATCCACGAAGCGCACGGTGGCTACGGGACGATTTCGATGCAGCAGGTACTGGAGAAGTCGTCGAATATTGGAGCGATTCTGATTGGGACCCGTGTGGGCCGCGAAAAGATGTACGAATACTCGCGGAAGTTCGGGTTTGGCGAGAAGACGGGCGTTGGCCTGCCCGCCGAATCGCGGGGCCTGTTGCGGACGCTGGACAGATGGGGCACCACTTCGCTGGCCTCGATTGCGATGGGCCAGGAGCTGAGTACGACGTCCGTGCAGTTGGCACGTGCCTGTTCGGTAATCGCCAATGGCGGGATGCTGGTGAAGCCGAGGCTGGTGTTGAAGCGCGGCGACAAGGTAGAGCCGACGGAGGCTCCGGTGCGGGTGCTGAAGCCCGAAACCGTGATGACGATGCGGATGATGATGGAAGGCGTGGTGCTGCGTGGCACGGCGCGCACAACTGCCCGGCTGGATGGCTACACGTCGGCGGGCAAGACGGGTACGGCACAGATCTTTGAAAACGGACATTACACCCACCTGTACAACGCGTCGTTCATGGGTTTCGCGCCGGTAACGAATCCGCGGCTGGTGATTGTGGTGACGCTGAATGGCACGGAAGGGAATTCGGGGATGGGCGGGTCTGCGGCGGGGCCTGTGTTCAAGGTGATTGCGGAAGAAGCGATGCGGCTGATGGATGTCCCGAAAGACATTCCTGAGGATGCGCTTGCGGTGAAAAAGCCTTTGAAACCGGAGCTCGTGATGGAAGATGCTTCGATTGCCGGTTTGAGCGAGCGGAGCATCATGGAAGACGATCCAAGCCTGAAGGAGCTGCTGGCTGCACAGGAGGCAGAACCTGTGGAGGCGGACGATGCGATCCCGTCGGAAGCGCCGAAGGGTCCGAAGGTGCCTGATTTCCGGGGCAAGTCGGTGCGAAATGTCGTTGAAATGGCGTCGGCTGAAGGGATTGAAGTGACGATTCAGGGCAGTGGTGTGGCGCGGGCACAGTTGCCTGCGGCGGGCCGGCCGATGCACCGAGGGGAAAGGATAAGGGTCGTTTTCGCGCGCTGAAATGGAGCTCAAGGCAGTATTGACGGGCGTTCCGCTGCTCAGTGAGCAGACGGGCGGCGCTGTGTCTGCAGGCCTTGAGGCGAGGGAGATTAGCGGGCTGGAGTACGACTCGCGAAAGGTTACCGCCGGGAGCCTGTTCTTTGCATTTCCCGGGGCCAGGGCGGATGGCAGGCAGTTTGCCGCAGATGCAATGGCGAAAAGCGCAGTAGCGGTGGTGAGTGAACTGCCCGCGCCGACTGGTTTTGAGGGGCCATGGCTGCAGGTTCTGCATGGGCGTCAGGCGCTGGCCAGGGCTTCGCGGACATTCTACGGGAACCTCGACGAGAAGCTGCAGTTGACCGGGATTACGGGGACGAACGGGAAGACCACCACGGGCTATCTGATCGATTCGATTCTGCGGGCGGCGGGGAAGACGACGGCACTGATCGGAACGGTGGAATACAGGTTAGGCGGCAAGGTTCTGCCTGCGGTGAATACGACACCTGAGTCTCTGGAGCTGCATCGGATTCTGGCGGGGCTGGAACAACTTGGCGGGACGCACGCGACGATGGAAGTTTCGTCACATGCGCTGGCACTGGGCCGCGTCTACGGGGTTGGATTTCATACCGCAGTATTCTCGAATCTGACCCGGGACCATCTGGATTTCCACGGGACGATGGAGAGTTACTTCGAAGCGAAGAAGTTGCTGTTCACTGGCTCGGGCGGACCTGCGCCGAAGTGCGCGGTGATCAATCGGGATGACGAATGGGGCCGGAAGCTGGTCTCGGAAGGCAGCACTTCTGAAGTGCTTTGGTATGGTTTGGGGCCGGATGCGCGGGTTCGGGCCCGGCATATCCACAATGCTCTGACGGGGCTTCGGTTTGAGATTGCTTTTGATCGGCTGAAGTTTGAAGTTCGGTCGAAAATGATTGGTCGGTTCAATGTGTACAACATTCTGGCGGCTTGCTGCGCCGGGATGACGTACCAATTGGCACCGGAGACGATTGCTGCGGGGATTGCTGCCTGCACAGGGGTACCCGGACGATTTGAGCGGGTGGATGAAGGTCAGCCGTTTGCGGTAGTGGTGGATTACTCGCACACGGATGATGCTCTGCGGAACGCGTTGGCCGTGGCTCGTGGGCTGGAGCCGAAGAGAATTATCACGGTGTTCGGCTGCGGTGGCGATCGCGACGTAACGAAGCGTCCGCTGATGGGGAAGGCGGCTGGCGAAGGCAGTGATCTGGTGATTGTGACGAGCGATAATCCGCGTTCGGAAGAGCCGTTGCAGATCATCAACGACATTATGGTTGGCCTGAAGCGGACGGACACGAAGGCGATTGTGGAGCCGGATCGTGCGAGTGCGATTCGCCGGGCGATTGAGAACGCGAATGCGGGAGATCTGGTGCTGCTGGCCGGCAAGGGGCACGAAACCTACCAGATCTTTGCCAAAGAGACGATTCACTTTGATGACCGGGAAGTCGCGGCGGAAGTATTGCGGTCCTTTGGCTTTGGGCGGAAGAGCGTGGAGGCTGCGGGATGACGATGTCCTCTGTTCAGATTGCTGCGGCGGTGGGTGCGGTGTCAGCGGGAAACTTCGCCGTTTCCGGCTGGAGCATTGATTCCCGAACCACCCAGGCGGGCGATTGCTTTTTTGCTTTCCGCGGGGAGCGTGATGGGCATGACTATGTGGCTTCGGCCTTTGGGCGTGGCGCATCGGTAGCGGTGGTGGATCATGATCTGCCTGGTGTGGGTGGCCCTCTGTTGCAGGTTCGTGATACGCAGCAGGCACTGATGCAACTGGGCGCGGCGGCGCGGACGCAGTGGGGCGGGACGGTGATTGGCGTCACGGGGTCGGCTGGAAAGACGAGTACTAAAGACGCGGTTGCGGAACTGGTGGGGAGTGCGTTCCCGACCGGGCGGACCATGGGGAATTTCAACAACCATTTGGGGGTGCCTTTGTCGATTCTCCGGTTGCCCGCCGAAGCTCAGGTTGGCGTACTGGAAATGGGGATGAACCACGCCGAAGAGATTCGCACGCTGGCTCGTGTGGCGCGGCCTTCCATTGGGGTAGTTACCAATGTGGGCTGGGCGCACGCCGAGAATTTTCCGGCTGGTATTGACGGTGTGGCGCTGGCCAAGCGGGAACTGATTGAAGAGTTGCCGGGTGACGGCATTGCTGTGTTGAACGCGGATGATGATCGCGTTCGCGATTTCGCGAAGGTTCATTCCGGGCGCTCGATTTTGTATGGATTTTCCGCTGGGGCTGAGGTTCGTGCGGAGAATGTGGAACTCTCTGAACAGGGCGCGAAGTTCCGCGCTGTGGGAGTGGATTTTGAATCACCGCTGGCGGGACGTCATGGCATCAGCAATGTGCTGGCCGCGATCTCTGCTGCGCGAGCGCTGGGAATTGAAGCCGCTTCCTTGCGGGATGCCGTGCGGGCTCTACGCCCCGGCCATATGCGTGGCGAACGTTCGGAAAAGAACGGCGTCACGATAATCAACGATTGCTACAATGCGAATCCTGAGGCGATGCGCTCCATGCTGGAGTTGCTTGCCGGGATTCCCGCCCGTCGGCGTATTGCCGTGCTGGGCGAAATGCTCGAACTTGGCCGCGAGGCCGAGACCCTGCACCGCGGAATCGGAAAATTTGCCGCAGAACAGGGCATTCATGCCGTTATCGGCATACGCGGCGCTGCCCGCTTTACAGTTGACGAGGCTGTCAAAGCGGGAACGTCGGTCAGCGCCGCGTACTTTTTTTCAACGCCGGAAGAAGCGGGTGAATTTGTCCGCGATTTTGTGCAGCCGGGTGATGCCGTGCTGTTTAAGGGATCTCGTGGAGTACAGGTAGAGAAGGCGCTTGCAAGAGCGTTTGGCAACGAGGGCGCGGGCCCGGGCGAAAGACACTAGCGGCGGACAAACATGCTTTATTGGCTCTTATACGAACAGCTTCATACGACAGTCCGCGCGTTCAATGTTTTCCGTTATGTGACGGCGCGGACGATGTTCGCCAGTCTGACATCGTTCTTTCTTTGCGTGATGCTGGGGCCGTGGCTGATTCAGAAGCTGCGGCAGTTCCAGATTGGGCAGCATATTCGGGAAGACGGGCCGAAGTCGCACCAGAAGAAGGCGGGTACGCCCACGATGGGCGGAGTGCTGATTATTGTCAGCATTATTGTGCCGACACTGTTGTGGGCGGATCTGCGGCATCAGTATGTATGGATCGCGATGTTTGCGTTGCTGGCATACGGCGCGATTGGTTTCCTGGATGACTATGCGAAGGTAGCGAAGAAACAGAATCTGGGGCTGACGGCGAAGCAGAAGTTTGCCTTGCAGATGGCGGTGGCGGCGGTGATCACCGGGTGGCTGGCTTCGATGAGAGGCAACGGTGGCTACACGACGGTGCTGAATGTTCCGTTCTTCAAACAGTTTCAGCCGGACCTGTTGATTCACTCGATGCTGGGGAACCCGTGGACGGCGGTGCTGGCTTTCCTGCCCTTCTATTTGTTCTTTGTGTTTGTGGTGGTGGGGTCGAGCAACGCCGTGAACATTACGGACGGCCTGGATGGTCTGGCGATTGGCCTGATGGTGATTTCGGCGGGTGCGCTGACGGTGTTTGCGTATACGACGGGGAACAAGGAACTGGCCGAGTACCTGTTGCTGGCGCGAAATCCGCGTACAGCTGAGCTGACGATTTTTTGCGCTTCGATGACCGGGGCCAGTCTGGGTTTTCTGTGGTGGAACTCGCATCCGGCGGCAGTGTTTATGGGCGATGTGGGGTCGCTTTCGCTGGGCGGGGCGATGGGGGTGGTGGCGGTGCTGATTAAGCAGGAGATCCTGTTGATCTTCATTGCCGGCATGTTCGTGATTGAGTTGATGAGTGTGATTCTGCAGGTGGGCAGTTACAAGTTGCGGAAGAAGCGCATCTTCAAGATGGCCCCGATACATCACCACTTTGAGGCTTTGGGCTGGCAGGAATCGAAGATCATTGCCCGGTTCTGGATTATTGGGTTCGTGTTGGCGCTGTTCGCGCTGACCACGCTCAAGCTGCGATGAACCTGTTGGGGGCGAGAGTCCTTGTGCTGGGGATGGAGAAGTCCGGTCGCGCTGCGGCGGAATTTCTGCTCGCTCGCGGAGCGGTAGTGACGCCTGCGGATATGAAGGCGCAGGATTTGCCAGGGTTTTGTTTGCAGAGCGAAGAGCTGTTTGATGAAGCCTGGGACCTGATTGTGCCTTCGCCTGGGGTTCCGCTGGATCTGCCTGGGCTGCAAAGGGCGAGGGGTCGAGGGGTTCCGGTGGTGGGCGAGGTTGAGTTTTCCGCACCTTACCTGAAGGGGCCGGTAATTGGGATTACCGGGTCGAACGGGAAGACGACTACCACGTCACTTGTAGGGCATATTCTGCGAAATGCGGGCATTCCGGCACAGCTTGGCGGAAACCTGGGGACTCCGGTGATGGCTTTGACAGAGACATCGAGGGACGACCAGTGGAATGTTCTGGAGTTGTCGAGCTTCCAGCTGGAGACAGTGCAGACGTTTCACGTCGATATAGCTGTTTGCCTGAACGTGACGCAGAACCATCTGGACCGGCATTACACGATGGAAGCCTATGCTGCTGCCAAGGGGAATCTGTTCCGTGCGCAGACGGCGGCGGATCATGCCATCCTGAATGCCGATAACGAATGGTGTCGGGGGCTGGCTGCGCTGACGGCGGGGACTCCGGTTTGGTTTGGCACCGGGGACATTCGGGACGGTGCGGTGTGGCTCGGCGCACAGAGGCTAATGGGCCTGGCGGAGATTCCGATTCCAGGGCAACACAATGCGGAGAACGTGTTGGCTGCGGCTCATATCTGCCATCTGGCGGGTGCGAGCCTCGGGCAAATTGCGGCGGCGGTGCGGACATTCCAGGCGGTGGAGCATCGTCTGGAGTTTGTCGCTGAAGTGCGGGGCGTTCGTTACTTCAACGACTCGAAAGCTACCAGCGTGGATGCGGCAACCAAAGCGCTGGATTCCTTTGCCGGCGGGCTTTGGGTGATCCTGGGTGGTAAGGATAAAGGCAGCGACTACATGGTGTTGCGAGAGCGGCTGACGGCTAGGGCGCGTGCGGTCCTGCTGATCGGCGCTGCCTCGGAGAAAATTGCGGAGCATCTGGAAGGCTCGGTCCGGTTGGAGCGGTGCGAGACTCTGGAGCGCGCGGTCTTGCTGGCGCATGCGGAAGCTCTGGCCGGGGACACGGTTTTACTGGCTCCGGCGTGCGCGAGCTACGATCAGTTTCAGAGCTACGAGCATCGCGGTCGGGCGTTCAAAGAGATTGTAGGGAGGTTGGCGTAATGGCACAGAAGCTGAAGTCGGATCGCACGCTGTTCATGACCGTGCTGGTGATGGTTTTGTTTGGTTTCATCATGGTCTACAGCGCGTCGAGCGTGGTGGCTGATGTGAAGAAGGGCAGCAGCTATTACTACGCCTTGCGGCAGTTGTTGTGGATCGTGGTGGCGATGCCGCTGATGATCTTTTTCAAGAATCTGCACTATCGAAAACTGCAGACCCCGGCGGTGGCGTTCACGCTGATTGGGTTGGTGTTCATCATGCTGATTGCGGCGTACTTTATGGACCCGGTGCAGCACCGATGGATCCGGTTCCCCGTAATGGGGGGCCTTCAGCCTGCGGAACTGGCGAAACCTGCGGTGGCATTGTTTCTGGCGTATTTCATTGCGTTGCGCTCGCGGGCGATTAACAGCAGGTACACACTGGTGCCGGCGATTCTTGCCGTTGGCTTTATCACGATGGCGGTGGTTGTGGCGGATTTGGGGACCC
Source organism: Terriglobia bacterium (assembly GCA_010084195.1). GTDB lineage: Bacteria > Acidobacteriota > Terriglobia > Bryobacterales > Bryobacteraceae > BOG-234. The sequence goes on from RGPS01000145.1 coordinate 9,233, forward strand.
CGATTGTGCTGGTCACGACCGCGGCAGCCATGTTCTGTGTGGCCGGGCTGGAGTGGCGGTACGTCGGCATTGCGCTGATTGTCGGAGTATTGGCAGGAGCGGTCGGAATTACCAGATTGAGCAGTCGAAGATTGCGGTAGGGTCTGGCGGGGTGGCGGGCGTGGGTTTGATGCAGGGGAAGCAGAAGCTGTTCTATCTGCCGGAATCGCATACGGACATGATCTTCGCGGTGGTGGGCGAGGAGTGGGGCTTCGTCGGCTCCGTACTGGTGGTGGTGGGCTTCCTGCTCATCCTTTGGCGGGGTATTCGTGCCACAGTCTTGATGCAGGATGAGTTTGGGCGGTATCTGGCGCTGGGGATTACGGCGATGCTGGTGATCCAGGCGTTCTTCAACATCAGTGTGGCGCTGGGGCTGGTACCTCCGAAGGGAATTCCGCTGCCGATGATCAGCTTTGGGGGGAGTTCGCTACTGGTGACGCTGGCGTCCCTTGGGATTCTGATGAATATCTCAGAGCACGCGGGATAGCGATGGCGGCGAGCGCACCACTGTTTGTGATGGCGGGCGGAGGCACCGGGGGGCACGTGATCCCCGCGATTGCCGTGGCGCGTCAGTTGGCAGCGGCAGGGTGTCGGGTTACGTTTGTCGGGACGGCTCGTGGGGCGGAAGCGCGGCTGGTTCCGGCAGCAGGCTTTCCTTTGGAAATAATTCGGGTTGGCGGGCTTAAGAACCTGGGGCTGGCGACAAAAGTGACCAGCGTCTGGCAGCTTGTGATGGCGACGATGGGGCAGTTGGTGAGTTTTGGGAAGACCCGACCTGCGGCCGTCTTCAGTATGGGTGGTTATGTAGCGGGGCCTCCGGTGCTGGCGGCTTTGCTGCGAGGGATTCCGCTGGTGGTGATGGAGCCGAATGCCGTGCCTGGTGCAACGAACAAATGGGTCGGGAAATGGGTTCGACGGGCGCTGGTGTCGTTTGAAGAAACCGGGCGATTCTTCCCGCAGGGCAGGACAGATGTGACGGGCCTGCCGGTGCGGGACGAGTTTTTTCAGGTGGCATCGCGGGCAGCCGAGGGGACTTTGAAAGTTCTGATCACCGGGGGGAGCCAGGGGTCAAAGACCTTGAATGAAGCGGCGCGGGACAGCTGGCAGTTATTCCGGGATGCCGGGGTGCCGGTGCGGTTCGTACATCAGACAGGGACCGCGATGTTTGAGTCGGTTCGGGCGGGGTTTCTCGCTTCCGGGCTGGACGGTACGGTGAGTGAGTTTATTTCTGACATGCCTGCGGCGTTCGCGCAGGCGGATCTGATTATTTGTCGGTCGGGGGCCGGGGCGGTAGCGGAACTGGCGGCGGCGGGTGCGGCGAGGTTGTTCCGGGATAAAGAATGGACGGGGCGGAAACTGTTCGAGACGGTGATGGCGTTTTTGGGGAGGCCGGATGAACTGGCAGAGATGGGACGCCGGGCGCGGCAACTGGCCAAACCGGGCGCGGCGCGGCGTGCGGCTGAAATCCTGCTGGAAGAAGCCGGGTTGGCCTCTCAATATCGATTGACAGACGTGCACGCAGATCGGAACAATGGATAGGTAAAATGTTTTTCTCAACGCAGCATCTACACTTCGCGGGTATCGGCGGAATCGGCATGAGCGGGATTGCCGAAGTCCTGCTCAATCTCGGCTATGAGATTTCGGGGTCAGACCTGAAGCTGTCGCCCACGACGGACCGTCTGGCCGCGCTCGGGGCCACTATCTACGAGGGCCACAACGCTTCGAATGTGAACGGCGCGAAGGCTCTGGTGGTGAGTTCTGCGGTGGATTCCACGAATCCGGAAGTGATGGAAGCGCGGCGGCTACAGATTCCTGTGATTCCGCGCGGGGAACTGCTGGCGGAACTGATGCGGCTGAAGTACGGGATTGCCGTGGCGGGGAGCCATGGCAAGACGACGACCACTTCGATGGTGGCGACAATTCTGAGCCACGCAGGTAAAGACCCGACGGTGGTGGTGGGCGGCAAGGTGGCGGCGATGGGCGGGTCGAATGCCCGCGTGGGCAAGAGCGACTTTCTGGTGGTGGAGTCGGATGAGAGCGATGGGTCATTCCTGAAGCTTTCGCCAATTTTGGCGATTGTGACGAATATTGACCGCGAGCATCTGGATTACTACAAAGACCTTGCGGCGATTCAGGCGGCGTTCACGGAGTTTGTGAACAAGGTTCCCTTCTACGGGGCGGCGATTGTTTGCCTGGATAGTGAGAACATTCAGACCATTCTGCCTGCGATCCGGCGGCGGACTATCACGTACGGGCGGAGTGCGCAGGCTGACTATCAGCCGTCGGCGCAGAGACCGGAGGCGTTTCACTCCACGTTTTCGTTGCGGTCGCGCACGGGCGATTTGGGGGAGTTCCACCTGAATATTCCGGGGGATCACAACGTTCTGAACGCCACGGCCGCGATTGCGCTTTGCGTGGAACTGGGGGTTCCGGTGGAGACGATTCGCGAGGGGCTGCGAAAGTTCACAGGGGTGGGGCGACGGTTCGAGTTGCGGGGCGAAGTGGACGGGGTCCGGGTGATTGATGATTACGGGCACCATCCGACGGAAGTCCTGGCAACTCTGGCGGCGGCAAAATCGGTGTGCGCGGGGAAGTTGACAGTCCTGTTTCAGCCCCATCGGCACACGCGGACCATGCACTTAATGGATGATTTTGCGCGGGCGTTTCATTCAGCGGACCGGGTGGTTTTGCTGGATATCTATGCGGCTTCGGAAAAACCGATTGAGGGAGTTTCGTCGGAGGTTCTGATGGAACGAATGCGGCAGTTCGGGCACAGGAACGTGGAGTATGCGGGGTCTGCCGAGGCGGGTGTGGCGGCGGTTTCGCAGGGTGCGCAGCGCGGTGACATGGTTTTGACGCTGGGCGCGGGAAGCGTATCTCAGCTGGGTGACAGGATTGTGGAGGCTCTGCAGCGTGGCTAGAAAAACGAAGGACGAAGACGTTTCGGCGCGGCCCGGAAACTGGCGGAGGTGGGTGCGGCTGACCGTCTGGACGCTTGGCTTTACGGGGCTTGCATGGGGCGGGATGGAAGTGCGGTCGTTTCTGCGCGCCGACCCGCGGTTTAGTTTCGAGTGCGAAGCGGGCAGTACAGCGTGCGTCAGCCTGGAAATCCATGGTGCGAAGAACTCGAACCTCACTCGGGTACGGGCCGTTTTCGGTAAGGACTATGGGAACAGTATCTTTAAGATTCCGCTGGAAGAGCGGCGGCGCAGTTTACTGGGGGTGGATTGGATTGATACGGCTGCGGTGTCGAGAATCTGGCCGAACCGGGTGATTGTGACGGTGACGGAGCGCACGCCGGTGGCGTTCGCGCGGCTGTCTATCGCCGGTTCCATGCGGCACTATCTGGCGCTGGTGGACGCGGAGGGAACGCTGATGACTTTGCCGTCACGGTCGAAGTTCCGCCTGCCGGTAATCAGCGGGCTTTCGGAGAGCCAATCGGATGCGGAGCGCAAGCTGCGCGTAAAAGCGATGCAGCGCCTGCTGACCGAACTGGGGCCAAAGGCACAGGAAGTGGCGGAAGTGAATGCGGCCAGCGTGCAGGAAATGCGCGTGGTGGCTCAGGTGGCGGGCCGGGGCGTTGAGTTGTGGCTGGGCGACCAGCACTATTTGAGGCGTTTCCAGAACTTTCTGAGTCACTATCCCGAGATTTCGAAGTCTTCGGGGGAGACGGCGGTTTTCGACCTCCGGATTGATGATCGGATTCTGGCTAAGTAGTCCATGAGCGCAAAACCTATACTTGCGGCGGGACTCGACGCGGGCAGCGCCCGGACCAGATGTGTGATTGCCGTGCTGGAAGGCGACCGATTTCGCTTTTTGGGGTATGGCCACGCGCCCTCCGCCGGCTGGGTGAAGGGGCGGATTGCCGACCCTGCGGCCGCGTCCGAGAGTATTCGCGCGGCTGCTGAAGAGGCGGAGCATATGGCGCAGGCGACCATCGAAACGGTGGTTGCCGGGATTGGTGGCCTGTCCGTTCGGGGTGCCAACGTTCATGGACGGTGGGATCTGGGTCGACCGCGGGAGATCAGCCAGAAGGACATAACCCGGTCGATGGAACGGGCGATGCGGCTGCAATTGGCCGAAGATCGGATGATTCTGCAGATTCTGCCGCAGGATTTCGCGGTGGATGATCACCCCGGCTATCATGATCCCCGCGGAATAGTGGGTTCGTCTTTGGAAGCCAGCGCGCATTTGCTGACGGCTTCCGTGGCGGAACATACCAACGTGGTGACGGCGATCAACCGTGCACACCTGTCTGTGGATGAGACGGTCTATGAGGCAGTTGCTGCCTGTTACGCGTCGGTACTACCGGAGGAGCGCAAGGAGGGTGTTGCCCTGATCGATATTGGGCAGCATTCTACGGAGCTGATTTGTTACTACGGGGAATCGGCCCAGCTGGCGGTTTCGATCCGGGTGTGTGGTGACCATTTTTCGCGGGATCTGGCGCATGCGCTGCGGATACCGTTTGAGGCTGCAGCGCTGGTGAAGGAACAGTTTGGCGGGGCGATTTCGGTGGGCACTGCGGCAAACAGCGTGGTCGAGCTGCCCTCCGCCGAATCGCAGGACCCTGAAGACCGTGAACTTCGGGTGACGCGGGAGGTGCCGCGTCGGGTGGTGAACGAGATTCTGGAGTCCCGTGCGGTGGAGTTGTTTGATATGGTCCGCACGGAGTTGGCGCGGGTGGGGATGCAACGGGCGATTTCGACGGGCGTGGTGATTACCGGGGGCGGAGCTTTGTTACCCGGCCTGTGCGACGTAGCGGAGAGAGTGCTGGAGTGTCCGGCGCGATTGGGGCTGGCGCAGGGGATTCTGGACTGGCCGGAGGAGATGAATGATCCTGCCTGGGCTACGGTGGCGGGGTTATCGATGTACGCGGCACGGCTGCATTCCAAGGTCGATGTAGAGAAGCAGTCGGTGGGCCTTTTGGGGCGTATTCTGCGGTAGTTGAGATTTCAGGCGAGATTGGAACCGGGCGAGATTTGAACCAGGCGAGATTTGAACCAGGAGAGATTTGATCGAGATGAGCGATTTTAAGTTCGAGCTGCAGGAAGAGACGCATCAGGGTCCGCGGATCAAGGTCATCGGTGTGGGTGGCGGTGGGTCCAACTCGGTCGGGCGATTGTATGCCGACGGGCTCGAAGGCGTTGAGTTTTATGTGATGAACACCGACGCTCAGGCGCTGAATGCTTCACGGGTGCCGAATCGGGTGCAGATCGGCGAGAAGATTACGCATGGGCTGGGCGCGGGTTCTGATCCGACGGTGGGTCGCGAGGCAGCGCTGGAAGATACTGACAAGATTTGCGCCATGCTGGAAGGTGCGGATCTTG
>RGPS01000146.1 GCA_010084195.1 Terriglobia bacterium
CATCGGTTTCACAACCGAGGCCATAGGCCGCCCAGGCCCCCATGCTCGGACGCCCGCCCAAGCGGAACCCGGTTTGGAACATCGTCACAGCCGGATCGTGGTTGATCTCGTCGGTATGAACCGTCTTGATGAAAGTCAGATCGTCGGCAATCTTTGCGGTGTAGGGCAACGATTCGCCCACCCACGCTCCCGATTGCCCCCGTTGCTCCAGTTTGAACTTCGAAGGGACCACCGGAAACGTGGACTGCGAGGCCGACATCCCCGTCAGGCGCTGGCCATTCCGAACCGATTCCGGCAGGTCTTTGCCCTGGAAGTCCAACAGCCGGGGTTTGTGGTCAAACAGATCAATCTGTGACGGACCACCTGACTGGAAGAGGTAAATGACACGCTTCGCCTTCGGAGCAAAGTGGGGCAGTCCAGGCTGACCTTTTTGCGAACCCTGCAGCAGACCCGTGAGCGCTGCCGCGCCAAGAAAACCGCGACGCGAGATCATTCTTTGGTTACCGCCTCATCCAGATTCAGCATCAGGCTTGCGACACCAGTGTACGCCGCGAGTTGTGCGGGCGGAATGCTGTCTTTCGGCTGCGCCTCACCTTCATGAATCAGCTTGCCCGCAGCCACCGGATCCGCTGCATATACGGCCTCAAAATTCGCCAGCGTTCGCAGCAGGACTTCCCGCTGCTTTGCCGAAGGCACCCTCGCCAGGATCAGCTTATAGCCGTAATCGAGCCTCGCCGCCGCCGTCGAACCACCCTCCAGGATCATGCGCTCCGCCAGCTTCCGCGAAGCCTCGGTAAACGTGATTTCGTTCATCAGATCCAGAGCCTGCAGCGGTGAATTGGTGCGATTCTCGAACACAGCACACTGTTCCCGGTTCGGCGAATCAAAGTTCACCATGAACGGGTGCGGGATGGTTCGCTTCCAGTAGGTGTACAAACTGCGGCGATAGAGGTCGTCACCCTTCGCCTGAACATAGCCATTGTTGCCCGAAAGTTCCTGCCACAGGCCAGCCGGCTGATAGGGTTTTACCGAAGGCCCGCCCATCTTTTCCACCAGCAACCCGGCCACTGCCAGAGCCTGATCCCGGATCCTCTCTGGTCCCAGTCTCATACGCGGCCCCCGCGCCAGCAGCCGATTGTCCGGGTCCTTCTCCAGGAGTTCCGGCGTTACTACGGAAGCCTGACGATAGGTCGCCGACATCACCATCAGCTTCTGAATTGCCTTCACATCCCAGTTGCTGTCCATGAACCGGACCGCCAGCCAGTCCAGTAGTTCCGGGTGAGAGGGCCATTCGCCCTGGGCTCCGAAATCGTCCACCGTTTTCACGATCCCGGTGCCGAACAGCGACTGCCAGAAACGGTTCACGGTCACTCGCGCGGTGAGAGGATTCTGCCGGTCCACGAGCCAGCGCGCCAGCGCCAGGCGGTCATTGTTCCCCAATACCTGAGGCAAAGCCACCTGAGGCAGAATTGCCGGCACGCCCGCTGATACCGGGTCGCCGGGGGCATCGTAGGCGCCACGCTTCAGCAGGAAGGTATCGCGCTTTGCGCCATCCGACATCACCATCACGGTCGGAATCGAATCGTAGAACTTCTCGCGTTCCAGTTGGGCAGCTTTCAGGTTTGCCAGCGCCCGCTTCACATCCTTGGGTGCTTTCTTTTCGAGGAACGCAAACCCGAGTTTCGCCCTCTTATCTGCAGCAGGTTCGGCCAGCGCTGCAACTTCATCACTGGCCAGAGCCCTCTTGTAGATCCGGGCGTCGCCGATTGCCCCGTGGAATCGCAGGCCGCCGCCGAAGCCAATGCGGACAGGAGTCCCCTTTTTCTGGAACGGTTCAGTGTTCTGGTCGAACAAAACCTTGACGGGCTGCAACTTCCCGTCCACATAGATCTTCACGCCCGACGCCCAGCGCTTGCCGTCGTAGGTAACGGTCACATGCTGCCACTGGTTCAGTTTCACAGCTTCCGCCGTCTCCAGCCGAAGTCCCAGATCGGTAAACCGCTGCGTCACATGAATCCGAACCTTGCCCTTCAGCAGATACATGCCGTGACCCTGGCTCTCGATGTAGTCATCAAGGCGGGTCAGGATGGCACCATCTTCTTTCTCGGGCTTTATCCACGCCGAGAATGTGAAGGGCTGCAGGTAGTTGAACTCAGCCGAATCGCCGTTCGCTTCCGTGCCATCGCTCCCGTCGAATTGCCAGGCCTTGCCAAAGGGACCAACGACTTCCGGGCGGGTACTCTTGACCCAGGAAGACCGGAACACCAGGCCTTCCGTCACAGTCCAGTCTTTCAACCCGGGCTTTCGTTCCCACTTACTCTGACCTGCCGCCTGTTTCGAATCCAAAGCCTCCACGGCCTTCCGGGCGGCCACTACACTGGCATCCAGTTCGGAGAGCTTCTTTTCCTGCGCCGGAGTGGGTGCCTTCACCAGTGGCTCTTCCGGCCCGTGGTTCCAGGTAAAGCCCTTTTCCTTCGGAATCTGGTTGAAGTAGGCGTAGAGCCGGTAGAAATCTTTCTGCGTAAGCGGGTCGTACTTGTGGTCGTGGCAGCGGGCACACCCCAGCGTCAGGCCCATCCATATGGTGGCCGTGGTTTGTGTGCGGTCGGCAACATACTCGACCCGGTACTCCTCGTCGATGATGCCGCCCTCGCCGGTCGTCCGATGATTCCGGTTGAACCCCGTGGCGATCTTCTGTTCCCTCGTGGCGTTCGGCAGTAAGTCGCCCGCAATCTGCTCCAGCGTGAACTGACTCCACGGCATGTTCCCGTTGAACGCGTCGATCACCCAGTCACGCCATCTCCACATTTCGCGGGGACCATCGGTCTGGTACCCGTTCGAATCACCATAGCGGGCCGCCTCCATCCAGCGGAAAGCCATCCGCTCGCCATAACGCGGTGACGCCAGGAGGCGATCCACAACCTTCTCCCACGCCTTGGGCGACGTGTCCTTCTCGAAGGCTTCCAATTCCTGCAAAGTGGGCGGAACTCCGGTCAGATCCAGACTCACCCGGCGAATCAGCAGGCTTCGTGGCGCTTCCGGCGAGGGCTTCAGACCCTCCTTCTGTAGTTTGGCGCGAATAAAGGCGTCGATGGAGTCGCCCGTCGTCGGCAGAACCGGTGGCACAAATGACCAAAAGGGTCGGTACTTTGCCCCATCGGCAACCCAGGTCTTCACCAGGCCGATTTCGCGAGCTGTCAGAGAGGTCTTACCGGAATCTGCGGGAGGCATCCGATCCGCGCCGGTATCGGCAATCCGCCGGAGTACTTCACGCTGCACTTCGGGCTTGCCAAGGCCGCCGTCCGCAATGTCGAATCGCAAACCCGCCTGGCGGTGAGTCGCGTCCGGACCGTGACACATGAAGCAGCGGTCGGAAAGCAGAGGCCGGATATCCCGACTGAAATCAACCTGGGCTACCGCTGACCCGTATGCGATAAAGCCGACCCACATCGTGACGCGGACGCCCATGTTGAACCTCTAGCTCTTGGGATCGATGATAAATGTCGGCGCAATACCCGCCGAAGGTGAATAGGTGCCGACACCGGAGGGCGAAACGTAGCTGGGACAACCGGCAACCTTACCCATAAAGGCCTGCGGCTGCACATCCACCTGCATCTCGCGGAACTCCAGCGTTCCGTAGTTCATCAGCGGGAAAATTGACCGCGCCGGAGCCGACCGCGCCTGCACGACATACGGCGCGCGCTGGGCTTCACGAATTGCCCGGGCCCACGAGATTTCGTTGTGTTCCATGCCCACAAAAGTCTGTAAGTCGGTGTAATCGTCGTTGGGGCGGAGCAACAGCGTCTCGCGGTTCTTCTGAATAAAATCCAGAAGGTCGACAGTTTCTTCGCCCCAGGTAGCCTTGCCCGCCTTCACCATCCGCGTCATCGGCAGATGTTCGGCGATGGCCTTACGTTCGGAAGCCGGGAACTTTTCCGTCAGAACATCGTCGGTCAGCAATGCGAACATCGCCCGCTTGTGGGAGATTTCCGAACGGAAACTATTCACCACACAGACTTTTTGATCCTTGTATGCCTGTACCAAAGGGTGATTCAGCGTGAAGCGCAGCAAAAACTCCTGCACACTGATGCGGCGGTAGATCAGGTCAATATCAAAATTGCCGGCCCGCAGAACACCGTTCTTGTACTCCAGTTGTTCCGGTGAGATCTGTTCGGTCGGGCAGCCTTCCGCTTCGAAGTACTCTTTGAAGATCTCCGATTCGCTGCGCCCTGTGGCGCTGCGGAATTCCACAATCGCGATATTCGGCTTTTTCTTGCCGCCGAACATCTTCCAGGCTTTCAAAAGCGCCTGCAGGAATGGCTTCTTACCGCCCACGCGCGTCAGATTGTACTTTCGCTTGAACTCTTTCACCGGAGGGCAGTCGAAGAAGATGTCGGACAGACCATCCGCGTAAGCTGTACCAGAGAGGGCGTCCGCACTGTACTGGGAAACATGGAGGCTTCCGTTCTGGATCTGGAGGTCGAACTGCGAGGAGACCTCAGCCAGGTTGTAGCCAGGGTCCACCGCAGCCAGCATCTTCTCGGCGGGCAGCAATTGCATCCGCGAAAGGATCGCCGGAGACGCCAGTGCCTGCTTCAGCATCCGGTCCACGACGGAGATCAGCGCTTCGCCGGTCTGCACCAGGTTATCGTATTGTTTCTGGGTTACGAAATTTGGGCGGAGAAACGGACAAAGAAGCCTTCCGCCACTCGACAACTGGCGGGCTTCCATCTGTTCCTGAAGATTTTTGACCCACCGCAAATCTCGGTACGGTTCGGATTCGAGGATCCGGTGATACTGGTGGATTGCCTCGTCTAACTGCGTCATCTTCTTTGAGCGGCCTGGCCCTTCTGCTATGGATTATTACATAAATTCATGACGTTTGTCTTTTTGCGTTGCTAAAGATATCACCTAACCTATTGATAACAAGCGCAATTCTCATCTTCTACAAAAGACGGTATTTGTGGCCCTTCAACCACATTCGGGGCTCAATGCTCTTCTCAGGCTAGAATTAGCCTTAGCCCTCATTTCTCATGGCCCAGCAGCAGACAGGGGTGGTCGCGATCTACCCAGGTTCGTTTGACCCGATCACCAACGGCCACCTCGACGTCATTGAGCGCGGCGCGCGCCTCTTTGACCGTCTCATTGTTTCTGTGCTCCGCAACGAAGCCAAGGCTCCCTTGTTTACTATTGACGAGCGGGTTGAGATGCTCCGTGAGACCGTCGCTCCTTATCCCAACGTGGAAGTGGATTCTTTCAACGGCCTGCTCGCCGATTACGCGATGCGCCGCGAAGCCGGGGCGATCCTGCGTGGCATCCGTGCCATCTCCGACTACGAAAATGAACTCCAGATGGCGCTCATGAACCGCCGCCTGCAACCGGGTCTGGAAACCGTATTTCTCCTCGCCGGCGAGACGTTCTCCTTTATTAGCTCCAGGCTCGTGAAGGAAGTCATCTCCCTGGGCGGCAATATCTCGGGCCTGGTCCCGCCCCTTGTAGAGCAGCGCCTTCGGGCTCGAATCCAGCTCCAATAAACTGACATATGACACCCACAAAACCCACCACCGCGGAACGCATCTCGCTGATCAGCGTTTCTTCCACCATGAAGGTTATGGCCGATGCCGATAAGCTCCGGCGCGAAGGCGTCGACGTGGTCGACTTCTCGGCCGGGGAACCGGACTTCCCCACGCCCGACAACATCAAGAATGCGGCCATCGCCGCCCTTGCCGCCAACTTCACCAAGTACACCCCGGCCGGCGGCACCGTTGAAACCAAGCAGGCCGTTGTGGAACGTCACAAGGCCGAATTCGGCACCGATTACAAAGCCTCCGAGTGCATCATCACCGTCGGCGGCAAGCACGTTCTCTTCAACCTGACCCAGGCCCTGGTGAACCCCGGCGACGAAGTCATCATCCCCGTCCCCTATTGGGTTACCTACAAAGACATCGTCAACTACGCCGGCGGCGTCTGCGTCTTCGTGGAAACTGATGAAGCCAAGGGTTTTGACCTGACCGCCGAAATGGTGGAAAAGGCGATCACGCCGAAGACGAAGATCATCATCATCAACTCGCCCAGCAATCCCGCTGGTGCAGTAATGGCCAAGGCGGAATTCGAAAAGCTCTTCCACATTGCCAAGGCTCACGGCATTTTCATCATCACGGATGAGTGCTATTCGCACTTCCTCTATGACAGCTCTCCCTGGTCTGTCGCATCCCTCCCGGATGCGAAATCCACCGTGCTGGTAGCCGGCACCGTTTCCAAGACCTACGCCATGACGGGCTGGCGCATCGGCTATGGCCTCGCTCCCGAAGCGATCATCGGCGCCATGATGAAGCTGCAAAGCCACTCCACTTCCAACCCCACTTCCATTGCCCAGAAAGCAGCCGTCGAAGCTCTTCGTGGACCCCAGGATTCGGTGCCCCAGATGCTGGCCGAATACCGCCGTCGCCGCGACTTCGTCATCCCTCGTCTCCGCGAGATTCCCGGCGTGACTTGTTCGAACCCGGCCGGTGCCTTCTATGCCTACCCCAACGTCCGCGCGGCGTTTGAAAAGGGCGGCATGAAGACCCCTCTCGAATTCGCTGACCGCCTGCTCAAGGAAGCCAGCGTCGCGGTGGTTCCCGGCGAAGCCTTCGGTACCAACGATCATGTCCGCATCTCGTACGCCACTTCGATGGAAGAGTTGAAGCGCGGTCTGGACCGGATCGACAACTTCATTAAGTCACTGGGCTAAGGTGTTTCTTGGTTACCAAACTCGCGCCCGAACGGCATGATCTGATCTGGGGCTCCCGTGACACGGAGCCCTGGTATCCGAATCCCGAGGGTCTGCGGGCCGCAGAAGTCTGGTTTCCCTCGGGGGAGTTGCTCATCAAGTTTCTGTTTACGACCGACAGTTTGTCGGTACAGGTCCACCCGAACGACGAGCAGGCACAGCAGGTGGGCAAGCCGCGCGGGAAGACCGAGATGTGGCACATTCTCCGGGCCGACCCCGGTGCGCGAATCGCCCTTGGCTTGAACCGCGCCGTCACCGCAGCACAGCTACGCAGTGCAGCGGTGGATGGCAGCATCGTTGATCTTCTGAACTGGATTCCCGTCTCCGCTGGCCAGACGTTTTTCGTCCCGGCCGGAACAATTCACGCGATCGGCGCGGGGATCGTCCTGTGCGAGATCCAGCAGCTTTCCGATATCACGTATCGGCTCTACGACTGGAGCCGGGGCCGGGAACTGCACCTGGAGCAGGGAGTGGAGGTCAGCCTCCTGAAGCCCGCGAATGAAGGCCCCGTGGAATTGCCGGTAGAATCAACGTACTTCCGGACCGAGCGCGTCACAGTCAACGGCCTACTCTCCCTTGCTGAATCCTCCGCAAACTGGATCGTCCTGGAGGGCACCGGGACAGTTGCAGGCTATGACTTCCGGCCAGGCGACGTGTTCCTGTCTGACGGCACATTACTTGAGATCAGGGCAGAGCACGCGGTCTTTCTGAAATCCCTGGAACTTCCAAACTAATCCAGCCGAGGCGCTTGCGTCCAAACGAGATCCAGTTTTGCGGTCCCGCCGGACGTTATCACCACATCCGCCCCGGTGTTTTCCCTCTGCCATGCCGGCTCGGCCCCGGCTGCTTTCTGCTGATCTTCGACATCCCAGGCACGATAAGGTCCTGTATCCACAGCCGGAACCGCAAAATAGCCATCAGCGCCACTCTTTTGCATGGCCTCAATGACCTTCCATCGGTGATTAGCACTACCGCAGCCCGAGGCTTTCCGTCCTGATCCTTTACCGTCCCCTCCAGGCTGCCGGTTTCGGTGTTCACACGAATCTCCATCGGCCCGATATTTTGGCGGATGGTCAACTCGTCGGGAACCTCCTTCCCCTCCAGAAAGAGTGACGTCACGAGGTTGGGTGCAGCAACAACCTGAATCCGATACGTTCCGGGAACAATGTGGCTAATCGTAAATGAGCGACGGTCCTCATCCCACACGGTGGGCCCGCTGCTCGCCCCGGGCGTGAGGGGCTTTAGACTGACTGCGCCGGGAAAAGAGGTTGCTGCTTTACCCGCAACGGCGGATCCGAAGTCAACCCTGCCCCGTAGTTCACATGTTTGTGCTGGGGTTTGGGCGGCGGCGCAGCAGCTCGCGGCCAGCAGGATCATGAATCGCACGTTCCTCCAACTTACCGTAAACTCGTATCCTGAAGGTTGGCCACTCTACCCAACCCCCTCCATAACCTCCTCACCGAACAGCCAAACCCGGCTTCTGCACGCATTGATAAGCTCTCCACCCTCGAAATGGTCCAGGTCATCAACGACGAAGACCGGCGCGTTGCCGAGTCGATCACTCCCGAACTTCCTGCCATCGCGGCTGCCATCGACGGTATCGTCGCTGCGTTCAACGCTGGTGGCCGACTCTTCTACATAGGCGCCGGGACCAGCGGACGCCTCGGCGTTCTGGATGCTTCCGAATGCCCCCCCACCTTCAACGTTCCTTCCCACCTGGTGCAGGGAATCATCGCCGGGGGCGAAGCCGCGCTTTCCCGCGCTACGGAAACCACCGAGGACGATCCGGAAATCGGTATTAAGGATCTTCTGGCACGCGGCTTCGGACCCAGCGACGTTTTGTGCGGCATCGCGGCCTCGGGTCGCACACCCTACGTTCTGGGGGCCATCGCGGAAGCCAACCGCATGGGTGCTCTCACCATCGGGATCAGTTGCTCTCCCGGCTCCGAACTGGCGCTTGCCTCAAAAATCGCCATCACCCCCCTGCCTGGTCCGGAAGTCATCGCCGGGTCCACCCGCCTGAAGGCCGGCACTGCTACCAAGCTCGTCCTCAACATGCTCACTACGGGCGCGTTCATCCGCACCGGGTACGTCTGGGGAAACCTGATGGTCAACGTCCAGCCGAAGAACACCAAGCTGCTGGACCGGGCGCAACGCATCATCGCTTCAGCGACGGGTGTATCGTATGACGAAGCGGCAGAGCTCTTGCGGGCCGCAGATAATAATGTGCGGCGTGCCATTGAATCCTGGGAGCGATGATTCCTGGCACAGGGGCGAGGTCCTGATGAAACGTTGGTTGATAATCCTGGCGGCGGGTGCCGCGACAGTTTGCAGCTACGCTGCGGATACGAACTGGCCCGCGTACGGCGGCAGCCCCGAAGGCACGCGATATTCGCCCCTGAAACAAATCAACAAAGCCAATGTCGCGCAACTAAAAGAAGCCTGGCGTTACGACACTGCTGACGGTGCCGGGGCCTCGCAAACCCAGCCCATCATGGTGGATGGCGTCCTGTACGGCATCACCCCAAAGCACAAAACCGTAGCGATTGATGCCGCCACCGGCAAGCGACTCTGGCAGTTTGACTCTGGCATGGAGGGTAATTCGCCCAATCGCGGCCTTGTCTACTGGAGCGACGCGCAGGGTAAAAATCGGCGGATCTTCGCCGGGGTACGCAGCTATCTCTACGCGCTCGACGCCACCACCGGCAAACCGATTCCCGAATTTGGCAACGCCGGGCGCATTGACCTGCGCCAGGGCCTGGGTCGTACCACCGATGGTGTGTCCATTGTTCTCACCACGCCCGGCGTGATCTACAAAGATCTCCTGATTCTGGGCGGTCGGATGCCGGAGGCTCTCCCCTCCGCGCCAGGCGATGTCCGCGCCTTTGATGTCCGCACCGGCAAGATGCGGTGGCAGTTTCACACAATTCCACATCCTGGCGAACTTGGGTTCGATACCTGGCCCAAAGAGGGCTGGACCTACGCCGGATCCGCCAACAACTGGGCCGGCATGGCCGTGGATGCGAAACGCGGGATAGTTTTTGTCCCCACCGGGTCCTCCGCTTCGGACTTTTATGGTGCCGACCGGCTGGGCGACAACCTCTTCGCCAATTCGCTGGTCGCCCTCAAGGCCGAAACCGGCGAACGGATCTGGCATTTCCAGGCCGTAAAACACGATATCTGGGACCGCGATTTCCCCTCGCCGCCCACCCTGGTTACCGTGCAGCGAGATGGCCGAAAGATAGATGCGGTCGCCCAGACCAGTAAGCAGGGCTGGCTGTATCTTTTTGATCGGGCCAATGGCAAGCCCCTCTTCCCTATGGAAGCCCGGGCCTTCCCGGCCAGCGATGTCCCGGGCGAACAGGCAGCAAAAACGCAGATGGTGCCGCTCAAACCGGCCCCTTTTGCCCGCCAGCAGCTAACCGCCGAGGGTCTGACGAAACGCACCCCCGAAGTAGCCGAATGGGCCAAACAGCGCTTCGCCGGGTTCCGCAGTAATGGCCAGTTCGTGCCTTTCACAACCACCCAGGAAACCGTCATCTTCCCCGGTTTCGATGGCGGCGCGGAGTATGGTGGTTCGGCCTTTGATCCCGATACCGGCCTGCTCTACGTCAATGCGAATGATGTGGCCTGGACTTCCAGCCTGGTGGCGAATGGTGCCGCTTCAACGGCCAAATCCACCTACCTTTCGCAATGTGCGGTCTGTCATGGCGACCAGTTGCAAGGCTCGCCACCCCAGTTTCCGGCGTTGCGGGACATGACCGGACGGACCGCTGAGCAATTGATCGCCACCATCCGGCAGGGTTCCGGCCGCATGCCCCCATTCCCGGCGATCAGCGCCAAAGATCTGGATGGCCTGGTGAAGTTCCTGCTTTCCGGCGAAAGTAAGGAAGGCCTCAACGCTGCCGAAACCACCGGACCGAAGTACCGCTTCACCGGCTACCACAAATTTCTGGATCCGGACGGCTACCCTGCCGTAGCCCCGCCGTGGGGAACGCTCAACGCCATCAATCTCAATACCGGCGAATACGCGTGGAAGGTGCCTCTGGGCGAATACCCGGAACTGGCTGCCCAGGGCATCCGCGATACCGGCTCGGAGAACTACGGAGGGCCTGTTGTTACGGCCGGAGGTCTCGTTTTCATTGCCGCCACCAATTTCGACAAGAAGCTCCGCGCCTTTGATAAGGCCACCGGCAAGCTACTGTGGGAAGCAACCCTGCCCTTCTCCGCCAACGCCACCCCCATCACCTACACAGTTGCCGGAAAGCAGTACGTAGTCATCTACGCCTCCGGCGGCAAGGACAAGCGCGGGACTCCAACCGGCGGAGTTTACGTTGCATTCGCCCTCCCGTAGCCGCGCCGCGCCTGGGAGTTCGGTACTGTCAAATATATGGACAAGTTCGTCATCCAGGGCGGAACGCCGCTCGTTGGCTTCATCCCCACCAGCGGAGCGAAAAATTCCGCGCTCCCCGTACTCGCCGCCGCCCTCCTGACGGCTGATGAGGTTGTGCTCCGCCGCATCCCCCGCGTCCGCGACATTCGCACCATGGTACGCCTCCTGGTGGATATCGGCTCCGACATCAATGTGAACGGCGAAACCGTCACCCTGAAGACACCGAAGATCGTGTCACCGGAAGCACCTTACGAGCTGGTAAAGACCATGCGCGCTTCGTCTCTCGTGCTGGGGCCTCTGGTTGCCCGCGCAGGTCGGGCCCGCGTCTCGTTGCCCGGTGGCTGTGGTATCGGTGCGCGTCCCATCAACTATCACCTCTCAGGCCTCGAACGTCTGGGTGCCGTCATCACGCAGGACCACGGCTACATCGAAGCCGCCGCCCCCAATGGCCTGCGCGGCGCACACATCGTGTTTGACCGCATTACCGTCACCGGCACCGAAGATATTCTGATGGCCGCCACGCTGGCTCGTGGCGAGACTGTGATTGAGAATGCCGCGCGCGAACCGGAAGTTGTCGATCTGGCCAACCTTCTGGTCAAAATGGGTGCCAAGCTGGAAGGCGCGGGAACCAGCACCATTCGTGTGCAGGGGGTTACCGAACTCCACGGCGCAGACCACGAAATCATCGCCGACCGCATTGAGGCCGGAACCTTCGTCATCGCCGGCCTGATGACCGGTGGTGCACTCAACATTACCGGCTGCATCCCCGAACATCTGGGTGCCCTCACGGCGAAACTGACTCAGGCTGGTGCCCGGATTTCCCAACCCGACAGCACTACCCTGCGCGTGGAACCGAGCGGCACTCTCCGCGCCATCGATATGTCCACCGAAGAGTACCCCGGTTTCGCCACAGACCTGCAGGCCCAGTACATGGCCATCATGACGCAGGCCAACGGCATCTCCATCGTCACCGAGACCATCTTCGAAAACCGCTTCATGCACGCGCAGGAACTACAACGCATGGGCGCTAACATCCGGCTCGACGGGCGCAAGGCAATCATCGCCGGGAAGAGCCAGTTGTCCGGTGCCGGAGTGATCGCTTCGGACCTCCGCGCCAGCGCCTCCCTGGTGCTCGCAGCGCTGGTGGCTCGCGGAGAAACTGTGATCGACCGCGTCTATCACATTGACCGCGGCTACGAGCGCATTGAGGCCAAATTATCGGCCGTCGGAGCGCAGATTCAGCGCGTGGAATAGCTGACTATTTTTTGAGTTTCCTAAAGTGCCAGTTTAGGAAACTCATTTGTCGCTACCCGGTATCGTACCTCCTTGTTTTGAGTTTCCTAAAGTGCTACTTTAGAATTCTCAGACCATGAAGTTCGTTACCAGAGTCTCGGAGCACCTGATAATGAAGGCCGCGCGCAGCTTTCCAGCGGTGGTCATCACAGGTCCCCGCAGGTCTGGAAAGACAACGATCCTCCGCAAGCTATTCCCGCGCGCCACCTACGTCCTTCTGGAGGATCCGGACATTCGGGCCCGCGCCCAGGCCGACCCCAGAGCGCTCCTCGACGAGATGCGACTCCCTGTCCTGTTCGACGAGATCCAGAACGTCCCGGAGCTCTTCGCGTGGGTTCGCTCCCGCATCGATGCAAAACCCCGCGAGATGGGGCAATGGCTGTTCACCGGCTCGCAGGAGGCCCCTCTGATGAAGGGTGTCACCGAGTCCATGGCGGGCCGGGCCGCCATCCTGCAGTTGTTGCCACTCAGCGTCGGTGAGACGGATCGGGTCACATTGCTCCACGGAGGCTATCCGGAGGTCCTGGCACGTCCGGCGGATCGCGACCTCTGGTTCAGTTCCTACCTCCAGACCTATCTGGAGAGAGATGTTCGGGCCCTCACCAACGTCCGGGATCTGAACACCTTTCGCCGCTTCCTCTCCATGCTGGCCAGCCGCCACGGCCAGATTCTGAACAAAACCGATCTCGCCACACCCCTGGGTGTCTCCGTACCCACCATCGGAGACTGGCTCAGCATTCTGGAGGTAACCGGCCAGATCATCCTCGCCCCCCCGTACTTCGAGAACTTCGGGAAGCGGCTGATCAAATCCCCCAAGGTCTACTTCGGAGATTCCGGTCTCGCCTGTCACCTTCTCGGCATCCGTTCCCAGGCCGAGTTAGACCGCTCCCCCTTCCTTGGTCCGCTCTTCGAGGGCGCGATTGCCGCTGAGATTGTCAAACACCAGATCAACCGGGGCCAACGGAAAGAGCTCTACCACTTTCGGGACCAGCAGGGTCTGGAGGTCGATTTCCTCTTCCCGAAAGATGGAGGCGGCCTCTGGATGGTGGAGTGCAAAGCCTCGAAAACCATCATGCCCGAGATGGCAAAGCCCCTGGGTTCGCTCCGGCGAGCCATGAATTCGGATGCAGACGTCAGAGCCTGCATCGTCCATCGGCCCTCCCCCAATTCCGCCAGGACCCGAGCCGTTTCACCAGGCGTGGAGGCTCTGGACAGCAACGCCTTCGTCCGCGAGCTGGCCGATTCGATAGCCAAAAAGCGCTGACGGCTACTCCAGTTCAGCCTTACTCACACCCGGCAAAGTAAAGATGAGGATGCCGCCCAGCGCAAAGAACGCCGAATTCAAGCCCAGCGCCGCGCCAATCCCGTACCGATCCGCCGCAAAGCCCACCGCGAACGGAGCCAGAGAACTGACGCCCCGGCCCAGGTTGTAGACAAACCCCAACCCGGTCCCCCGCAACGCGGTGGGATACAACTCCGACAGCATCGCCCCAAACATGCTGAAAAACCCAGTCCCCAGAAAACCAATCACAGGCCCCAGCATTAATAAGGTGCTCTCCGTCCGCGACGCTCCATAGATCGGCGTCACGAGAGCCGCCCCCAATACATAAATGACAAACGCCGGCCGACGCCCGATCTTGTCCGATAGCCACCCGAACACCACGTACCCCAGAAACGCCCCGACCTGCATGGGAATCACAAAAGCACTGGTCTTCACGATACTCAGGCCAGCACCTCCCCGTTCCGGCGAGGCGGAAAGAAACCCAGGGATCCAGGTAAACAGACCCCAGTAGGCAAACAACACCACCGATGCCAGCAGTGACCCGAGCAACGTCCGGCTCCGCAGTTGCCCCCGAAAAATATCCGACAAAGGCAACCGCTTGGTCTGGCCCCGTTCCTTCCAGATTTCGGGCTCCTTCAGACTCTTGCGCAACACTGCGGCGAATAATGCGGGCAGCACCCCCGTCAGGAACAGCGCTTTCCAGCCCCACCGTGGCAACAC
>RGPS01000147.1 GCA_010084195.1 Terriglobia bacterium
ACGCATCGATGCGGACGCGGCGCAGCGACGCAGGTCGGAGCCCGAGGTTCGTCACCAGTACGAGGCGATGCGCGAGAAGGCTCTCGAACACCTCGACCACGCCACGCAGATTTACTCCATTCATTCGCACCACCGCGGTTCCGGCACGGTTTGTGTGAATCGGGGGCATCTCCATCTGGACAGCGGTGACCTCCAGAAGGCCGATGAAGAGGCACGCATGGCCTACGCGCTCGGCGAGGAGAAAAAAGACTATATTCTGATGGCCCGGGCCCGCCTGCTGGAATGCATGGTGGAAAACACCAAGCTTGAAGAAGAGATTGAAGACCCGGCCTGGGTCGCGCACTTGGCCACGGAAGCTGCCCGGGAAGCTACCGAACTCGCGAAGCTCACAGAAAACCGCCGCCTGCAGGCCCGCACCCAAATCTGGCTGGGCCTGACGATTTGCAATACCTCACCCTCCGGCGGGGACCACGCGCGAGAGATCTACGACCATGCCGCCGCGCTGCTGAAAAACGAAGTCCAGGACCATATCTGGGAAGACCTGCAGGCCCTGAAGGCCAAGGTCGTCCGGGGTGGCAATGTGGACTCGACACTGCAGGCCTGGTCGCAGGGCGTCGTCGGCGAACGAACCTTCCAGCAACTGACCGAGGATTTCGCCGACCTCATCATCCCGAAGATCTGGGATCACGAAGGCCGCCGCGTGGCCCGCGTCGCCAAGCGCCTGTCTATTTCTCCGAAAAAGGTCCGCCGAGTGCTGGCCAGGCTTGGCCTGCACGGGTCATGACTCCCCCTGCCGCCAAAACCGGCCCCCTGGCTGGCATGAAAGTCCTCGATTTCTCCCACGCTCTGGCGGGCCCGTATGCCACGTTGCTGCTGGCGGACTACGGTGCCGACGTCTACAAACTGGAAGCACCCGGCGGCTCCGACATGGGCCGCGGCTGGGGCCCCCCGTTCCAGGAGGGTTTGGCTTCGTTTTTTCTCGGCCTCAACCGTGGCAAGCAGGGCATTTCAATAGACCTGAAAAAGCCCGAGGGCATTGAACTCTGCCTCCAACTGGCAGAGAAGATGGACGTCCTGATCGAAAACTTCCGGCCAGGAACCATGGAACGGCTCGGCCTGGGATATGAGGCAGTCCGCGCCCGCAATCCGAAGCTGATTTATTGCTCCATTTCGGGCTACGGCCAGACCGGCCCGTCGAAGAACGAAACTGCCATGGACCTGATCGTCCAGTGCTCCAGCGGTTTGCTGAGCGTCACGGGAACCGACGAGGGCGAACGCGTGCGGTGCGGCTATTCCGTCGCCGACGTTTCGGCCGGCATGTTCGCCGTCATTGGCATCCTGATGGCGCTGCAATCGCGGCACACCAGCGGCGAAGGTCAGTATGTGGATGTCTCCATGCAGGACTGCATGATTTCGGCAATGGCCTCGAACTACATGTATTACCTGGGGTCGGGCGTGAACCCTGCGCCGCTCGGCTCCGCTTTCGCGACCGTGGTGCCTTACCGGGTTTTCGAGGCGAAAGATAAAGGCTTTGCGCTTGCGGCGGGCAGTGAAAAGCTTTGGTACGAATTCTGCGCAGCCATCGGCCAGCCCGCTCTGGCGGAACACCCGGAGTATGCCAATAACGCCCTGCGCTCGGCCAACCGTCCGGCCCTGGAAGCCCTGCTCAACGGATATTTCCGCGAGAAACCGGCGCAGGAGTGGATCGAAGCTCTGCGGGCCGCCGGAATCCCAGCCACGCCCGTCAACACCTTCGCCGACGTGGCGGCCCACCCGCAATCCGCTGCACGGGACATGTTCCCGACCGTGGATCACCCCGTGGTCGGCCCGCATCGTGTGGTGGGACCTCCAGTGAAACTCTCGGCCACCCCGCCCGCAGTCAGCACCGGCGCGCCGATGCCGGGCCAGCATTCCCTGGAAGCTCTGCGAGAAGTTCTGAATCTGGACACCGACACGACGCGCGACTTGATAGACCGCGGCATCGTGTTCAGTCGTCCGCTATAGTGGCCACAAGTGCAAGCAAATCGCAGGAATCTAATCAGCGTCGCGGTAGTCGGTTCGCTCTTTCTCGGCATCACCATCGTCGGGTTCGTGGGGAATGCGAAAACGGGCAACTACGTAGCGACGCCCATTCTTCTGACCGCCGTCGGGATTGCCGTCATCTTCTTCTGGCTCAGCCAGTTCCGGGTGCGGCAGATGTTGCAGGAAAAGACCCCGAGGCGGCTGATCGCGCACTATCATAAAACCGTCCGCCGCATTCCGGACGCCGACGCGGCAATCGCCTACCTGTGCGCCCTGGTGGCCACCTTCTTCGGCGACTTCGACCAGGCCCGCAAGGAACTGGAGCCTGTCAATTGGGATACGACAAGGCCGATGTACAAGGGACATCGCTTATATGTGCTGGCCCTGATGGCGATTCTGGAAGAAAACGACTACGCCAAGGCTAACCGCCTGACGGCGCAGGCAAGAGAACTGGAAGCGCGTGACGCTGCGGGCGGTTTTGAGCTGCTGGACGGTGCCATAAGATTGGTCGCCGGAGGGCTGGACGCCGACGAACTGGACCAGGTCTTTCCGAAGCTGGAGAAATCTGCCGGAAGAGCCGTTGGCCTCGTGCCAGGGATCGCGGCGTGGGCCGTGGCGCTGCATTACCACCGCCAGAACAAGTCCGACAAGGCGACAGA
Source organism: Terriglobia bacterium (assembly GCA_010084195.1). Lineage (GTDB taxonomy): Bacteria > Acidobacteriota > Terriglobia > Bryobacterales > Bryobacteraceae > BOG-234. Next base: position 2,682 of record RGPS01000147.1, read on the forward strand.
ATATAAGGAAATGCTGCGCTCCGCCGTTCCGCATTGTTTGCCGCTTAGGCCAACGACGGGGCCGGTAGCCGAAACGCCTGTCGACAACCGGAATTAGTCGATTCTCACGATTACCGGCTGAATATCGAAAGGGTTGCGGCTCAGGCCGCCGCAACTAATCAATCCTTCAACGGCCCGGAAACCACACAGGCATTAATCCCACCAATCCCCATCGAGAGTTTCCCACCCAAGCCTGCAGGCGCAGCACAATCCGAATCAAACACCACGTTGCCGTGAACTTCCGAGATCGCGGGGTTGTACGAGGCGGCATCCAGCGTTGTTGGGTAGAGCTTTTTCCGTGCATACCCCAGGTACTGTGCCGTTAACTCCCAGCCTCCGCCGGCGCTCATGCCGTGGCCGAAAGTTCCCTTCCGCGCGGTAATCAGCACGGACTCCGGGAAGATGGACCGGAACGTTGAGACTTCCCCATAGTCACCGGGGGTAGCCGTGGCGTGGAGGTCCCAGGTCGCGATATCGGCAGGGGTGGCATCCGCCTCACCCAGAGCCTGCATCATCGCCATTTTCGGGCCGTCCGGTGACGGCGTGATGATGTGGTGCGCGTCCGAACTCACGCCCACGGCCAAAGGTTCCATGCCGAGAGGCGTAAAGCCCTTCGCCTTGCAATACTCCATGTCGCCGACAATCCAGACAACCGCCCCACCAGCAACGTGGGTGCCCTGGAGTCGGGTCAAAGGCCGGGAGAGCGTCTTATCCGCCGAAAGAACGCGGGCACTGTAGAACGAACCCACCGTCAAAGGATGCGGGGGGGGATCCGTAGCCCCCACCACCACCAGCTTCGCTTCACCCGATTGCACGGCGTTCATCGCCAGGCGCAGCGCGACACCAAATGTAGAACAAGCCGCGACCGGCGCGAAAGCAAGGCCACGAATCTTCCCCAGGATCGAAATCTGGGCCGCAGGCGTGTTGTTGATATTCCAGATCAGGTTCGCCGAAACCTTCCAGGGAGCCTCCGGGGCACCCCAGCGTTCCTGCAGGCGAATTCTCTGTTTCTCTTTTTCGCGAATCGCGTTGAGCTTACCCTGTGCGACGTCGCCTTCAATCGTCAGGCTCTCGATGCAGGCCAACTCTGACAAATATTCCTGCAGGCCAGCCGAACGCGCCGCCCAGAACGAATTCCAGACGCGCTGGGAGTCATCCCGGGCATCGCCTTCCAGCGTGGCGGGATCCACAGGGGCGTCGTCCACCGGGTTCGTCAGGTGGTCACGAAGTGCGGGATTGCGATCAGGCGCGGCCCAGAAACGGTCCCACTTCCGCTGGTTCTCATAAAGCACGACGCTCGCATCATGCACCGAGGCGACACTGCCCAGACCCGTGCCGACGTAGACGTGAGCCTTCGAACCCAGTGCCTTCAGCTCATCTTCCAGGCCCGGATTCTGCTCCAGCGCCTGAATAAAGGCCCCCATCGCATAGAGCGCGGGCAGGTCCATCTTCTCTTTCAGGTTATGAAAGTGGCGAGGCGTGTGGCGCTGATTGATCCACGGCGCGTACGTCTCAAAATCAAACTGCGGCTGGCCGACCAGGAAATTATCCGGACCATAGCCATTAAACGGAGACAGCCAACTGTCGGACGACTCCAGATTCCGCTCAAATGTAGCGATGTCGGGCGACTTGGGCGCAACTACACCCCAGCCGAAAACACCAGTTCTTATTTTTGCCAACGGACGCTCCCGAAATCGCAGATCCCGGAGGTCCAGGGGGTAACGGCGCAACGCATTACATGGCGCATCTTTCGAGGATACCCCGCGAGGTAACGTGCCCGGCATTACAGATACTCAGCCGCCGTGCTACAACGGGGACTGAACCTATGGCGACCCCTGACGTGATGGCCCGTGCGGCGAAAATCAAGCTGCTTCTTATGGATGTGGATGGCGTGCTGACTGATGGAAAACTCTATTTCATCCCCGGCCCGGACGGCAAGATGGTGGAGTTTAAGGGCTTCGATTCCCAGGACGGGATCGCCCTGCAATGGTGCCACGCCAAGGGTATCCGCACCGGTGTGATCAGCGGCCGCATCTCGCAGGCGACCGACGAGCGGGCGAAACAGTCGAAGATGCACTACGTCTACCAGGGCCACACCGAGAAGATTCCCATCATCGAAGAGATAATGGCGGACGCTGGCGTGGCCCGCGAAGAGGTCGCCTATATTGGCGACGATTTGACGGATATCGTCGTCTTCCATCGTGTCGGCTTTGGCATCGCTGTTGCGAACGCCCGGCCCGAAGTAAAAGGCGAGGCCCATTGGACGACCGCGAATGTCGGCGGCACCGGCGCGGTCCGCGACGCTGTGGAACTGATCTTCCAGGCACGTGGACTTTGGCCGGAAATTCTGGCAAAGTACGAAATTGGCCAGGGACCTTCGGCCTAAACGCCGGTCTGATATGCTTCAGGCGAATCCTATGTTGAGACTCGCCTGCACCCTTGCCCTTTTCTCCTCGTTCGCCGCCACAGCCGCCGAACAACATCTGCTGTACGTTGCCAACCCCGGCACCCGCAATTATGTGCAGTACGGCGGAGTCGGTATCTCTGTCTTCGATATCGATAACGGCTACAAGTTCGTCAAGCGCATCCCGACCTGGGATGTACCGGCGGGCAAAGAGCCGGAAAACGTGAAGGGCGTGGCGGCGAGCGCGAAGACCGGCATCATTTACGTGGCGTCGCTGAACCGGATCATCGCCATCAACATGATGAGCGGGAAGCGGATCTGGGACAAGGCGTACGAGGGCGGCGTAGACCGTATCGCGCTGTCACCGGACGGCAAAATCATCTACGCGCCGCAACTGGAAGGCCCGAAGTGGCATGTGTTGAACGCGGCCAACGGTGCGGTGATAACGGAAATCGAGACAAAGTCGGCCTCGCACAATACGATCTATGCGCCGGACGGCTCGCGCGTTTACATGGCTGGCCTGAAGTCACCCATGCTGTCGATTGCCGATCCGAAGACCCACAAGGTGACCGGGCAGGTGGGTCCGTTCGACAACGTGATCCGCCCGTTTACCGTGAACGGCAGCAATTCTCTGGTGTTCGTCAACATCAATGGCCTCCTGGGTTTTGAAGTTGGCGACGTGAAGACCGGCAAGAAGCTGGCCCATGTGGAAGTGGAAGGCTACAAGCAGGGTCCGGTGAAGCGCCACGGCTGTCCGGCGCACGGGATCGCGCTGACGCCCGACGAAAAAGAGCTTTGGCTGGCGGATTGCGCCAACGAAATGATCCATGTCTTCGACGCCACGGTGATGCCCCCGAAGCAGGTGAAGAGCCTGAAGAACCGCGATTGTGTGGGCTGGGTGAGCTTCAGCATGGATGGGAAAGTCGCCTACTCTTCCACCGGCGAGCTTTTTGATGCGGCCACGAAGAAGATTATCGCCACCCTGACCGATGAAGCGGGCCACGCCGTTCAGAGCGAAAAGATGCTCGATGTGACGGTGGTGAACGGTAAGGTGACGAAGGCTGGAAATCAGTTCGGACTCGGCGCGAAAAAGTGATTGCGGTTGCGCTCATGGCGCTGCTGGCTGCCCAGACGCCGGAACAGTTCTTCGACCGAAAGGTAGCGCCGATTCTGACGAAACGGTGCCTTCCCTGCCACAACAAAGATCTGGATAACGCGGCCGTCTCGTTCCAGAATCCAGCGACCTTGAAACGGGTCATCGTATCCGGCCAACCCGACCAAAGCCGCCTGATCGAAACGCTCCGCCACGAAGGCGGCGTTCGTATGCCGCCCGGCCTGCCCCTGCCGAAGCGGGAGATCAAGGTTCTGCGCGAGTGGGTGAAGCAGGGCGCTGTGTTTGGCGCACCGCTCCGTTAGTTCCGGGCCGCCACGGACACGCGACTTTAGTCGCGTCATTCTCCCCCATCCGACCACACTCGAAAAACGCGACTAAAGTCGCGTGTCCGGCTACAAAACGGAACTGTCGGCTACCTGTAAAACGGCTTCCAGGTAATCCAGCGCGGCCCATAGTGCGGTTCCGGCTGGTTCAGTTCCACGGCACCAAGGTCCGGGGCCTTCCCTGTGAAACCGTCATTGATCGTGGGTAACAAAACCCCTGCGTCTATGGCCTTGCTGCCGGCCTTGAGCCTGAAGTTCAGGTCCATCGAGTGGTAGACGCGATACCTCTGGGCCGGATCCGGCGCCGCCAGGTTCTCGAAGATATCGTAATCGACCTCGACACCGTGAGCCTCCTGCCCGGTCGCTTTCTGAAATTCCGCCAGAGTATTGAAGTTGCGCCACTCCGCTGTCTTTCCTGCCTCCGGGGCCAGCCAACTGTACTGGCTCTTCCCATTGCGATTCGGGCGGAACCCGTTGTAATCCGTGCTGTAGTTCTGGGTCGCGTTCGCCCAGTTCATGACGGCGCGATCCGGAGTGTCCTTGCCCAGAATCAGGTTGTTGCGGAAATGGGTGTTGGAGTAGGGTTCCCTCGCGGTCTGCTCCCCAATCAGCGTGTTTTGATAAACCAGCACGCCGGCCGGTGCGGCACCGAATTTCAAGGGTCCACCCGCCGGAACCTGATACGCAATGTTGCGGAAATAGTAGACCGGGCCGCCGAACATGGGCTGCGCACTAAAGCCATTGTGGGCCGCATTGACGCCGCGATTCTGAAACAGCCGGATGTTGTGCACCCCGCCGTCGGACTCGATGAAATCGTCGTTTGAAAGGTGGATGTCGTTGTTGTAGATGTCGATTGCTGACGCCTGTTTCTCGGGATCATCGGAGGGTGGGCCGTAGGTAGAGATACAGATTGCATCGTGAAAATAAGCGATGGCATTGTGGGCGATGACGTGGCCCGGGCCATACACCTTTACCGCGAAAAAGCTCTTCAGCAAATGCGACGGATAAATTCCGGCTGCACGCTGGCCAGCCTGATTCCAGCCAATAAGACGCATCTGGTCTTCCCTGCCGAGGAACAGGTTGTCCGCGATATAGAAGTCGTGGGAATCCGCACTCTCGGTCCAGACGCCGACGCCGATGTCTTCAAAGCGGCAGTTCCGCACCGTCAACGCTACCGCCCCCATCACTTCCTTCTCGCCCGCGAAGATGGCAACTTCGGTATTACGGAAGGTGAGGCCGTCGATAATGTGGTGGCTCGTTGCCATCATGTCGAAAAGCTTCGCGTTGCCGCCGCCGTCAAAAATCGCTTCGCCATCCCCGGCACCCTTGATCGTGATCGGCTTTTCGGCGGTCCCCTTCAGCGACAATGACCACGTTCCCGTAAACGGTGCACTTAGGGGGTCCACGTAGTTGTAGCGTTCGGGGCGATAGAGACCCGCGTGAACCAGAATTGTGTCGCCGGGCTGAGCTTTTTTCATACGGACAGCCGTCCAGTCACCGCGCCCTTCGCCGTAGTAAGCCGCCTTCAGGCCAATGAAACTCGGCTCCAGCTTGGCACCGTCGTGGTCCGCCGGATAGACATGGAGGACGCGCCCGCCTGTGGCAGACTTCGGCTCGGTGCGCGTTGCCACCGTTACTTTCTGCGCCGCCGGACCGGTGACCCCATCGGAGTCCTTCATGGTGAACTCACACTCGTAGCTGGTGCCGGACTCCAGATTCAGGATGCTGCCCGCGAAGCCCTGGGGCACCGTGTAGGTCATGGCTTCACGGTCACGGAAGGAGCGTTCTCCGCCGATGCGAAGCAGGGGCATGGCCGGACGCCAGGCTGTGGTGCCCGCCTTGCGGAAACGAACTTCCACCGTGGCATTGCGATTCGCATCGCCGTCAATCGCCCATTCAAAGCCAAGATTCAGGAGGGTTGGGTGATCCACCACAAATTTACCGGGCTTGGTGGAGTTCTGGGCCTGTAACGCACAGGCGATAAAGAGAAGTAGGGCAACTGGACGCATTGTAGGAATTTCATGATATCGGATGTCGGTGGCGCGGAAGGGAGGGAGTCATATACTCAAGGCACGGAACGGCGTGCTACCAGTGCAGCTATTGCGAAGGGGCTTTCCGCTTCGGCAAATCCAACCGATGTTGCGTTGCCATCTCTTGGCCAGGATTGCGCAAGTGTGCAATCAGCCGACGAAGTTGCTATGGTGCGGCGTGCGGCGGAAGTACTCGGCATCAACCATCTGGGCCGATGGCTACAAAGCGAAATTCCATCACTTGGAAACCAGACACCATACGCACTGTCAGGAACACCGGAGCGCCGAAGCGAGGTTGAGCGCTTGCTCTTGAAGATCAAACAGGGCGTCTACTGATAGTTGTTTGGCACCTTCAAACTGCCAGACATCCGTTGATCAATAGCGTAAGGTGCCCGGAAAACCGGGGGCAGGTGGAACCAACCGGGCACGCCCGCCACGGTGGAAATGATGGTTCATCACGGGGGCATTCCCGAAGGATGGATGCAAGCAGGCTGTACTGCGGGTGCAGTCCGCCACCATGGCGATCTCCGGGTTTAACTATATTCTGAATCCGGCTCACCCGGACTTCACACGGATCTCGTTTACTTTTGTAGCCGTCACACTAGCCCCTCGGCTGCAACCCAAACTGTGAGCTACACTTCCGGCTTCAGAGGATCTTCCGGCCATTTGTGACGCGGGTATCGACGCCCCAGTTCCCGGCGGAGTTGCGGATACAGGCGCTGCCAGAACCCGGCCAGGTCGGTGGTGGTCTGCACCGGGCGCTGGTTGGGGGCCAGGAGGTGAATGACCAGCGGTACCTTTCCCCTGGCCACTTTAGGCGTTTCCGTAATGCCGAAGAAATCCTGCAGGCGCGATGCGACCCAGGGTCCTTTGTCGGCCTCATAATTGACCTTCGTCATCCGTCCGCTGGGCAGGCGCAACCGCGCGGGGGCCACCTGGTCCAGCAGACCGGATTCGAGAGACCTCTCCAGCGCCGGCAGCAAGTTATCACTGACCTTTGAGAATTCGACGAACGACCGCAACCCATAGCAGAGTTCAGCCGCCACTTTCGTCATCGCCGCAGGATCGAGTTCGGCAAGCGAGCTGTGTTGCGCGGCAAAGTTTACGCGCGCCTGAAACGCAGCCAGCGCGGCAGGCTCCACAAACCGTTCCAGACCAACCTCCAGAACCTTCGCTGCCAGCAACGCTGCGGCAGCCTCCGGATCCGGCATCGCTCCGCGCGTCTCGTCAATCACCAGCGCGTCGTAAAGCATGGCGCTCACCGACTCCACTCGCTCGCCCTGCCTGTGCCATTCCACCTGGGTCCGAGCCACAACGCGGTCGGCGAAAAGATCGAGCAGCCAGTCCGGCTGGATAGCATGGGCCAGACGGATCAGGGGTGCGGGTTTGTCATTCCGCTCTTCCAGGTCTACCGCCACGAGGAACTCTCCCGGAGGCTTCAGCATGGTGGCGGAAGTGCCGTTCGAGAGCAGCACTGTCCCCCCGGATTTCACCCGTCCCACGCGGTCGGGGAACGCCGCCAACAGAGCTTTGCCGATAGCGTCGTCATCCGATCCGCCGCCCGGCTTCACGTGCCGACGGAGCTGGCCCATGATGGCGCGCGAACGGTGGTCGGGTTCATCATCGAGAGACTGCAGACGCTGGCCGCTGGAAAGCAACGCCGCCACTCGCGCCCCGTGCTGGCCTGCACCCTGAGCCTCAGCATCCAGCACCAGTCGCGCCAGGCGGGGATGGAGCGGCAGCCGCGCTACCCTCTCCGCTTCCCTGCCCCGGGCACGGAGCCGATCCAGCAAACTCTCCGCTGCCTCCACCGCCGCCGGGGCAGGCGCATCCAGCCAGTTGAGTTCGGAAGCATCATGAATTCCCGCCACTTCGAGTTGCAGGCACATCTGCGAAAGTTCACGCCGCAGAATTTCCGGCACGTCGCGGGCAGGACGCCGATGGAAGTCTTCCGCAGTGAAGAGACGAACTACGGTTCCAGGCCCGGTTCGGCCCGCGCGACCCGCGCGCTGGTCTGCCGAGGCTTTGGAAATTCGACGGACTTCGAGGGAGGGCAGACCTGTCCATGGTGAATCAGATGCAACCCTGGCCAGCCCGGAATCCACAACGCAGCGCACCCCCTCAATGGTGATGGAGCTTTCCGCGATATTCGTCGAGAGAATGATTTTCCGTCTGGAAGCGGGAGCTACCGCACGATCCTGCTCTTCCGGGGTCAGGTCACCGAACAGGGGTGTTACCAACAAATTTTTGCGCTGCGCCAGACCCTCCAATACACGGGCCGCCCGGCGAATCTCGGCTGACCCCGGGAGGAAAACGAGAATATCGCCCTCCGAACCCGCAACCAGCTTCTCCAGCGCAGTCGCTACCTGCTCTTCCAGCGGTGCAGGCGAATACGGCGTATAGCCCACAGTCAGCGGGAACAATCGGCCTTCTGAGCTCACGCAGGGGCAGTTCCCCAGAAACTGCGAAACAGGCCCCGGGTCCAGCGTGGCCGACATCACTACGATCCGCAGATCTCGCCGCGTACTGAGCTGCAACCGCCGCAGGAGCGCCAGCGCAACATCCGTATCCAGGTGCCGTTCATGGAACTCGTCCAGTACAACTGTGGCAACGCCCCTTAGTTCGGGATCTGAGATCAGTCGCCGGGTCAGAACGCCTTCGGTCAGAAACCGCAGCCGGGTTTTCGGGCCGGAGACGTCCTCAAACCGAACCTGATAGCCAACCGTGCCGCCCGGTTGCTCGCCCATCTCCTCAGCCACCCGTCGCGCGGCCATCCGCGCAGCAATACGCCGGGGTTCCAGAACCAGAACATCCCCTGTTCCCAACGCCAGCAAAGCCGGGGGGACACGCGTCGTTTTGCCTGCCCCGGGAGCCGCTTCAATCACGAGCGAAGGCGAGCGGCGCAGGTGAGCCAGTATCTCGGGGATGATTGCGTCTACAGGAAGCACTCGCCACCAGAGTAGCGGTCGTGATACTGTTGCGCTTTAGAGGTCCGATAACCCCAATGAATCGCCGCAACTTCCTGCAAACTACTCTTGGTGCAACCGCGCTCGGCACTGCCATTTCTCTGGACGCCCAGCTCAACAAGCTTCCGGTTGGCCTGGAGCTCTTCTCTGTCCGCCAGGCGCTGGCCAAGGACCTGATGGGGACCGTCCGGGAAGTGGCCAAACTGGGGTATCAGGACGTGGAGTTCTTCGCTCCGTACTACGGCTGGACCCTCGACCAGACGAAGGACATGCGCAAGCTGCTGGACGACGTGGGCATGAAGTGCCTGTCCACCCACAACAGCATCAACAACTACAAGCCGGAAAACGTTCAAAAAGCCATTGATATGAACAATATTCTGGGCTCAAAGTATGTGGTCGTATCGAGCGCGGGCAACCCTAAAACCCTGGACGCCTGGAAGGGTGTGGCCGAGACTTTCACGAAAGGCCACGAACTGCTGGCAGCCGGCAAGCTTCGTGGCGGTTACCACAACCACCAGCTGGAATTCACCCCTCTGGAAGGTAAGCGTCCCATCGAAATCATCGCGGCCAACACGCCGAAGAGTTTCGTCCTGCAACTCGACCTGGGTACCTGCGTGGAAATGGGCTCAGATCCTGTGGCGTGGATCAACGCCAATCCCGGCCGCATCCAGTGCATGCACCTGAAGGAATGGAGCAAAGAAAAGGGCTATCACGCACTGTATGCCGAAGGTGCCGTGAAGTGGAAGGAAGTCCTGGCTGCGGGCATGAAGACCGGCGGCCTGGAGTTTGTCCTCATCGAGCAGGAAGGCAGTGAATTCTCTGAGTTCGAGACGGCGAAAAAATGCCTCGAAACCTACCGGAAGATGCACGGCTAGCGCGACCGAATGCAGCCCCTCTACGTTCGAATCCATGCCGCTGACAACGTCGGCGTTGTTGTTAATGCGGAAGGTGTCCAGGCTGGAGCCGAGTTTGCCTCGGGCCTGAAGGCGGCGGAAGCGATTCCTCCGTCGCACAAAATTGCCCTCGTTGATCTCGAAGAAGGTGACGCGATCCTCCGCTATGGCACCCCAATCGGCTACGCGAATCGGCAAATCCGACAGGGTGAGTGGGTCCGCGAAGATGCCATGCGGATGCCCGAGGCTCCGCCGCTGGACGAACTCCCCCTTTCCACCGCCGTCCCTGCCGAACTGCCGCCACTCGAAGGCATGACGTTCGAAGGTTACCGGAATCCCGATGGCAGCGTCGGGACGCGGAACATCCTGGGCATTACGACCACAGTGCAGTGCGTGGCTCCCACGGTTGACTACGCCGTCGCCCGCATCCGGGCCGAGCTGTTACCCAGGTTCCCCAATGTGGATGATGTGGTCGCTATCACCCACACGTATGGCTGCGGCGTGGCGATTGACGCCCCCGGTGCTGCCGTGCCGATCCGCACGATCCGGAATATCAGCCGGAATCCGAACATTGGCGGTTCGCCGCTGGTAGTGAGCCTGGGCTGCGAAAAACTCCAGCCGGCACGTTTGTTCTCGTCAGACCTGCCCATTTTCGAAGACAACAGCGTCATCCGGCTCCAGGACGAGCATGGTTTCGGTGATACCGTCGCAGCCATCCTGAAGGCCGCTGAAAAGAAACTGGCAGAACTCGACAAACGCCGTCGCGTCACCTGCCCGGCGTCCGACCTGGTGGTGGGCATGCAGTGCGGGGGCAGCGATGCTTTCTCCGGTATCACCTGCAATCCGGCTGTTGGGGAAACGACCGATCTCCTGGTCCGCGCCGGAGCCACCGTGATGTTCTCAGAAGTCACGGAAGTCCGGGACGCCGCCCACCTCATCACCGCCCGTGCCGCCACTCCGGAGATCGCGAAGGATTTCATCCGGGAAATGCGCTGGTACGACGAATACCTGGCCCAGGGCCGCGCGGACCGCAGTGCCAACACCACCCCAGGCAACAAACGGGGAGGCCTGGCCAACATCGTCGAGAAGGCGATGGGGTCAGTGGCAAAATCCGGGACGACCGCGCTGCGCGCCGTAGCTTCACACGGAGAACGAGTGACCACCAAGGGCCTCGTCTTCGCCGCCACGCCGGCCAGCGACTTTATCTGCGGCACGCTGCAACTGGCAGCTTCCATGAACATGCACGTTTTCACCACCGGCGAAGGCAGCCCTTATGGCCTCGCCCTGGTGCCTGTAGTGAAGGTGAGTTCGCGGACCGCCCTCGCCGAAAAATGGCCGGACCTGATCGACCTGAATGCCGGACGCATCGCCACCGGAGAATCGACGATTCAGCAGACCGGAGCCGAACTTTTCCAGCTGATTCTCGACGTTGCCAGCGGTCGAAAACAAACCTGGGCCGAAAAGTGGAAGCTCCACAACGCCTTGGCCATGTTCAACCCAGGGCCGGTTACATAAGCCGAGGGGGCAGCTACAAGTCCCGCTGTCTGTAGTGCAGAAACAGCGCGACGGCACCGCCCCCCACGACCGCCGCAGCCGCATACCAGCCGAGCCAATCCGTGGTGGCGATTCCGATCACAAGCAGACCGACAACGCGCAACCCCGTCGTCGCAACGGAGCCAAAGCGGTCCTCCACCCAATCCATCCACTCCATTGGGTCGAGACGGGACCAGCGGCTCCGATCCGTCCTTGATGATTCCGGCTCTGTTGCCACCATACCTTGATAGCGCACGGGGACCGCCAAAGTCATCCGTGTGACGCTCCCATCCAGAAAAAAGGCCGACCCTTTCGGATCGGCCCTTCACTTTTCACCTGTCTTCGCTTTAGTCAAGATGGAGCGACCAGTTGCCTGAACGCAGCAGCGCGGATTACGCTGCGGTTAGGTGAAGACAGCGGCGCAGAGCCGCATGCGAAAGGAACTG
>RGPS01000148.1 GCA_010084195.1 Terriglobia bacterium
CGTCGTCTGGGCGCCTGGCCTCATGGAGAAAGCCAAGGTCGGCACGCTCGACGCCGCATCGGTCTTCGCCGCAATGGACCTGGCTCCCTCGCTAGCCCACCTCGCCGGGACGAAGTCGCCCGTGGGGCTCGATGGGGCGAACCTATCGTCAACGCTACTCGGACGCGCTCCCGCCTCGCATCCCGGTCCGATCTTCTGGCGTCGCGACGAATGCGACCGCGCCCGCTCGCTGATCCAGGCCCTGCTCTCCGCGCTGCTCGACCTCGCCGAAAAACACCCCAACGCCGTCATCCCCGGCTACACCCACCTCCGCCGCGCCCAGCCCGTCCTCTGGCCCCACTACCTCCTCGCCTACTTCGAGATGTTCTCCCGCGACTACGAGCGCTTCACCGAAGCCCGCCGCCGCACCGACGTCATGCCCCTCGGCTCCGGAGCCCTCGCCGGCAGCGGTTTCCCGCATGACCGTGACGCCATCGCCCGCGACCTCGGTTTCGCCGCCGTCACCAATAATTCGATGGACGTCTCCGCCGACCGCGACTTCGCGCTCGACTACCTCTATGCGGCCTCCGTCGCCATGATCCACCTGAGCCGCCTCTCCGAAGACTGGATCCTCTACTCCTCCGAAGAATTCGGCTGGCTCGAATTGGGCGACGGCGTCACCTCCGGCTCCAGCCTCATGCCGCAGAAGAAAAACCCCGACTCCCTCGAACTCATCCGAGGCAAGTCCGGTCGGGTCCTCGGCGCCCTCAATTCCCTGCTCTTCACCATGAAGGGCCTCCCGCTCACCTACAACCGCGACATGCAGGAGGACAAAGAACCCCTCTTCCAGGCCGCCGACCAGGTCTGCGACTCCCTCGAAATGGCCGTCTGCGTCGCCGAAACCGTCGTCCTCCGCGAAGCCGTCCCCTTCACTGCCGCCGATGAAAGCTGGGTCGTCGCCACAGACCTCGCCGAAGCCCTCGCCCGCAATGGCACGGCCTTCCACTCCGCCCACCAGATCGTCGGACGCCTGGTCCTCGAAAGCGTCCGCAACGGCAAGAAGCCCGGTGACTGGACGCCCGAAACCCTCGCCGCCTTCGCGCCCGAATTCACCGCCGACGTCGCCCGTCTCCTCTCGCCCCGCGAGGGCATGAAGACCCGCGAAATCAAGGGTGGCACCGGCCCCAACACCGTCGCGGCTGCTCTTGTAGAAGCAAGGCGCCGCCTCTCGGAATTGTCATGACAAAAACCTTCCGGCAAGGGCAGATTCTCCGTCTCATTCGAACCCGGAGTCTGTTCACGCAGGAAGAGCTTGCCCGCCAGCTCCGCGACTCCGGTCTCGAAGCCACCCAGGTCACCCTCTCCCGAGACATCCGGGAACTCGGCCTCGTCAAGACCACCGACGGCTACCGCGAACTCCACCGTGAAACCCCGCACGTGAATATCGCGTCTCTTGCTTCTGAGTTTGTCCGCGATGTTCGTTGCGCCCTGAATCAGGTTGTTCTGCGGACCGCGCCAGGCCACGCCAGCTCCGTCGCCGTCGCTCTCGACGGTGCAGCCCTGGATGATGAAAGCTGGCCCGAAGTCCTGGGAACCATCGCCGGGGATGACACAATACTAGTTATCTGTGCCGATGCCACAGTGGCGGAGTCCGTCGCCGCCCGCATCCGGCAAATGCTTGAGGGTTCATAAGTGAAGAGAATTACGAAATCAATAGCTGTCTTTTGTCTTGCGGCCTCTGCCGTCTGCGCGCAAACTACCCCTGCGCCCCAGGTCCGCTTTAAGACCAACATCGGCGATATCGACGTCACGTTGGCACCCGACGTCGCGCCCGCCACCGTCGCCAACTTCCTCAATTACGTCAACAAAGGCGCGTACGCCAACTCCATCTTCCACCGCTCCGTCCCCGGCTTCATCATCCAGGGCGGCGGTTTTAAGCTGGTCGATGGCGTCCCCACCGTCATTCCCGAAGACACCGCAGTCGTGAACGAGTACAAGATCTCCAACACCCGCGGCACCATCTCCATGGCCAAACTCGGGGACAACCCCAACAGCGCCACCAACCAGTGGTTCTTCAACCTGGCCGATAACTCCGGTAACCTCGACAACCAGAACGGCGGCTTCACCGCCTTCGGCCGCGTCACCTCCAGTTCCAGCCTCACCATCATGGACCGCATCGCGGGCCTTCCCATCCAGAACCTGGGCGCTCCCCTCGATACCGCGCCCTACTCCGGTGCCAGCTTTGTTGTCGTCAACAACATCCTCTATATCCCGCAAGCGTCCGCCGCTGCCGTCCAGAGCGCAGCCAGCTTCGTTTCCAGCACCACCGGCGTTTCCCCCGGCGAATTCCTCGTCCTCTACGGCCAAAACCTGGGCCCGGCAACCCTCGCGACACTCACGCTGGATAGCCAGGGTAAGGTCAACACCTTCCTGGCCGGCACCCGCGTCCTTTTCAACGGCACTGCAGCCCCCATGGTTTACACGTCAGCCGGACAGGTCTCCGCCATCGTGCCCCAAAACCTCGCGGGCCGCTCCACCGTCTCCATCGTCGTCGAGTATCTGGGGGTTCAGGCACCTGGCATGACCCTGCCGGTCGTGAGCGCCAACCCTGCCATCTTCACCCAAAACAGTTCCGGTAAGGGCGACTCCATCGTCATTCGTCTGGATGGCTCTCTGGTCACCACCGCCAACCCCGCCAGAGTGGACGACGTCCTCATCCTGTACGGCGAAGGCTACGGCGACATTTCCGATGGGCCACCAGACGGAACCATCGTCTCCACCCTGCTGCCCAAACCCCTCGATCCGGTCCGCCTCCTGATTGACGGCAAAGAGTACCCAACCCTTTACGCCGGTGGTGCCGGTGGCCTGGTCAGCGGTGTCCTCCAGGTCAATTTCAAGGTGCCGCAACTGGCTCCCGGCCCCCACGAAATCCAGCTCCAGGTCCTCGACCGCAAGAGCCCCGCAGGCGTCAACCTCCAGACCAGGTAAGCCTTCGGGCTACTGCACCGTCAACAAGGGCCCAACCTGCGTAAACCCGCCGCTCAAAAGCACCGCCTGCACCGCTTTGTCGCCCGGACTCAACCCCGCAGGCACCACCACGTTGACCTGGTACAACCCCGCACCAGTCAACCCTGCAAACAGCACCTGGGCTCGCACTCCGCCAATCGTCACCACCACTTGCCCCTGTAGCGAAGCAGCGCCACTGAACGCCGCCCCGGCCGGCACCGGCAGGACCGTGGGTCCGAACCCAACCCCATAAAGCACCAGAACCTCGCCCGCTCTCACTGGCCGCGTGTTGAACGAGAACACCCCACTCGGCCCCACCAGGTCATACGCGCCGCCCCCGTAAGCCCCTGTTCCCGAAGGCGTAGTAATCACGCCCGCCACATGCTTCCCGTCTCCCAGCAAGCTGAACGACGGGCTCGAAGCGCCCAGCGTCACTTTGGCAGTCACACTCCCATTGCCGTTCGTGATGACGACATCCACTACGCCTGTCGCCGAATCATCCGGGGCCTGCAGATTGATCTGGGTCGGACTCACGAACCACAAGTACGCCGGCTTCCCGTTGATCGTCACCGTCACCCCGCCCAGCGTCGTCGGGAAGTCCCCGTTCCACTCGGTAACGCCCGTGGCAAAACCGGTTCCGTAGACCGACACCCAAGACCCCGGCTGGATCGTCGTGGAAGAGCTATACACCGGAGCCACCCCACCGGTCGGAACCGTAGGGGCAGCCCCGCCATTGCCAACCAGCGCAATGTCCCGAGCCGTGTCGTTGTCGCCGTCGGTCTGTCCACCGCCCGATACCTTCACCACATTCGTCACGCTTGCAGGCGCGGTTGCGGACACGTCCGCCGTTACCGTGATGGCCGGGAATGCTGCCCCGGGAGCCAACACATCCGAACGGGTGCAGCTAAGACTTGCCAGCACACAAGTCCAGTCCGTGCCGCTGATTGAAGTCACCGTAAGCCCCGCCGAAAGCGCGTTCACCACGGTCACCGCGCCAGCCGTAGCTGTTGCACCGTCGTTTGAAACCACTACCGAAAACGTGGCACCCTTCTGGCCCTGCGCAAAACTCCCAATATGCCGGCTCAACACCGTCAGATCGGGTTGCCGCACGGTCAAAGATGTCGTCAGCGTGACTCCGGAGTAATCAGCATCACTGGTCAGGCCCAGATACCAGTCCCCTGCAGTCGGATTCTGAATCGTAATGGAGTCCGAAGTCCCGGGATTGGTGGAACGCACCGAATAGGTGCAGGGTTGATCTACGAATTCACTCGGCTGACATACCGCAGGACTCACCGAGTCCGCGCAGCACGGCGTTCGGGGAGAGCGGCAAGGGCGTAATTGCCGTCGCCGAGAGTGAAACGCTGGAATATGCCGTAAATCCATCCACTTCCAGCAACCATCGACCGGTGGCCGGCGTGGCAAAGCTAAGCGTTTCGTGGGAACCGTCCCGCCCCGACAGATACTCAGTCCCGGAGGGATCTGCAACGTAAAGATCCGGATCCCCCGTCCCGCCTCGCATCGCCAGTTGCAGAATGGGAGTTCCCGCTGCCGGTTCGATATAGGCATATCCCACGCTGTCCAGAAAACCCGACACATTCAGAGGAGTTCCTGCCGTAAGTCTCGTCACCATCGGGGCCATGTAACCGTGCGCCACGCGACCTCCGCGGCCATCAGTCACCACAATCTTTACGCGCGGCGACGTGAACGTCCCGGTCCAGTTCACAGCCCCGGTCTGTGGATTCACCTGCATCCCTTCGGGGCCTGATGCCAGAGTGTAGGTCAAGGCCCCCCCCGCAGGATTGGTGGCGACCACGTTGTAGGAATAGGCCTCACCCATCCCCGCGACGACTCCCAACGGCTTGCTCGTGATGGCCGGAGCCCGCGCGGCCTGCAGATCAGCCGGACGGTCAAAAGCCGCATCGTAAACCGTGCCCGAAAAAGAACTCCCCTCCAGCCCCGTTGCCGAGAACCCCATCCCGTGCTTTGCGAAGATCTCCCAGATCACCGCACGATTGGCCCCTTTGTTCCCGGCCTGGTCTGCACTCAAAATCGCATCCCGTGCATCCGTCATGCTCGGATTGCAGGGCGTCGCCTTCAACCCGTCCATCACCAGCCGATCCGTCACCCTCTGACCGAGAGACTTGCGCAGGTCCCACAAGATCGCAGCCCAGATCTCACCGTCGTTGTGGACCTGATACCCCTGATTCCCAATATCTTCGTAGGTAAACGTGTACCCTTCGTAACTCTGGCGACGGATGCCGCGAGTAGCACGGGCAGCACTGTAAGCGCCCATGATCGGGTTGTCGTAGTAACTCATAGCAAAGTAGTCCGACCACCCCTCACCCATCGCCCCGGACTGCGTTCGACGGAGGCAACTGGTGCTGGTCAGGGTCCCGACCAGGCGGTTGGTAACCCCATGCGCATACTCATGAAGCAGGACCTGACCATCGTAGGAGGTGTCCAGATCATCCAGGCGGGTGGTCGTTCCGCGGCCGAACAGCCCCATGCGAACCCGGCCCGGCGTGCCTTCCGGCGTCGGCGTAAAAGAAGCATTATTGGGCTCGCCACCATGCTGGGCCATCGCCATCACCGCATCACCGCCTTTGCCGCCCTTCCCCAGATTGTCAGTCTGGAAATTCCCGGCGCTTTCCGTGAATCCCAGGCCGTAATAATAGTCATGCGCAAGGTTCACCAGGTAGAAAAGGTTCAGCACACTCGACGCCTTGAAACCGCGCGGATCAACTCCTGTAGTCCCGTCGCCGAACGAGAAATCAAAGACACCGGCCGTCGCCAGTGCACGCCCGGTCTGCAAACCCTCCGTCGCTGTGGTATCCGGCCTGTCGTCGCCGTTCGCATCAACCCAGGCATCCACGTTGTTACCCGTGGTCACCGTCACAGTGTCCGGCAGCCAGGAAGCCGGGAAGTCCACCAGGTCCCGCGTCCCGATCAGCGGTGATTGTTTCCAGACCCGCCCCTGAGCCGCCGCAAACAGCACGTTGTTGTGCCGGTACAAAATTGACCCATCAAGGGCATCCACCAGAACCTCGTAACTGTGCCGGGAGTCAGCTTCATAGAACAGCCGATATGCCAGCCGGGCAGTCGAGGCATCCAGCGGGAAAATCACCAGTTCCGGATCTCGCAGAAACTCGCCGGCGCCATGCCCTGCCCGCGCCCGGCCTTGTGCATCTGCTGCCGTCAGGACTGGTTTCGTGACCACGCTCACCCCGGGAATCAACTCCCCGCCACTCACCTGGACGATCTCCCCACTCGAGCCCAGCGTGAACTTGAGGTTCCCCTCAAACACGTCGAACCCGTCAATCGTCTGCGCAAACCCCAGGTAGGTGGCGGAGGGGCCGATGTCCCGCAAAGTCACGCGAAGTCGCCCCACTTCATCGGCTGACATGCCAAATGCCGTCGAGTTCTGCCCCAGAAAATTCCGCGCGATGGTTTCCGGATCACCCACCGTCGGCGCGGTTAGTGCCTGCCCCTCCCGCAGCATCAGCTTCGGTAAGCCATACCGATTGGCCGTCACGCGAAGGCCTGGCTGCAATTCCTGCCGGGCCGCGACAAACGCCTGCAGGGTTACCGCACGTGCCGCCATAGCAGCACGCGCACGGAGTTGCAGGGGCGTCAACCGATCCACAGTTCCGGCAGGAATATCCCGCCGGTCAAAGTCGCGAGGTCCCGTGTCGCGCTGCGCCAACCCGTTCGCTGCGATTACCAGGAAAAGGAGTCCGGCCAGAACGTGTTTTTTCAGAATTGCCCCCATTGCTTGTACTACGACTTTACGACGCTTCCCGTTTCGTTCCCGTTTTTTGGGGTGGGAAGCGGAAGAGTCGGATACGTGTGCGCCGGGCGAAATCTGACCTAAGAACTCTTCCGGCGCCGCACCAACCCCGCGCCCGCAAGCCCCGTACCCAGCAATATCCACGTGCCCGGTTCCGGTGCATCTGGCTGTGTCGAGTTAGTAGCGAACCAGTCCACCGACAGATCGGACGTCAGTGTCCCGGGGAGTTCCCCTCCACCCGCCAATGTGATTCCCTGCCAGTGCGCCGAGTGGCTCAAATCGGCATACGCCACAAGGTCGTCGGCATGGCCCAGATTGGCCGAAGTTGCCGCCCCGGCTCCCAGCACGAAGTGGATGGTGGTAAACGACATGTTGTGCAGCGTGAACGTGAGAGGCAACAGGCCGATGAAGTTGGTGCCTTCGTTGAAACCATTGGAACGCTGTGTGTAGTCGCCCACACTGGAATCCGTCAGAATCCCGTCGGCATCAAACGCTTCGAAGGTGTAGCGAATCGTCGTAACGCCCAGGTTGAAGGGGTCTGCTGACGGCGTGTAGAGGGTGCCAGTTACCAGGATTGACGCCGTCACACTGACCGCTTCGCCAAACGCCCGCGTCGGGTCCTGATAAAATACCCGGTCCTGAAACTGTGATTCGGTAGTTGCCTGAGCGATCTGCGCAAAGGACCCATCCGTGGTGGAACGCGCTTTGACCAGTGTGTGGACATCACCGAGGCCCGCGTTGCCATAGGCACCAGACCCGCTGGCAAACTGATTGCTCGACGAGCGAGTCAGGTCGGTGACGATTTGAACACTCGGCCCACCCCCCAGCCCGGTGTCAAGAGAAGTGTAAACGTAAGTTCCGTTAGGAGCGAGCGTTGCGGCGAACGCCGGAATCGCGCAGCAGATTGTCACTGCGGCGCTGGAAAGGAAACGACTAAAAGTCACTATGTAAAGCCTCCGTTTGCTTTATAGAGTTACCGAAAGACCCTGTTTTGTTTCAGGGCCACACCTGCAGCTCTGCGTAGTTTATCCTGCAAATTGGCATCCTTACAGCACGGCAATTCCAATCTCTTTTTTCAAGTCGAAGGTAACGGACCGCCGGTCCTCATGATTCAGGGCGTGGGCGTCCTCGGGACAGGGTGGTTGCCACAGCTCCCTGCCCTTACCCCGCATTTCACTTGCCTTCGTTTCGACAACCGGGGCGTCGGCCAAAGCCAGCCCGTTGGCAGTCCCATCACCATCCCCCAACTGGTCAACGACGCGCTGGCGCTGATGGATGCCCAGGGCTGGGACTCCGCCCACATCATAGGTCACTCCATGGGGGGCGTCATTGCGCAGGAACTGGCCCTGCAAGCCAGGCATCGAGTCCGGAGTCTGACCCTGATGTGCACCGTGGCACGAGGCAAAGACGCCACCAGCATGACGCCGTTTCGATTCTTTACCGGAATCCGCACCTGGGTCGGAACCGCACCCGGCCGCCGCAAGGCTTTTCTGCAGATGGTCCTGCCTCCACACGAAGTCCCTGCCGACCCGGCTCAACGTGCCGCGCTCGCCGAACACCTCGCCACCTGGTTCGGCCACGACCTTGCGAACCACCCGCCCAACGCGATCAGACAACTAAACGCGCTCGCGGCCCACGACACCAGCCCCCACCTGAAAAAACTAGCCGGAATCCCGACGCTGGTCATCGCAGCCGAACTGGACCAACTCGCACCAGCGAAGTTCGGCAGAGCCATCGCCCAGGCCATCCCCGGGGCCCAATACGTGGAAATCGCCGGAGCATCACATGGTGCTCCCATGGTGCGCGCCGGCGAAGTCAATGTCGCAGTGCTCGATCACCTGCTGCGCAGTTAGGCAGGGATCTTCAGCAGTTTGTGCGCGTTGCCCCAGGCGATCTTCTTGAACACTGCAGGTGTCGTCGAAGCCTTCAGCACGGTCAACGTGGAACGAGCCACACACTTTCCTGATAGCCGGGCGGCTGCCGGATTGTTAGCCTGGCTGATCCCCGCACCATGCCCATCCGAGCAACTGCAGTCGCTCCCGAACATCAACTTGTCCTGATGCCGTGCCAGGAAGCCTTTGGTAAATTCCGGGTCCCGCGAGAGAGCATTGTTTCCCGAATTGGCGGAGCAGTCGCCATAGAAATTCGCGTAGTCAGATAGCAGCTTGTCGCTGACCCCTCCCGGCTTGATCGGGCCGGATGGATATGCTGCGTCGTTGTGATAATCCGCGCTGACGTTCGCCCAAAAGGCATCGGCGTGGCCGATGAACTTCGTCTTCGGATTGGCCTTCAGCATCGCTTCAAAGTTCTTCGCGAAACCGGTTGACCACTTACCCTCGTTCTCAAAGTGGTCCACTTCCTGGAAGTGAATCAGGACCGGCACATTCAGGTCCGCTGCCATTGAGGCGACACTCTTCAGTTCCGGACCATCAGCAGCCACGTGAAACTTCAACTCACCCAAACCCTGTGCGCCATCTTTCACGCCCTGCTTCAAGGCCGCGAGGCCCTCCGGCGTGGCAATGTTTCCGCGCACAAACCAGATAAAACGCCCCGGGGCAGCGGCTTCTATCGTCTGGAACTGAGCCTTCGTCTGCGCGCCCAGGAGGTTGGCTTTCGTAATACCGGCACCGTCCAGGTGGGCAATATTTGCCGCCGGAGTCGGACGCGGGTGAAAGTGCAGATCAAATACAGGAGTCCCCCATTCACCGCCGGCCTGCGCCCGCAGGACTGGCAGTGCGGAGGCAGCCGCTACCGTCTCAAGAAAACCTCTTCTGGTGAACATCTCGCTAACTTATCACAAGGAGCCTTTACATCACCCCAAACTTACGGAACGCCTCCACGGTGCTCATGCCCTTCTCGATTGCCTTCCGGACAGCGTTTTCACCCGCCACCTTTTCCAGCGCACGGGTGATCGCTTCTTCCTCGGCTTCCCTTGGCAGAATCAGCACGCCATCCAGATCCCCGAACACGATGTCACCCGGCCGAATCGAGACACCTTCAATCTCAATCGGCACGCGGAAGTCGATCACCTTGCCGCGATACCCCTGGTCCTGCGCATAACGCCCAAACGAGAAGGTGGGAAAGCCCAGTGCCAGAATCCCCTTCGTATCCCGCGAATAGCCGTTCAGGACAGCTCCGGCTGCCCCCAGTTTCGCGGCACGAGTGCTCATCAGTTCGCCCCACATTGCGTACTTCGGAGACCCGCCGAATGCCACGTAGACCTCGTCGGTTCGGAGATCATCCAGGGCCTCCAGCATCAGGCCAAACGGACGCTTTCCCACCTCTGTCTGCGAGGTCTCGTCGGAAAACGTGAAATAGTCAGCTTCGAGCACCGGCATGGCGCGTCCCGCCACCACCATTGCGGTATCCAGAGGCTGGATCTGTGGAGGCAGAAACTGTCGTCGCAGCCCCATATGGTCCATCACGTCACCCACCACTGCGGTGAACAAACGCTTGCGCATCAGCTTGAAGAGTTCACTATCGGACTTCCATTTTTTTGCAGCCATCGGTCTGTTCAGTTTATACTGCAATCGCCACATGCGAACGCTACTCCTGTTCCTCGCCGTCTCCGCCCTCGCGCAAGACCCGCACGCCACATGGTCCGACTACGGAGGAGCCGCTGACTCCGCCCAGTACTCGTCCCTCACTCAGATCAATAAGACCAACGTCACGAAACTCAAGGTTGCCTGGACCTATTCGACGGGTGACTCGGGCAAATACGCCTTCAATCCCCTCACCGCCAACGGCTTGCTCTACGTCGAGGCGAAGAACGGCTCTCTGGTCGCCCTGGAGGCAGGCACCGGCAAGGAGGTCTGGACCTATCCCGCCACTGCGGGCCTTATCACGACGCACGGCGTCAACTACTGGGAGAGCGCTGACCACAAACAGAGCCGCCTCCTTTTCACGCAAAACCTGATCCTGAAGGCCCTGGATGCGCGCACCGGCAAACCCATCGCCGGCTTTGCGACTGACCTCCGCGAAGGCCTCGGTCGCGATCCGAAAACCGTCGCCGTCGTGCAATCCTTCACGCCAGGGAAGGTCTACAAAGACCTCCTGATTATGGGCTCCGCCACCAACCAGGAGTACGACTCAGCGCCTGGCGATATTCGCGCCTTCAGCGTCCTTACCGGTAAGCTCATCTGGAGCTTCCGCACCATCCCGCACCCCGGTGAATTCGGCTATGATACCTGGCCGAAAGACGCCTGGAAGACCGTCGGCGGAGCGAACGCCTGGAGCGAAATCTCCCTCGACACGAAGCGCGGCATCGTCTATATCCCGACCGCCAGCCCCAAGTACAACTTCTATGGCGGCAACCGGAAGGGGATGAACCTGTTCGGGGATTCGCTGGTCGCTCTCGACGCCGCCACCGGCAAGCGGGTGTGGCATTACCAGATGGTCCACCACGATATCTGGGATTACGACAACGCCACCGCGCCCAAACTCATCACTGTGAAGCATGACGGCAAGATGGTCGATGCCATCGCACAGGCCGGGAAGCAGGGCTTCCTGTGGGTCTTCGACCGGACCAACGGCAAGCCGCTCTGGCCCATCGAAGAGCGTAAAGTGCCGAAATCCGACGTTCCTGGCGAGGAGGCGTGGCCGACCCAGCCCTTCCCCACGAAGCCGCCTGCCTTCGCCCGCCAGAGCCTGACCGACAAGGACCTCAATCCGTTCCTCAGCGCCGAAGAAACCGCCCAAATCAAAGACTCTGTACTGAGTGCGCGCAACGAAGGCCTTTTCACGCCTCCCGGCCTCCGTCCAACCGTTCAGATGCCGGGTAACAACGGCGGAGCCAACTGGGGTGGCGCGGCGGCGGTACCGGATAAGGGCCTCGTTTACGTCGTCTCGAAAGACTTCCCGGCGATCCTCAAGCTGGAACCGGACGGGACGCGCGCCGCAGCGCAAACCTCGGGAGCCGAGGCGCAGGGCCAGTGGGTCTTCGGGCAGGAGTGCCTCAAATGCCACCCCTCCGATCTGAGCGCGCTGAACGGCAAGTTTACCCGGGAACAGCTTCGAGGAATC
Source organism: Terriglobia bacterium (assembly GCA_010084195.1). Classification (GTDB taxonomy): domain Bacteria; phylum Acidobacteriota; class Terriglobia; order Bryobacterales; family Bryobacteraceae; genus BOG-234. The sequence goes on from RGPS01000148.1 coordinate 11,795, forward strand.
ATCAGGAACGGCAAAGGAACCATGCCGGCGCAGGCGCAGGTCTCAGATGGGGATGCCAACCTGATCGCTTCGTACCTCCTCAACCCACAACGTGCCCGGCACGAAACCAACGTCCCCCAAAGGTACTTCAGTTCCTTTGGATTTATGGTCACGAGTAGCGGCCTGTCTGCCGTGAAACCGCCATGGACGACCATGACCGCTTACGACCTGAATGAGGGGACCATCAAGTGGCAGATCCCGCTCGGTCAGGTGCCGGATCTTGCGGCGAAGGGCTTCACAGACACGGGCGCACACTTCCCCAAAACCAACCCGGTGGTGACGGCCACGGGCCTGATCTTCACGGGTACGAGAGACAAGATGGTGCGGGCGCTCGACTCGGAAACGGGGAAGGTGCTGTGGGAGTTTGAAACTCCGGCGGGAATAGAAGGAATGCCCGCGATCTATGAAATCGCGGGCAAGGAATACGTGGTGTTCTGCGCTGCTGCGGCCGCTACGACCAGGACCCACGCCACGCCAGGACATCCGGCTGACAACAGCCCGGTCAGAGGGTCGTATGTCGCTTTCGCACTGCCCTAACAGCCACACCGACAAGGCCGAGGGCGATCAGGCCCAGCGAAGCGGGCTCCGGAACGGCAGGAGCCTCGGTCAGACTGGTCAGGTTGTATATGTCATTGAAAGTTCCCTGCCCGTAGATGAGGGTGACATTCTTTATAAAGGTTGTGGCCAGATTCGGAACCGAGGTGGGAACGGATTCTGAACTCAGCATCCCCTGGGTCAGATCGTAAAGGGTGAAGCTGGCGGTCTGCCACGGCAGGCTCCCCACGAGGCTCGGCGCCCCCGTCATCGTGACAGGAACGCGGAACGTCAGCATGTCATAGTTACCGTCCCGATTGTCACGAAGGTCGAGAGCACCTATCCCCGTCATCGTATATGTCACTGAGCCGGCAGGGTAGCCACTCACCGTGAAGGCGAACGAGGTGGCGACGGAGGTTGTCGTGTTGAAGGTTACCGAACCCGCCACCGTTGTCCCGTGGGGACCGTAGTCGGTGGCACTCCAGGCTCCTGTAAAGTCCCAGGTCACGCTGGCGGCCTGAGAAGGCACAATGAATGTTGCGGCGGCAACTGCTGTAAGAAATGCGCGTTTGAAAAAGGTCAAGCTTCCTCCAAATTGATCTACCTAGTTTAGCAAAGCAAAAGCGGCCAGGCTGACCAGCCCGGAGGCGAGCATTACGAGAGTGGTGTCGAGCTTCGTGAAGACCAGAAGCCCGAAGCTGACGATGGCCAGCGCCCAGGTCAGCGGGGAGGTCAGGGCATCCGCGCCCAGAGGCAGAGTCGCAGATAAACTGATGCCCGCCGAGGCCAGCACGACGGCTCGCAGGGTTCTTTGGACCCTCGGGTCTTTCGTGTACCGGCCAGCCAGACTGAGCATTGGAATGATCAGGATAGCGGGTGTCACCAGCGCCAGCCAGGCCGCGAAACCTCCCGGTACCCCTCCCGCATAGTAGCCGACGCTCATGATGTAACTGCCCTTAGGCCCGGGAGTGACGCGCCCAATGGCAACCGCCTGATTCAGTTCCCTGTCCGTCAGCATATGGTGCCGCAGCACCATATCGTCCCGTAAAACGGGCAACCCGGCCAGGCCGCTGAACGACGTCAGGGTCGCCTTCAGGAGTAAGAGATAGAGCACAATGAGTTTCATGCTTCTTCCTCCTTCCAGAACCAGCCGGCAACACCGGCGATCAGGAGAACCGGAATGGGAGACAGGTGGGCCAGCAGCGAGAGCACGATACTGATACCCACGATCACCGCCGCCCTGAGGCGGTTACCCTTCGTGAGAGCGGGTTGCACCAGAAGCCAAAAGCTGGCTACCAGGACGCCGGAGAAGACAGGCGGGGGCCGAGGCGACGACGAGAACCAGCAGGGCGCGCTTCCAGCCCACCATCCGGCACGCGGAGGCGGTGCAGAAGGCGAAGAGGTTCGTGCCGGGTGTGATGCGGGCGAGCGCGTAGCAGAGGGCGAAATCCTGCTGGCTGAGCCACTTTTCCTTCTCGACCAACTCACGTTGCAGGGCGGCGGTTGTGGGATTGCCACCGCCGAACGTGAAGTTTCCGACCCGGAAGAAGATGGCACACAGCCGTCGTAGCGAAGGCACGGCCTTATTGTTTCAGAACCGCGTTCATGGTGGTTTCGTCGAGTTCCTTCTCCCATTTCGCGACCACCACTGCGGCGACAGCATTGCCGATGAGGTTCGTAAAGGCGCGGACCTGGGACATGAAACGGTCGACGCCCAGCAGGAGAGCGATGCCGGCAACCGGCACGGTCCCAAGAGAAGAGAGCGTGGCGGCCAGCGTGATGAAGCCTCCGCCCGTCACCGCAGCCGAGCCTTTGGAGGTGAGCATGAGGACCATTAACAGAATGAATTCCTGCCAGCCTGTCAGGTGCGTGTTGGTGGCCTGGGCGACGAAGATGGCAGCGATGGTGAGGTAGATGGAAGTGCCGTCCAGATTGAAAGAATAGCCGGACGGAACCACCAGACCTACCACGTGTCTGGCGCAGCCGAGGCCTTCCAGCTTCTTCATCAGACCAGGCAGGGCAGCTTCCGACGAAGAGGTCCCTAGGA
>RGPS01000149.1 GCA_010084195.1 Terriglobia bacterium
CAAAAAAGCCATTTACTGCGATTGTGAAAACGCCGCCCGGGGGGCGCAGCTCCGCATCACGACCAAAGACAAAAAGGCCGTCAAAGCCATCCATGCTTTTCTACGATTCCAGATCTCAGACCACAAGACCTGCAACTCCACAGAAATCAGCAAAGAGCCCTGACGGCCTGAACTTCCGGACCAGTTGCTACTTAACTTTATTGCCGGCGATGTAAACCGAGTCGATGAGGCGGCTGTTGCGGATATTCTCGAGCGGGCTCTTATCCAGAACCACCAGGTCCGCCCATTTCGACTTCTCCAGCGTGCCCAGATCCTTAGCTTTCAGGTACTCGGCTGAGTTCTTCGTCGCCGACTGAATCACCTGCATCGGCGTCAAGCCCGCTTCCACCAGGAGTTCCATTTCCCAGTGTTCAAAGAAACCCGGAAAGCGTCCCGGAGGCCCGGAATCGGTGCCGAAACCATACCGAATACCCGAATCCACCAGCTTCTTGAAATTCTTCTTCGCCGCCTCCAAATATTCGGGATAGTGCGCAAAATGAGGATCCGCCGCCTGTGCCTTCTGGTAAGCCGGCGACTTCAGCGTGGTCAGCACGTTCTGCGAGACACCCCGCGTAAAGAACGAGTCCGCCAGGAAAGGGGCATCCTTCGCATAGACAAACATGGAAGCTTCCCGACTCAACGTTGCCGCCAGTTGCCAGACACCATTTTTTTTCATGGTGTCAATCAGTTCCTGGTCAATCGCCTTGTCGCGAACGCTGTGCGCAAAGCCGTTCAGGCCGTAGCCCGCCAGTTTCTTCGCATCGTCCAGATAAAAAATGTGGGCCGAAACCATCAGCTTGTTCTTCTTGCCACTCTCCACAATCGCCTTCGCGATGTCGAACGGCATCTTTGTCAGTTCGCCGTTGTGGTCATCGAACCAGAACTTGACGGTGTCCACCTTCTGGCCGGCGAGTTTCGCCACCACAGCCGGAACCTCCGCCGCGCTGGAAACGCCTTCATTAACGCCCACCATGCCACCGTAGCCACCCTTGAAGATAAACCCGTTGCCCGCCGTGAAAATGCGCGTCTCGCCAGGGCGTCCCGCTCTCTGCTTATCGCGGGCCGCGATCACCAGATCTTTATCGGTGCCCATGCTGAGTACCGACGTTACGCCGTAGGACGCGTAGGTCTTCAGGTTTTTATCCAGATTTGCGGCGGTCAGATTGTCGGCAGCCTGCGTCATATCGACGACTGCCCCCAAATGCCCGTGCAGGTTGATGATCCCGGGCATCACGAACTTGCCTGCCAGATCCACAACTTCAGCACCTGCCGGAGCCTTGAGCTGAGCCGTCGTCCCCACCCAGGAGATCCGCCCGTTATCGATGATCATTGCCGCTGCGGCCACCGGAGCTTTGCCCGTGCCATCAATGAGCGTGAAGTTCTTCAGGACTCTGACTTCTGCCACCAGCGGCAAACATGCCAGCGCCATCACTGCGCGGAGCTTACTTAGCATCGATAACACCCTCAAGAATCCTCTTTGCACGCGACGGATTAAACACGCCGCACGAACAGAAGCGGGCCATATAGGTCACGGCCTGCTCAGGCGTCCGGCGGCCTTCCTTCACCCAGTCCGTCATCTTCTTCGCCAGAGAATGGCTCACCATGCCGTGGCCGCACATGGTGGAGAGCATCATTATCTGAGCAGAAGGCAGATTCTCTGTGCCACCCTCGAACCCCAGCGAGTAACCAACGCTGTGCCGCGGAATCCCCGCCTGATGGCAGCACTCTTCCGCGCCATCAATCGAGGTGGAGATGTTCACACTCAGGCCCAGATCTTCTGCCTTGATCCTCTTCACAAAGTCTTCTGCAGCAACCTTGTTATCAAATACCGCAGCACACGTTGTCGGCTTATCCAGACCCTCAATCACCGCCTGGAAATCCGGCGTAATATTCCGATTCCAGTGGGCTGCGGGGTTCATGTCTTTCGACGGGCGCAGAGCTCCGCCATGCCGCGCGTCGCCCAGATTGACAGGCTTATACTCGACCGCGATCTCCAGAAACCGGCGCAGTTTCGGCAGAGAGTCGGCATCATTGCCGCCCTTACACGCCATCGCAAAAATCACAAAATCATCGCGGAAGCTCTCCGCGTCTCCGTAACGGTGCAGCGTATTTGTCATGCCCGAACAGGCTCCTTTACTGACTGTGCGGGCGACAGCCGCCCCAACCCGATATTCGTCTTCGCGCGCTGGAGTTTATAGCCCAGGCGCTCCAGAATTGGCTCCACCACATGGTCTTCACCATTCTCGTCGCAACGTGTGCCGACGCCAATGGCAACCACGGTTTTCAGCCGCTTCTCCACATCCCAAACGAGGCGAATAATCTCTTCGGTGCGGTCTACGGCTGTCTTGATTTCCACGATTGCCGACATCACCTTTTCGTTCATGATGTCTTCGCGAAGCGTCCCCGTGGCCACATCGCTCATCAGCGACGTGATGGGATTCTTCTTCTCGAACGAAACGCCCACCTTGGCCAGAGCCCAGCACATCTCCTGAATCTCGGTAAAGCGGGCTCCCACGCCAGGCCGACCAAATTCAATCGTGAACCCGACCTCGCCCACTTTCACGCGACCGGTCACGTCGTTGGTCTTCACTTCTTCGGTACCGCGGCCTTCCACCCCGGTCGATTCATGCGGCACGCGCGGATCTGAGAAGGCGCGCCGCACCACACGAGGCCAAACCAGTTCCTCCGGCTCGAAGGCCGAAGTCGGGCAGACATCCGGTTCCGGCTCAAAGCGAATCCGCAACATCGCGAACAGCTTGCGAGTGGTGCGAACGATCGTCGGGTTCAGATGCTCCTGGCTCAGGCCGTTGAAGCAGGCATAACATTCAACACACTCGTCGCGTTTGATGGTGGCGCGCTTGATGACGGGGTCGATGTAGATCGCCTCCATCGGGCAAACGTAAGTGCAGTTGCCGCAGGCGACACATTTATCTGGATTGATCCGCATAGGTTCCGGGGGTGCCTCTCCAGCACGCCTGAACCATAATATTGCACCCGTCCCGTTACTGCAGGGTGATGTTGACGGTATTCGAAGGCTTACCTGCCGCCGTCACCACTACATCCACCTGCCCCTTACCTGCCAGCGAAGCCGGGATCAGGATATTGTACTGGTCCAGACCGGTGTAGGTTCCCTGTTTCCCGGCATAGCTGACGGTGGTGGAAACACCGCCGATCGTTGCTGTGGCAGAGGTTGCAGACCCCAGCCCGGAGCCGACGAACACCAGAATTGAGGGGTCCGCTGCGGTACCTGCGGGCAGCGCCTGCGGGACGATGCTTCCGTTCTGCACCTGATACGCAGTGGTTACCTGCTGCGACACGGAACGCACCGTATAGGCGGCTGCCAGACCCGTTGCATTCACTGAGAACAGATTCGGATAAGTGGACACCACATTCAGGCTCCCCGTTACCGTAGTTCCATTCACCGTGAACCGCACCGTGGCAATCCCCGTCGCGGTAGCTTCCGGCAGCACATAGTTCGCCTGAGTGGGCGAGGCATACGCGATCTGCGCCGCTCGTGACGTCCCGGCTGAATCCACCACTGTCACTGTCAGCCCCCCCAGCGTCGTCGGCCAGGTCGCCGAACTTGCCGCCGCCGTCGAAGTTCCCAGGGTTGCGGCGAACATCGGGAATGCCGCCACTATCGAACCTGCTGCCATCGGACCATGCTCAAACGAGGCGCCCGACAGATTCAGAACACCCGGGGCTACCGGTCCGCCACCAACATCGGTGCCGCTGGAATTGCTGTAGCTGGAACCGTCCAGAGAATTGAAGACTGCAACACCGTTTACCCAGAGTCCACAATTGCCCAACCCGGTTGAGGTTCGCGTCGTCGCCACTGTAGGCGTCGCCGGGAACTGAAAGGTCAGATTCTGTGACGTGGGGAAGTTGCCGAACACGCCGCCGTTGTTAAACAATCCGAACCAGGGTCCGAACACATAACCAGGCACGCCATTCGTATTCACAATCACCGAGCCGGTCGCGGTCCGAATCCTCTGGATCTCCGCGTAGATTGGGGCCGTCACCGTGCCTGAAACCTGGGCCCCCGAGGGCGCTGTCCCCGGCCATGTGCTCATCGGGCCTGCAGTCGGATCAAAGCCGCTGATAACCTGCGCAAACTTGGCCGAATTCGTGGTCAGGAGCGAATTCATCGCTGCCGACCCGGTCGCCTTATCCTGCACATAAACGCCGTTGCTGAAATAGTCCTGCGCGGTGGGCGAGACGCTGCCCGTCAGGGAACCACCGCTGGCCGTCCCGTAGTACTGCCCGCCGATCACATACGGAAAGGCCGCCGTACCATTGGTATCCACGGTCACAAAGTACGCATAGGTACCGTTCGGGTACTCAGGTGTCACCGTGGTGCGACCGTTGTACTGATCGAGATCACCCACACCGGCGGCCCATTCGTAATCTTCCAGATAGCGCCCAACCGGGAATGTCGCGTTCACCGCCGGACCCGCCTGCGCCGCCGTCAACTGCTGAGAGACACCTGTGTGATTCGGGAGCGACCAGTCCGGCAACGAAGTCCGCGTCGTGATGCTGCGCAGCCGGAAGCCCGACGCGACCCTCTTAATAGCCGAGGTCGCCTTTGTCGGGTCCGAATAACCATAGGGACCATAGATCGGATAACCGTCCAAAGCCCAGCCGAGAATCGGGGAGTGCTTCCAGTCCGAAGCCTTTTCCTTGTAAACAGATCCGACGCGGGTATTCTTCACCACCTCAATGTTGTCGCCCAACTGTGCCCGAAGACACGTGGGCTGAACATGGTAGTGGTACTGTCCATTTCCGGGCTGGTGGCCAAGGCAGGCATCAAAGGTCTGGGCTTCCCCAAACGCGGCATTACGCCGCCAGATGCCATCGCCCGAACCACCCGCCCCGCCCGGAGGAGGCCCGCCCCCCGGCGGCTGGGCCAGCAGGGCGGAAACAAGCAGGAAAGGAAACGCCGGGAGGAGATGACGGAAACAGCGCATGAAGCTATTGAAGCAGGCGAATGTAAATCCGGCGTTTACAGGATGCCGTGGACTGTAAAGCTCAGGTAAAAATCGGCCGGAAAACACATTTTCATTTCGGCCCTTGCCATGCACTGACCTTTTCGGGAGGAAACCCCATAATGATCCCGACACAAACGGTACACCTGGAACCTTTAACATCCGCACTCCTCAAAGAACTCGCTTCACAGCAAGGCCCCTGCACTACTTTCCTGATACGCGGTACCACCGGTGGCGGCGAGGGCAGCTCCCGGGCGGCTGCCCTGCGCGGTATGCTCCGTTCCACACCAGCCAGCCTTCTCGGCCCCGACCTTCTCCAGCCCGTCGAAGACTTTGTGGCTCAGTTTGAAGACGAAGCCGGTGGACCCGGTGTTGCGCTATTTCGCTCACCGGACTACTTCGTGGCCCTCACCGTTACGGGCCTCGAAGCGAACGTCGTCCTGCGCGGGAACCACTTCGCGCTCGCCCCGCTGGCGACCGCTGTCCTTGCCCCGCGCGAGTTCTACGTTCTTGCCCTCCACAGTAAGAATCTGCACCTGCTCCACTACCGCAACGGTGCCTGCGAACCCGCTCCGCTGCCTGCCGGGGTCCCTCCGGATCTGGAAACAGCGCTGGCGTTCGATGCTCCCGACCACCTTCTCGAAGGCCGCTCCGCCTCGAGCCGTGGCGGCGGTGCCGGGCATGCGATCCAGTTCGGTACCTCGTCGGCCAAGGAAGCTGCTGACGAGTATCTGCAGCAGTACTTCCGGATTGTGGATCGTGCCCTGAGGCCCCTGTTGCGAAATATGCCGCTGCTGCTCGCCGGCGTACATGAAGACGTGACCGCATATCGCCGGCTTGCCACAAATACGTGCATCATGGAAACCGAGATCGGGGGCAATATTGATTTCCTGTCCCCCAGCGAAATCGCGATTCTCGCTACCGAGGCCGCGCTGGCCCACTACCAACTCTGCGGGGAGCTGGTGCTGCGCACCCATCGCGAAATGCGCCACCGCAAACGGACTCTCACCGACCCGGCAGCCATCCTCGACGCCGCCCGCGCCGGTCGCATCCACCAACTCTGCGCCGCAGGCAACTTCGACCCGGAACGGACGTCATCAGATGATCCGCTCAACACAGCTATTGCAGAAACGCTGCGGCACAACGGCGAAGTCTTCATGCTGCCCCCCCACAGCATGCCCGAGGGCCAGGTGTTAGCCGCTATCCTGCGTTATTAGCTCACAGGCCCGGCCCCGCCGTCGTTGTGCGTGTTCATTAATAGAGACTGATGCCTTTCTCCTCTATCTCCGTCTGCCCCGGCTGCGGGGCAAATAACCGGGTCCCGGCTGCACGTCTGGCCGACACCGGGCGATGTGGTGCCTGCAAAGTGCCGTTGCCGCCCGTGGGCGAACCCCTGAACGTGAACCAGGCGGCGTTCGATGAAATCATCGGCGCCGCCAAAGTCCCCGTCCTGGTCGATTTCTGGGCCGAGTGGTGCGGCCCCTGCCGTATGGCCGCACCCGAAGTCCACCTGTTGGCCCGCGAGGTCGCCGGCCAGGCGCTGGTGCTCAAAGTTGACACCGAGGCCGAACCTCGTCTCGCCGCCCGGTTTCAGGTTCAGTCCATACCGTACTTCGTTGTCTTCCGGAACGGCCAGCCCGCGCTGCAGCGGGCCGGCTTCACCGGCAGAGCGGAAATGCGCCGCTGGCTTACCCCCTAACGCAGGTCACACCTTACTCTGGGCGCTCTTCAGCATTCCATTCATGCAGCCCAGCAGGTAAGCCAGGCCCGGGCTGGGACGATACCCCGCATTCGCAGGAAGTCCTCTGGTGGAATCCGGAGCGTTCGGCATCACCCCAACTGCAGGAATGTGGTCGGGAATCATGATGCCGTCAAACTTAACTTCCACCAGCGCCCGCATCACCTTGCTCAGATCGTAGTAGCCATCGTCGATCAGCGCTTCAGTAAAGTGCGGTAGTGGCGCGCTCACGTTGCGGAAGTGGATCTTAAACAGCTTCTTCCTGGCGGCAAAGTATTTGATCACTTCCACCGGGTCTGCACCCGTTGCGGTCCCGCCTTCCAGCCACGAACCCACGCAGAGACAGACCCCGATATTCGGACTGTTGGCAATTTCGATGGCCCTCTTGTAGCCTTCGAAGTTGCTGAAGATGCAGCGGGGTACCCCGGCCAGCATGCGCTGCGGCGGATCATCAGGGTGAATCCCAATCCTGACTCCGGCTTCTTCCGCTACCGGAACTACTTTCTTAATGAAGTAAGTGTAGTTATCCCAGATCTCCTGCTCACTGAAGACGCGCCCGTGTGACAAGGGTTCACTGTAAGTCTTGCCTCCCCAGTTACCCTTCCATTCCGGACTGTTGGCATTGCCGTCGCGCGCGCTGTAACCCCTCGGGCTCACGACTCGCCCGCTGGACCAGATGCCGTTCCCCATGTGAGCATACGTCGAATACGGAACGCCTGCTTTACCCACATAGCGGATGTAATTCAGATACTCTTCAATCTTCTGGTCGCGACCCGGCAGATTCAGGGTGACTTCCGGCATGTTATGCAGACTGCCACTGGGGCCCACCCCGCTGCCGATGTTATAGACCTTAAATCCGGCTTTTTCCCATTGCTCGCGCAGCCTGATGAAGCCCTCAGCATCTGCGGCTTTCTGGTCGGGAGCCAGACTCACCCACGTTACGCCCAACTGCTTGAGGTAACTCATGTGCTCTTCGTTCGGTTGCCCGGCGCTCACGCCAATCTTGATTCCGGGCGCGAGGGGTATCAGTTTAGCCGAGGCTGCACCTGCGGCTGCCAGAGCAGCAGCGCCCCCCAGCGCAACGTTTCCCAGTTCTCTTCTGTTGATAAAGGTTCCGTCCATGATCAAAACTCCGCTCGAATCGAGATTTGTACGTTCGCCTGCGCCGTACCAAAGTTCGAGAAATCTCCCACCACTCCGGTGAAGCGCCCAAACGCATTCGCGCTATTCAGGTTATACGATGTGTTCGGAGCAGCCAGGTTGGGCCGCTTCCACGGCAGGTTGTGCCCGTCCACCCGGAGGCTCAGCAGGAAACGCTCACCCACCGGATGCCAGCTCTTCGTCAGGAAGCACTGCATCCACAGCAGCGCCGGTGCCTGCAGGACTCTCGACCCGAGGGACCCGATGGTATACGCCGCCGGATAGGCAAATGAATTGATGTTGATGTAGGGTGTCTGCGCCGCCGTGGGGAACCGCTGCCCCATATCCCAGTTCTGCACCTTAGCCTGCTCCACCGTCGTCGTTGGATTCACCCGCGACGCCGTCAGATAGCGATTCGGGCTGCCCGCATGGCTGATCGAAATCGGCGCGCCCGAATTCGTGTTCTCGCTCATGCTGACCTTCCAGCCACCCAGCAGGACATTGGCCAGGCCGCCCCGGTTCATCCACTTCTGCCCTTTCCCCACAGGCAATTCATAAACTACAAACGCTCCGAACTGCTTCTGCTGATCGTAGGCAGTCCGCGCTTTCCCCTGCCGGTTGAAATAGGTGAGCGAGTCATCATTGCTGAGAGACTTCGAGAAGTTGAAGCTCGTATTGAAGAGCAGACCCTTGCCGTACCGCTTCTCCAGCGACACGTTACCGCTGTGCCACGTGTTGTGGTTAAAATTCGACAGCAGATTCACTGTTCCGAACTGCGGATAGATCATGTAGTTTTGCTGGGCCTGAAAGACGGTATCCTGCAGGGCGCGGTCACCCCCGAGAGCAATCGATAACGGAATCCCGTTGATGTTCCAGTTGCGCTGCAGGCCAACTCCGGCAGACGCCTGATATTGCATGTTCACCAGCCAGGTATTCGAAGGCTGATACTGGAAACCCGCAGACCAGTTCATCACATAAGCGTTGCGCAGATTCGGATCACGCCAGGTGGCCGTGCGGCTGCTGAAGTTGGCCCCCGTGTAGGGAACGGTGCCGTCCGCATTCACCGCGTATTTGATAGCCCCCGGGCCGTTGGAGAGCTGAAACACATTTCGTGGGTCACCCACCGGCTGCAGGATATTGAAGTTACCTGCGTACTCGTCGAAGCCACCCTGAACTCCCGTATTGTCCACCGTCATCATGCCAAATGAGGCACGATAGACCCACTTGGGATGGAACGTCCAGGCCAGGCCAAGCCGAGGCTGGAAGTTATTCAGGTCCTTCTTGCCAATCGTGCCCTTGGGATGCGTAATGGCACCCTTTCTTCCGCTAACCGGGTCAATTGCGTCCGGATCAAACTGCGACTGCTGATTCCACCGGGTTGTATAGGGCGAGAAATAGGTCCACCGCACGCCAAGGTTCAGCGTCAGGCCAGGACGAAGCTTCCAGTCGTCCTGGAAATAGAACTCCTGATCCCACTGGCGGGGCATGAAGATGGCCAGTTGCTTGGTATAGGTGGCGCTCGTCACGGCCCCCATCATGAAAGCCGCGAAGTCGTTCCCGGTGTTCTGGGCGAAAGGCAGAGACGCACCGCCCGCAAAGTTGTACTGGCCCGACGGCAACGAGGTCGCTTTGTCGCTGTACAAAGTCCGGATCATCTCAAAGCCCATTTTCAGGCTGTGGCGTCCCACAATGTAGGTCAGGTTGTCCTGAATAATCTTGTCTTCGCCCACCTGCCGTGTGTATCCCATCGGCGCAATCGAATACCCGATATTGAAATACGGGAAGGTTTCTTTATCCACGCCGGGAACCGAGATCGCGTTCAGCGCGGATTCCGGGCGCTCCGGATTCGACGAAGCCCGCCGGTTATACCCCACGCGGAATTCGTTAAACAGCCGGCTCGAAAGCACGGACGTGAAACCGAGCGCACCGTTGATATTGTCCGTCGGATTAATCTCCCGCGAGGCATTGAACTCCGCCTTCGCAAAATTGTCCCCGTTTTGGCCCCGGTTATGCCCGTGCGAGTAGCGGAAGAACACTTTGTAATTCGGTGAAAACTGATGGTCGATCTTCTCGTCCCATCGATCACGATTCAGGCAGCGGCAGGTTTCGGCCCTCTGCAGGTTCCCGGAAGGCCCGGTTCTGGCGGGAGACCCCACCTGATTGGGCTCGCGCCAGATGCCCAGCGCGAGAAACTTTCCGGCGATGGGATCAATTCTGTTTTTCGGAATGATGTTTCCTGGCAACGGGTCGCGAGTCCATGTCGTGCCCACCTGCCTGGTCGAAAATGGATCATAGATCGGCAGCCCGCCACCAACGGCTTCCTTGAAGGAGAAGTCGCCATTCAGCATCTCCGGTGTCGGGGCCGTAGTAACCCGTACGTTAATGGTCCGCTCATGATTGATCGCATAGTCTGAGAGCCAGAACGTCTTGTTCCGACCGTTATACAGTTTCGGAATCACTACCGGGCCACTCATTACCAGGTCAAATGTCTGGTAGGACCACGGAACATCGGGCCGCCGGATCTGCTCCAGGCGGTGCCGATGTACCCAGTCCCCATTGAGATACCGATCTTCAAAGCTGGCATGTAACTGATTGGTGCCGGACTTGTAGACCATCTTCATGGAACCGCCCGCCGAGTGGCCGTACTCTGCAGAGGTCCCGGTCGTCAGCACCTTCACCTCTTCCATCGCGTCCGTACTCCCCTGGATCACGCCATCCACCTGGTTTACTGTCCCCGTGTAGGGCGACTTGGCGCTGATGCCATCCATCGAGAAGCCAATATCGTTTTGCGCCTGCCCCTGAATATGGAACCCTGCCTGCCCCACCACACCGATGACGCCGGGCATGTATTGCAACAGGTAGACAGTGCGCTTCATCACCCCGGGCGTTTCCACAAGGGCCTTGGAGCCGATCACGTAAGCGCTCACCACGTTTTCCGTATTCAGCAGGGACGCCTGCCCGCTCACGGTCACACTGTCACTGACAGAGCCGATCTCCATGGTTAAATCCACGCGCTGCACTTCGGCCGAACGCAACGTGATGCCTTCCCGCACAAATTCTTTGAAGCCAGGTGCAGCGATTTTCACCTGGTAAACGCCAGGGGCCAAAAAAGGCACATAATACGCCCCTTCTGCCGACGTAATGTTCTCCGCTGTGAAAGCAGTAGCAGTGTTCACCGCCGTCACCTTCGCCCCCGCCAAAACGGCACCGGAGGAGTCTTTCACGGTGCCAACCAGCGTGGCGCCACCGCCAGTCTGCGCGTTGGCGGCGCCTGCGGCCAAAAAGATCATCAGCGCGAGTCCGCCTCGATTTTGGGTAAACGTTCGAAAATTTAATGGCATGGTCAGCAGATCAGTCTATTCGCAGGAAATCCCGTAGTCAACCCCTGACCGCAACAAAATTGGCAGCCGCACGGCCGCTTCGAAACTCCCGGCTGAAGGCCTACAGGTTCAGATGCCGGCATTCCTCACGGCGTGCCGTAAATGGTGAACCGGACCTGCACTCGCCAGTGCGGGCAAAGCGGCGCTGGACGACTACCGGCTATGACCAGTCGCTTACGCGTGTAGTTCAGAATCCGGACCGGCAGTGACGCTGCCGACCTGTAACCGGCTGCCCCTCACCTGCCTGCGTTCTGCGCCGAGTTTTCCGGATGAGCAACAGAGCCAGCAAGCTGCGGAAGGCAGTACCCTGCCCCGAAGGAATGGCGCTAACTTTTAGGCTCCAGTCGCTTGCGGAACCAAAAATGATTCCGGTCATCCCGCCGCGCGTACTCCACCTCGTCAGCAAGCTGTTTTACCAGAAACACTCCCAGCCCCCCGGCTTTGCGCTCCAGCAACGGCACATCCAGATTCGGATCGGGCCGAAGCAGGGGGTTGTACTCCGCGCAGGCATCGGAAACCTCAAATTCGAAGACCCCCGGCCTCTGCACGAAATGTAACTGAAGTCGCCGGAGGCTCCCCTGTTGGCTGGCCATGCCGTATCACATTGCTCAGCACTTCATCCAAAGCCAGACTCACGGCACCGCCGGCCTCTTCGTCCAGCCCCAACTCCCGCCACATTACTTCCAGTTCATGCATAACCCGCACGACTTCTGTCAGGCCTTCGCCGACTGCAACGGTCCTGGATACAGGCATTGACATGAGCGTCTGCGCAGACACTATGGTAGCGGTCGCGCGTTCCTCCCCCAGCCGTAGCTACTGAACCGCCAGGCTGACCTGGTCATGAAACGCCTCGGCAGTCAAAACCGCTACCGGCAAGGTTCCCGAAACCGTCAGATTTACCGGCACCCGGAAGTTGATCTGGTAAAGGCCCGCCAGCGACGACAAGCCGGCGTACAGCAGACCTGCGGCCGCCACTAGGGTACCGTTCACCAGCAGCTGCAGAGGTGCCTTCACCGCATTGGCCGCCGTAGCGCCCTGCCCGTCCGGAACCGCCGTACTCAGCGCTCCCAGGCCGGTCAGGTACATGGCCACAATCTCTCCCTTTTTCGCAGGGCTCGCAGCATTCACCAGACTCCCGTCCAGATGCAGCACGGCTGCACTATTGGTCCCCGAGCTGTCCAGCGTAAAGATGCCCGGCGCCGTTGCCGCCAGAGGAATCGAGACCGTGTTCGAAAACGTCCCTTTGTTATTCACGGCAACAGCCACGCTGCTGCCGCTGACCCCATAGGGCACCAGACAATTGATCTGCCCGGCGCTCACCAGTCTGCCCGGCGCTCACCAGTCTGCCCGGCGCCGAGATCCCCCCGATAGTCACGCTCACGCCATTCACACTGGTCGGGTAGGGCGGCAGTGCTGTCTGGGTACTGGCGGCCAGACCCGTCCCGTAGAGCGCAATGAATTCACCGGGAGCGATAGCATCGAGGCCCGGTGCCCCGCTCGCTGCATTCACCACGCCCAGAGGATTCAGGAACACGCCACTCCCCTGCAAAACCGGGGTTGCCAGCAGCAGGCCAATCTCATAGCCAGTCGGATCAAACAAAGTGTTCACGTTGGACGACGCCAGCAACTTTCCACCGGCCCCCAGCCCGATCCGCGCCGCTGCCGCCGACCCGGTCCCATCCGTCGCCAGCGTGAAGTGCAACGTTGCAGTTTCGTTCACCGGC
Source organism: Terriglobia bacterium (assembly GCA_010084195.1). Lineage (GTDB taxonomy): Bacteria > Acidobacteriota > Terriglobia > Bryobacterales > Bryobacteraceae > BOG-234. Next base: position 13,007 of record RGPS01000149.1, read on the forward strand.
GTGGTCGCGCCCGTTAGGTGCAACCGCCGGGAACGGACCAGCGCACTCCCCGTCGAACGGACCGCCCCGGCCCACGCAGCAGCACCCAAACTCCACCAGTCGCATGGCCTCCGGCCCGGCCAGATGCTGAGCCTCCTGTGCCGTGCCAAAAACCACGCGGAACGTCGGTGCCAAAGCCCGAAACTGCGTCACCGGGACGAAGGCCAAATCCACCTGCAGCGTGTTAGCCAGAAAGAAAGCACGATAAACCCACGGCCCGGCCGGAATGTCCAGGTGATGCACGGCCCCGTGCTCGCCATACAGCCGGGCGGTCCAGACTGCAATCACGTCAGCCAGTTCCACGCCCTCCCGGACCCCGAACGCCAGATCGATATCCGACCACCGGTCTTCGGCACCACCGGCACCAGACCCCGTGATCGCCGCCGCCAAAATCTGCGGGTCGGCCTCGGCCTCTGACAGCAGTCTCGCCCGCAATGTCTCCCGATACTCGACGGTAAATACGGAACGCGTGGACATGGTAATCACTGCCAGCATCCCACACCGCAGGGCAAAGCAAGCAACACTATGAACAAACCGGCACTCAACTCAAAGAACAACCAAAGCACCCCGACGCCCACGCCGCCCTCTACCAACGCTTCATTAATCGGACCACCCGCAAAGCCACCAGCAAGCTCAGAGGAGTTCCCTTCGCGGACCCCCACGATGCCGCCGTCTCCGTGCAGATGCGCGTCCTCCGCAAGGCGCAGAGTTTTGAACCCCTCAACAACCTTGACCATCTGCAAAAGCTCACCAACGGCCAGCTCAATGACAAAGTCGCCGAAGTCCGCCGCAAGGCGAAGCGCCTAAAGAATGATCCAGGCACCCTGCTTCACGAAGCCGATCTCCTCCACCCCGACGGCAGGCGGAAAGCCTCGATCAGTTCCCTGGCCTCGCCCCACGCCCGGAACCGGAAACGCCTCCCACCGTACCCCGCACCCATCTCGAACAAATCCTGAGGTTGCGGGCCCAGGGCTTCACCGGGAAAGAAATTGCCGCCGAACTCGGCGTTGCAGCCAAAACGGTCTACCGGGCGCTCAAGGCTTAGAATTTATTTTCCGCATAAAATCAATGCTTTACATCGACCCTGGACGCTTCCTGCAACTTCCCCGTGCTCCAATCGGAGCGACACCAGCCAATCCATGCGCAAAAAATACCAATTTCGCTCCGCCCCGCCTCCTGTGGCAGTTCCCCTGGCCCACAAAATGTGTTTTAGCACAAACGAACCCAGCCATCTCTCTGAAAAAACAACAACTCTCACCGTTCAACCCCTCCCTATTCCACCCCTTTTTCCACCCAAAAATGCCC
>RGPS01000150.1 GCA_010084195.1 Terriglobia bacterium
CAGGCCCGTCTCCGCGACATCCAGGACATCTTCATGGGCTCCGGCCTCGGCCCGGAATCGTACGCGATTATCGAGCAGGGCCGCATCGGCCAGATCCTTTCCTCGAAGCCCGCCGACCGCCGCGCCGTCATTGAAGAAGCTGCCGGCATCACCAAGTACAAGAGCCGTCGTCGCCTCGCCGAAGCCCGCCTCGAAAGCTCGAAGCAAAACCTCGCCCGCGTCTTCGACATTCTGGAAGAAGTTACCCGCCAGGTAAATTCCCTCAAACGGCAGGCCACCCGCGCCAAGCGCTATCAGGAACTGAAAGGTGAACTGGAATTCCAGCTGCGCACCGTTCTCGCCGGGCGTTTTATCGCCCTCCAGTCCGAAACGAAGCGTGTCGCCGCCGCCCTCGAAACAGCTACCGCCGAACTGACTGACGCCACCATCCAGGCGCAGGAAAAAGACGCCCTCCGGCAGACCGCCCAGGCAAAGTTCTACGAACTGGAACAGAAGCTCACCGAAGCCCGTGCCCAACTCGCCGCCATGAATGTGGAGACCGAGCGCGCCCGTGGTCGCCTCGAATCCCAGGTTCGCGAAGCAGCCTCCATTGAGCAGCGTATGGGCCGCGCCGATGAGGAAACGCTCACCCTCGAACAGAACATCACAAAGAACGAGCGCGAGCGTACCGGCATGGCCGAAAATGTCGCCGAGCTCGAACGCCAGATGCAGGCGGCGCGAACTGGTCTCCTCGAAAAGAACTCCGTTCGCGACCAGATGCAGGCTCGTGTTCGCGAAGCAGAACGCGCCATCGAATCCGCCCGCACCGTAATCCTGCGCTTGCTCGGGGAAGCCTCCAATGTTCGCAACCAGCTCGCCCAGGCCGATACCTGGCTGGCCGGAATTGAGCGCGAACGCACCCGGGTCACCAATGAAGAACAGGGCGCTGCCGCCGAGATGGAGCGTCTGCGAACCCTGAAAGCGCAGCTCTCCGAGAGCATCGCCCAGCGCCAGGCCGAAATTCAGGCAACCCAGGCAAGCCGTCGGGAAACCGATCTGGCGCTCCAGGGTAAGCGCAAAGAGACCCAGGAACTGCGCCAGAAGATTGACCAGTTACGCGCCGAGTGCTCGCGTTTACGGGCCCGCCGCGAATCGCTGGAAAACATCCTCTCGCACCACAGTTACACCACGGAATCCACACGCAAGCTGCTCACCGCACTCCAGCAGGGACGCGCCGGACAATTCCGCCCGGAAGGCGTCCTTGCCGACTTTGTGGAAGTAGCCCCGGCGTGGGAACGCGCCGTGGAAGAATTCCTCCACGAAGAACTGGAATACATCGTGGTACAGAACTGGGATCAGGCGGAAAAAAGCCTCGGCCTCCTGCGCTCCGAACTGGAAGGCCGCGCCACGTTCCTTGTGGAAGGCGGTGCCCCGGACGTCGACGCCATGGCAGCCGGTTCCCAACTGCCCCGCCTCGCGGACTGCGTCAACTTCACCAATGGCCTGACCGGCCAGACCCGCGACCTCATCCCGCGCCTCGCCAACTGCTATCTGGCCGAGGACCGCGACCAGGCCCGCGCCATGGCGGAAGCCTGGCCGAAGGCCTATTTTCTCCTCGCCGACGGGCAGTGCTATCACGGCAGGATGCTGACCGGCGGTCGCAAGAAGTCGAGCGGCCCCCTCGTCCTGAAACGCGAAATGCGTGAGTTCGCTACCCAACTACAGGAACAGGAAGAACTGCTCGCCAGAACCGTCGCAGGACAAGAAGACCTGCAGAAGTCAACCGTCTCGTTCGAACAGGAACTCGAGCGCTTGCGCCAGTTGCAGCAACAGCGCGAAAAAGACGCCGTTGCCCTGGAACACGAGATGCGTCGCGCCGGCGATGAGATCAATCGCGCCACCACGCGAGCCTCCGTCGCCAAACAGGAGATCGAACGCCTGAAGCGCGAAGAGGAACGCATCCACGAAACGCGCGGCAAGAATCAACTGGCCCTGGAAGAGAAAGATTCCGAACGCGCCGAACGAGAGCGCGCCACCGAAGCCCTCCGCGAACAACTCGAATCGGCCCAGAAAGATTCGCAGCGAATCGGTGAAGACCACGCGGTAATGCGCGCCGCCCTGGCCGGGCTCGAAGAACGCCACCGCGGCGAAAAGACCGCCCTGGGAAGGCTGGAACAGCAGCATCGTGAGATGTCCGCTCGTCGTCAGCACATCAGCAGTGAAGTCCAGCGCTGGGGCGAAAACCGGGCCCGAATCCTGAACGAGAACATCGGCCTCGACCAGACCATTACCACGCTGTCAGCAGAGATCGTAATAGCCGAACGCGCCATTCTGGAAATGGCCGAAGAAGACGCGAAGTATCGCGTGCAACTCTCGGCGTTTGAAATCTCGCTCAAGGAACTGCGGGCGAGGATGGAAGTCGGCCACAAACGTCGCGGCGAGATCGAAGTGGAACTGACACGCCGCCGGTCGGAACTCCAGTTCCTCGACGAAACCAGCCGCAAGGAACTGAACCTTCCCGTCGCCGAACTGGAAGCACCGGAAGATGCCACTCCCGAAGTCCTCGAAGCAACCGAGCGCCAGTATCAGGAAACCAAAACGAAGATTGAAAATCTCGGTGCGGTAAACCTGACGGCGTTCGAAGAGTACGAACAGGCCTCGCAAAGGTTCGACTTCCTCAGTACCCAACGTCAGGACCTGCTCGATTCCATCCGCGACACCGAACGCGCCATCCACGAAATCGACGAGTTCTCCAAAGCACGTTTCACCGAGGCGTTCAAGGTGATTAACGAGAACTTCAAGCAGTGCTTCACCACTCTCTTCGGCGGCGGCATGGGCGAAATGCGCCTCACCGACGAAGAGAACATAAACGAGAGCGGCATCGACGTAATCGCCTCGCCCCCCGGCAAGAGGCTGCAGAATGTCCTGCTCCTCTCGGGTGGCGAAAAAGCCCTCACCGCCATGAGCCTCCTGATGGCCATCTTCAAGTACCAGCCAAGCCCCTTCTGCGTGCTGGACGAAGTGGATGCGCCCCTCGACGAAGCCAACATCGGCCGGTTCACCAAACTGCTGACCGAGATGGCAACCGGAACCCAGTTCATCGTCATCACGCACTCAAAGAAAACGATGGAAGCAGCCCAGGCCATGTACGGCGTCACCATGCAGGAAGCCGGTGTCTCCAAGCTGGTAAGCGTCAAGTTCCACCACGCTGAACATCGCGGAGCTGCCGCGTAAGACGGCCTTGAGCCCATACCTCCTGCCGAAGGGCTCCGGGAAACCGGAGCCCTTCGGCTTTTAGTACAGTGGTGTCGGGACACATCCCCGCCATCGCATGAAGCAACCCTTTCTCATCACCCTGCTCCTTGTCGCCCTCACTGCGAATTCACCGGCCCAGCCCGCACCGAATCCAGCCCTGGACAAACAGTTCACCAATACCGTTCGGCCAGTGCTCACAAAGTACTGCGTCGGCTGTCACAGCGGCGCTTCCGCAGCGGCCCAGTTTGACCTCACAGCCTATGCCTCTCTGGCCCCGGTTCTCCGCGATTACCCTCGCTGGGAACTCGTACTCTCACGCCTCAACGCCAATGAGATGCCGCCGAAGCAGGCACCCCAGCCCCCCGCGGAAGCGAAGCGCCAAATCACCACCTGGCTGAACGCTGTGCGTGCCGGCGAGATCCGCGCCCATGCCGGTGACCCCGGCCCCGCGGAGTATGGGAAGACGTGTCCCGTAGACCCCGCCAACCAGGCAGGCTTCGACAACTCCGGAGAATCCCTGACAATCTCCCCCGGCCTGATGTCGAAGTATCTCGACGCCGCAAGGCGAGTCGCAGACAACCTGGTTCTCAAACCAAATGGGTTCGATTTTGCCCCCTTCCCCATGCTGGTGGAAACCGACCGGGAACGCTACGCGATCCAGCGCATCGTCAGCTTCTATGACCGCCAGCCCACCGATTTCGCCGATTACTTTCAGGCCGCCTGGCGCTACCGTCATCGTGCAAGCCTGGGCAAGCCAAACGCAACCCTCGTCACTATCGCCACCGAAAACAAGCTGAGCCCCCGCTATCTCACCATGGTCTGGCAGAGCCTGGAAACGAAGGAAGACGTCGGCCCCGGCGCAAAACTCCAGGCGATGTGGCACGCTCTGCCTGCCCCCAAATCCACCAGCGCAGCAATGCCGCGCGACACCTTCGTGCAGATGCGCGACCATGTCCGACGCCTCCGCCGCCACACCGAAAAACTCTTCAACACCCCTGACGTCACCGGCATGACCGCCAATTTCCAGCCGTTCGTTATGTGGCGGAACCGCGAGCTGGCCACCAGCCGGCGAATCTTCGATCCATCCGCCCTGCGCGTAGACGGCGAACCACCCCCGCCCGACCTCATCGTCACCCGCGGGCCCACCTTCGGCAAGGGCGAAGACGTCGAGGTAAAGAAGGCCATTGCCGACTACATCAAAGATCGCCAGAGTGATCCCGATCTCGTCGTTCCTGCCGGACAGCGCGCCCGCTACGAGGCAGCTTTTACCCGCTTCAGTAACGTGTTCCCCACCGGTTTCCAGGCCCGCGAACGAGGCCGCTTCTACCCCATCGACAGTTATGACAAAGGCCGTCTCCTCGGAGCCGGTTTCCACAACGTAATGGGCTATTTCCGCGACGACTCCACCCTCGCAGAATTAATCCTCGACGACCAGGGCCGCAAGGAACTCGACTCGCTCTGGCAGGAGTTCGACTTCATCGCCAACTACACCGTCCGCACCTGGGAACAGTTCGTCTTCAATGTCGGTTTCGGCGGACGCGGTCTCCTCATCGAACGCCCCACCTTCGAAGAAGCCACCACACAGAAGACCATTTTCAAGTACCGTGACATGTACCTGGAACAGGCCCAACCGTCTAACAATCCCGCAGCTACCCAGGCCATCCGCGTCCATTTCGAAGCCATCAATGCAGAGATCCGCTGGCTCGATCAGGCCCGCAAAGATGCCGAACCTCGTCAACTCGAAGCGCTCCTCAAATTCGCCGAACGTGCCTATCGCAGACCCCTGCTTCCCGAGGAGCGAGAAGAGATCCCCGCCTACTATCGGCAACTCCGTGAGAAGAGCAATCTCACACATGACGACGCCATACGCGCCTCGCTGGTAAGCCTGCTCGTCGCCCCCGATTTCCTCTACCGCGCGGACCTCGTCGACACCGCCTTCGGCACCTCCCCCCGAACGCCTGACACCGCCACCACCCGCCACCTGCCCGGCTACGCGCTGGCCAACAAGCTCAGTTACTTCCTCTGGTCCAGTGCCCCCGATGCAGAACTCCTCACCCATGCCGCTGCCGGCGACCTGCAGAAACCGGCGCTCCTCCTGACACAGGTGCGCCGCATGTTGAAAGACGAAAAAGCCCAAGGCCTCGCCACCGAGTTCGGCGGCAACTGGCTCGACTTCCGCCACTTCGAAACCATCAACTCGGTAGATCGCGAACGCTTCCCCGCCTTCAACGATTCCCTGCGCCAGGCCATGTTCGAGGAGCCCATCCGCTTCCTCAGTCACATCATTCGCAATGACCGCCCCGTTCTCGATATGCTCTACGGCAAATACACCTTCGTCAACCCAACTTTGGCAAAGCACTACGGCATGCCGCCCCTCCCCGGAAACCCGGATACCTGGGCACGAATAGACGATGCCGATACCTATGGCCGGGGCGGCCTGTTACCCATGGCAGCCTTCCTCACGCAGAATGCCCCCGGCCTCCGCACCAGTCCCGTAAAGCGCGGCTACTGGGTGGCCCGTCGTGTCCTCGGCGAAGTAATTCCGCCTCCCCCGCCCGTGGTCCCCGAGCTACCCCACGACGAAGCCAAGTCTGAGTTATCCGTCCGTGACCTCCTCGCCAGGCACCGTGCCAACGCCATCTGCGCCTCCTGCCACGCCCGCTTTGATTCCTTTGGCCTGGCCTTCGAAGGCTACGGCCCCGTTGGGGGAACCCGCGCCAAAGATCTCGCCGGGCGCGCCGTCGATACCCACGCCACCTTCCCCAGGGGCGGCGAAGGCGATGGGCTCAAAGGTCTGCAGACCTACATCCACACCACGCGCGAGAAGGACTTCCTGAATAACCTCAGCGAAAAGATGCTCATCTACGGCCTGGGCCGTTCGCGCCTGATCTCGGACGAACCTCTGCTGGAAGCCATGCGAACCAACCTGGCCACAAAGGGCTACCGCTTCTCCGCCCTCATCGAAACCCTCGTTACCAGCCCCCAGTTTCTCAACAGCCGAAATGAAGCGATAATTGCGAAGGAGAGTAAATAACTCATGTCGGAAGCCACGCCCCAACGAATTGCGCGCCGAGCCATCCTGCGCGGTGCCGGTGTCACCATGGCGCTGCCCTGGCTGGAGTCCTTTGCTGCAAAGGCCGACACAGGCGCAGCAGCGTTCCCGAAGCGCTTCGGAGTGGTCTTCCTGGGCTGCGGGGTCAACGAGGACCACTGGAGCGCTGAGGGCTCCGGTGCGGCCATGAAGCTCAGCAAGTCGCTCTCCCCGCTCGAACCTCTCAAAACCAAAATCAATGTCATCGACGGCCTGTTTAACAAGGGCGCGATGGGCCTCGGTATTCATCCTCCACAAACCGGAAGCCTCCTCACCGGCGCAACCCTCCTCAAAGGGGCCAATCTCCACTCCGGCGTCTCGGTGGATCAAATGATCGCCAACAAACTCGGCCAGGACACCCTGCAATCCAGCATGGTCCTCTCCTGCGAACAGCCCATCACCGGCTTCCACGAATCCAACTTTTCCCTCGCCTACAGCTCACACATCTCCTGGCAGAGTGCCGAGTCCCCGGTCCCCAACGAATGTTATCCGGCACTGGCTTTCGACATGCTTTTTGAGAACCGTGGCAGCCTCCTCAACATCAGCATTCTGGACCGCGTAAAAGAACGTGCCGACCGCTTGAGCCGCCGCATCAGCGCAACCGACAACAGCAAGCTCGACGAGTACATGACCAGCGTCCGCGAAGTAGAGAAGCGCGTCGAAGGCATGCGCAAGGCGCAGGACAAAGCGGACGATCAGGCGAAACTCAAGTCCCGCCCCGCATGGACCATGGACCGCCCCGCCAATGGCCTCCCCGAAGACCTTCGCGAACATGCCCGCCTCATGTGCGACCTCATCGCAATCGCCTTCCAGACCGACAAGACCCGTGTCGCGTCCCTGATGATCTCGCGCGATCTATCCGCCATGTACTACCCGTTCCTCGAAGTAAAGGACGGCCACCACGGAGCGTCCCACAACAACAACTCGAACGACTACGAACGCATCACTCGCTTTCACGTCAGCCAGTTCGCCTACCTCGCGTCAAAGCTCGATTCCATGCCGGAAGGCGACGGTACAGTTCTCGATAACTCGTGCCTCATGTTCCTCTCCAATCTCTGGATCGGCAGGACCCACAACAATTCCCGCCTGCCCCTGGTGCTGGCCGGCGGCCTCGGCGGAACCCTGGAAACAGGCCGCACCCTGAACTACCTCAAAGCCGGCGATGACAACCGCAAGATCTGCAGCCTGTACCTGTCGCTGATGGACCGGTTCGACATCAAACTCAACGCCTTCGGTGACGCCGAAACCCGCCTCGCCAATATCTGAAAATATCTGACGCTCAGGCCAGGTCCCGGAAGAACTGCCGCACCCTGCGATTGCACGGAACTTCCACCCACTGGAAGACCACAGCGGAAACCGCAATCACCAGCGCCACATAGAGAAGCGAAGCCAGGCCCCGGGTGGTCGTTGCCCCCCCGCGCATGGCCCATTTGTTGTACCACCACAAAACCGGCACATGCAGGATATACAGCGAATAACTCGCTTTACCAAGGAAGTCAATTACTGGCCCCGACAGCGAGCGTACCAGTAGCCCGCCGCCCCACGCCAACCCGATCAGCGCCACCACATTCAGCGGTCTCAAGCCGGTATTGAGGTCCCCATACGTCCCGTCCATCCACTGTGGATGAAGAATCAGAGCAACACCCGCAACGATGGCCGGCAAATAGAACCAGCTACCCCGACCCGAAAACCGAGTCGCCCCGATATCAAAGAGCCGCGACGCCACAATCCCTGCCGCAAAATCCGAGAGATGATAGATCGGCTTCCAGTCCCACGGAACGCCGTAGTGGGGCATGGCTGCCGGAACCACAAGGGTGACTACCAGCAGCAGGGCCAGCACCCACTTCCCCGCCCTCTTGATCCCCGGAAGCAACAACGGAAAGCACAGATAAAAAACGAACTCGCAGGACAATGACCACGCCGGCGTATTCCAGCCAACATGCAAATTCCCCTTCCAGCCCTGCAGTACAAAGATGTAGTCAATCAGCAGGCTGACCTTCGTCTCAAACGTCCGCGTATTCTCATGCATCGCACCCCAGATGAACGGCGATACCACCAGCAGACTGAACAGGTAGACCGGATAAATGCGAGCCAGCCGCGCACCAAAGTAATTGACCAGAGAACGCTTGTTCCAGACCGTCCGCGCATAGCTCTGTGCCAACACAAAGCCCGAGAGAATAAAGAACGACTGCACCGCCAGATACCCATCGCGAATCAACACGCGGAGCGCGTCCGGCAAGGCGACCACCAAAGCTTCCAGCATCATCCCCTGCCCGGAAATATGGTGCAGCACGACCCATAGAGCCAGAACAAAGCGCATACCCGTGAGGGCAGGCAGATATGCCGCTTGTGGCGTCGCAGAGATGGCTGGGGGCCCCGAATGAGCAGAAGTGGCGATTCCGCTATTGTATCTGGTGAGAAATTTCTGCCATGACGATTAGCGAGATCATGTTACCCGAGTTCGACCACGAAATGGCGGAAACCCATAAGTTTCTGGAGCGCGTTCCCGAAGATCAATACGGCTGGAAGCCCCACGAAAACTCCATGACCCTGGGCCGCCATCACCATCAACCAGGGCCAACTGGACCTGAAACCCGGTCTGGGCGCGGCAAGGGCAGCGCTCGCAGGTGCCGGCGATGAAACCCTGCTGGCACCCTGGTCCCTCATCATGGGCGGCCATACAGCTTTCACCACCGCGCCCAACTGGGTGTCTATTTACGGCTGCTGGAAATCCCTGTTCCAGGCGTTTACGGACCGTCGGCCGACGACACAAAGTAACGCCCGAGGCCCCCCACGGGGCGTTACGCACTGGCTTTCATTTTGATATAGACTTTCTAAAACTGGTCCTAGAATCAATCAACCGATTCGGGCTTTCAATAAATGAAGGGAACTTTCAGGAATGAATAAATGCATCCGGCTGCTTGCAGCCGCAACGGCCCTGCTTGCCGCCTCCGTCGGCTGGGCACAAACCTCAGGCACGATCCTCGGGACAGTCACTGACCCCGGCGGAGCAGTCATCGTCGGGGCCAAAGTGACGGTCGTCAATGAGCGGACCGGTGAATCGCGGAATGTGGCGACGGATAACACGGGCGGCTTCAGTTTTCCGTCGCTGCAGCCCGGCGGTTTCACCGTCCGTATTGAGTCTTCAGGCTTCCAGAAATACGAATCGAAGAGTAACGTCCTGTCTTCCAGCGAGCGTTTAACCCTGGGCAACATCCAGCTCACAATTGGCGCCGTTTCCGATACAGTCTCGGTGGTCGCGGAGGGTACTCGCGTCCAAACGGCCAGTTCCGAAGGCTCGGCCCTGCTGACCACAGCCCAGATCGATTCGATCGCCCAAAAAGGCCGTGTCCTCACCAACTACCTTCTGCTGCTACCCGGCGTCGCGACGAACGGCGGCACCTCCGACGCAGCCTCCGGCTTCGTCACTGTCCCAAACGCCAACGGCCTCTCCAACCAGATGATGACCATCTCAGTCGACGGTCTGCAGGGCGCGGACCTCGGCAGCCAAAACTTGTTTCAGGGCAGCCAGAACCCGGATTCGGTGGAAGAAATCAAAGTTCTGCTCAACAACTATCAGGCCGAGTATGGCCGCAACGGCGGCGCAACCGTCAACCTGATCACCAAAAGCGGTACGCGCGATTTCCATGGCACCGCTTACTGGTACAAGCGCCATGAAATGTTCAATGCGAACAGCTTCTTCAACAACCGCAGCGGGTTGGCCAAAACGAAGTATCGTTTCAATACCCGCGGCGCTACCCTGGGTGGCCCGGGAACAATCCCCGGCCTGCGTAACGCCACCAAAGACAAACTGTTCTTCTTCTACAGCTACGACGACAACCCCAGCACCACAACTCCGTCCTCCTCTGCGAAAACGACTTTGCCCACGCTGGCCGAACGAAACGGTGACTTCTCGCAGTCACTCAACCCTGGCGGTGCCCTGATCGCGCTGCGGGACCCGCAGAGCGGAGGCACGTTCCCTGGCAATATCATCCCCACCAGCCGGATCAACAAAAATGGTCAGGTCCTGCTGAATGTTTTCACACCGCCAAACCAGCTAAACCGGGCCGTCTCCCTTGGTGCCTACAACAATGAATTCTTCAACGTGGTGCCCAACGTTCGCCCCGGACACGTCTTCAAGATCGACTACAAACCCACAGCGAATGACTCGCTCTACTTCCGCGGCTCGCTGCTGCGCTTCCAGTCATTGAACAGTTCTGTCACCAACTGGGACTTCGCGCGCAACAGCTTCTCGGGGCAAACCAGAAGCGCTGTTCTTGGCTACACGCGCATCCTGAACCCAAGCATGGTAAACGAGTTCACGGCCGGGATTCGGCGCCCGGAAGAAATCACGACCATCGATAACAACAAGGGCTTCCGCAAGACTTACGGCTTTACCGCCGGACAGTTCCACCCCGAAATCAACTTTTCTGACCTCTTGCCCCTGGTGTCCTTTACCGGTGGGGGCCTGCAGAACACCCCGGACTTTGGCAACTGGCAGGCAGGCCGCTTCCCGCAACAGGAACAGGACCTTCTTCTGTACATCCAGGATGGCTTTACCTATACCAGAAATAAGCACACGTTCAAGGCCGGCGTCTATGCCGAAAAGGATCGTATAGCAACCGGCACCGGCTTCCAGACTCTCCCCTATGGCAGCTTCTCCTTCAACGTGGATGCCACCAATCCGAATGACGCGCGACATCCCTTCGCGAACGCCCTGCTGGGTAACTTCCAGACTTACTCTGAATCTGAGAAGCGCACCAAACCTGCCGCTGTCGCCCTCAATGTCGACTGGTACATCCAGGACTCCTGGAAAGTCTCGAAGAAGCTGACCCTCGAACTCGGTCTTCGTGTGGCCAACTTCCAGCCCTGGTATGGCTGGCATGGCTTCTCCACCTCGTTCGCCCCCGAACGCTATAACCCGAAAGATGCACCTTTGCTGTACCAGCCTGCACTTGTCAATGGCGCGCGACTGGCTCGCGATCCCCGCAACGGGAACACCCGGCCCGCCGCGCTGATCGGTTCATTTGTTCCGGGAACCGGTAATGTCGCGCTGGGCACTGTGACCTCGAAGGATCCCAATTATCCTCGCGGCTTTTATGAGAACGCCGGCGAGTTGTTCCAGCCCCGCTTTGGGTTCGCCTACGACATGTTTGGCAACGGCAAGACCGCCATCCGCGGTGGCATCAGCCAACAGAATCAATCAGCTCGCTATGAGCCCAGTGCCGCCGGTGCGCCTCTGAATTACACCCCGGTTTACTACTTCGGCGATCTCAACACCTTCCTCGGAGCCAGCGGTGACCTGGCTCCGGGCACCATCACCGGACACGATCGGTACCGCAGAACGCCCACCGTGTACAACATCTCTCTCGGAGTCCAGCAGGATATTGGCGGAGGTACCGTCTTTGACGCCAAATACGTTTCCACCCTGGGCCGAAATCTGCCCACCACGCGCGCCATTAACACCATTCCCTATGGTGCCCGTTTCCTCGACATCAATCCGCAAAATCAGGACCCGGGCGCCGCAGCAGGAACGGTCCTGCCCAACAATTTCCTGGTGCCCTTTCCCGGCTATGCAGGAATAACGCTTCGTGAAGCTGGCGGTAGTTCCAATTACCACGCGTTGCAGGCCTCTCTGAACCGTCGCTTCTCCAGGGGTGTGCAGTTTGGTGTTTCCTATGCCTGGTCAAAAGTCATGGACTATGGCGGCTCCATACCCATCTACCGGACGGCCAGAGTCTGGAACTATGGAAAGTCCGGCTTCGACCAAACACACGTCCTGACCATTAACTACAGCTATGATGTTCCAAAAGCCAGTAAACTGGTCGACAACGTCCTCATCCGGGGCGCGTTCGATAACTGGCAAATCTCGGGCATCACGTCATTCTCCAGCGGCACTCCAACCGGCATCGGCCTGAACCTCACCGACAACGCCGATCTGACCGGCGGTGGCGACGGCAATCGTGTCAATGTCATTGGAGATCCGCGGATTTCGCATTCCGAACGTGGCTTCGACAGAATGTTCAATACCGCAGCCTTTGCCCGTCCCGCTCGCGGCGTGGTGGGGAACGCCCCGATTGAAATGGTGCGCAACCCCGGCGTCTCGAACTTCGACCTGACGCTGTTCAAGAACTTCCCGATTCGGGCGGAAAAGGAAACAGTCCAGTTGCGGTGGGAACTCTACAACCTCTTCAACCATACCCAGTTCAGCGCCATGAATACCGCTGCTACTTTCAATCCGTCCGGGGTGCAAACCAACACCGCGTTCGGGCAGGCAACGGCAGCCAGAGCGGGACGGATCATGCAGGTGTCGCTGAGGTTCCGTTTCTAAATGAAGGCAGTCGCGCTCGCACTTTTTCTGGCCGGCGCGGCTAACGGGTACACTGGCTCCGCTGCCTGTGGGCAATGCCACCAGGCGATTGCGGAGAGCTACAAAGAGACAGCCATGGCGCGTTCGTTCCGCTCCGTGCAGCCCGGTATCAGGCTGCCGGAGTTTGACGGGCGCGCCTTTCTGCATCAGGCCTCCCGGCAGACGTTTACCCCTGTCACTGAGGCAGGCCGGTATCTCGTCTCGCGCCAGCAGAGCACCGGCGGCTTCCAACCCTTCCGCATGCCGGTGGAATACATTCTCGGCTCCGGCGACCATGCCCGCTCTTACCTCCACAAGGCACCAGACAATGCCCTGCTTGAATTGCCCGTGAGCTGGTACGCCCGTCGCGGGGGCTATTGGGAGATGAGCCCCGGTTACGACCGGGCAGGCCACCAGGGCTTTACCCGCGAAGTGAATGCTCGCTGTCTGTTCTGCCACAACGCCTATCCCCAACAAGGAAAACTCGCCGAAGGCATCGATTGCGAAAGATGCCACGGCCCCGGCGATCAGCACGTGAAAGATGCGAAGAGAGCGTCCATCGTGAATCCGGCCCGCCTCCCTGCGGAACGCTCCCTCGAAGTTTGCCTGCAGTGCCACCTGGAGACGACGAGCGGAGACTTGCCGGGATCGCGATTGCGCCCGGGCCGAGACGTGTTTTCGTACCGCCCCGGCGAACCCCTCGGCGACTACCAACAATACCTGGACCATGCCCCCGGCGCGGGCCAGGGAGAGAAGTTCGAGATCGTCAGTTCAGCCTACCGACTGCGGCAAGCGGCCTGTTACCGTGCCCGCCCGGAGAAGTTGGGCTGCACCGCCTGCCACGACGTCCACCGGCAAATGAGCCGCGCCCAAACAGTGGCAAAAACCCAGGCCGTGTGCGCCTCTTGCCATGTCCAGATAAAACATGAACCGAAGGGTGACTGCGTGCACTGCCATATGCCAACCCGCGAGGCCGAAGACGTCCCCCATGTGGAGATGACGGACCACAAGATCGGTATCGGCCTGCGACCCTTCACCGCCCTGGTGCGCAGAGATGATGTCCCGTATGGCGGCGATATAATCGCCTACTATCCGCCCGGCAGCACCGTCGGGACACCGACCGAGCCGCCACTGTCCCCGAAGCGGGAAGACTACACAGCGAACGGCCAGGCCCTGCTCCGGGCGGGTAAGGTGACGGCGGCGGTTGCGGCATTTCGGGCTGCGGTGAACAGACGCCCCGAAGTTGCCGATATCCGGGTAAATCTGGCCGCCGCCCTGATCGCACAGCACGACTACCCGGCAGCCCGGGAGCAACTCGAAGAGGCCATCCGCACCGGGCCGTCAATCGAAGTGGCACGAGGTGCGTGGCTCGCAGCCAGAAAGGCCGGAGTTCCCCTGCCGATTGCGCGCGACAAATATGACCACTCTCTCCGAACCCAGATGCTGAGCGCACACTCCAATCTGGGGGTGGTTCTCGATCGTATGGGGGACCACGAAGGTGCCATCAAAGAGTTCCGCCGAGCCGTCGAATGCGACCCATCCTCGGCGGCAGCGAAACAGAACCTGCGCCAGGCTCTCACCAGGTAAGGTCCACCGCGCCCGATCCCGACATCACGCTGCCCGACATTCAGCCCCGCATCCGGGCGACCTCGACCCCGCCGCCC
>RGPS01000016.1 GCA_010084195.1 Terriglobia bacterium
CTGGCGGCGAGTGGAAAAGTCGGGAAACCGGTCTGGGGTTTTCCACTTTTCCATCCGCGGGCAGCGAGGGCGGTGGGAATGTGGAACTCCCGCTGCTTTTGCGGGAGTTCCAAGTGGCGGTGGAAAGCCCACACTTACGGTTGCGAATCCACAGGGCCGGTGAAAATTCAGATACGGGTTCAGTTGCGCTGTGTAGAATTTCTGTAGTGCTTCGGCGTGTTCCCCGGGGATCTGGCCGTACCCTATAAGGTTGCGAATCACGGCTCCATTCTTCCCTTCTACCAGGGCATTGTCCTGGCATTTGCCTGCCCTGCTCTTTGTGAACTCCGCATGCAGCTTTTCCAATAGCCTGGCTACCGTCCGGTTGACGAACTCCGAGCCGTTGTCGGAGTGAAACCCCAGTAGCGGAAACGGAAACTGGTGGAGCATTGCCTCCAAGACCGGCATCAAAAACGCCTCGCTGATTCTGCTGACGCAACCGATCACTTCCCATTGGGTAACGGTGTCCACTGCGTTGATGTGATAGACACCCTTGGCACCGTCCCAATCCCCCTTATGCACAGTGTCCACGCGCAGAAAGCCCGGCCTTCCCTGCGGGTCCGGCTTTCGCCGTTCGCCGATTGACACAGCCGTTGGCCGGGTTGCGTCGAACGCCGCCGCCTGTCTGCGATATTCCTTGCCGTTCCTCAGGTTGTACAGATGTGCCACCGAGATTTCGGCCAGCCGTGCATACTCCGTTTGCCCGAACGGGCCGTGCGCCCGCTCCACGTCCGCCAACAGCGCGATATCGGCACCCGTATATCGAACGGCAAAGCCATTTCTCGTATACACTTCTGGCCGTACCTGACCAGAATCCAGATACTTCCGAATCAGGCGCGTCACCTGGGAGGTGCTCAGACCGGTGATCTTCTCCACCAGCGCCCCGATCAGGCCTCGTTCCTTCTTCCCCAGACGGGCGAATTCCTGCGCCACAAGAAACCGCTCCACCCATCCGTACACCTCTTGCCGGCCGGTGCCTCCAAACTCGATCCCCGCGCTCGATCCCAGAAACTCCGGGATCTGTTCCTGACTGTTCCTGACTCATTCCCTCGACGTTCCGCATGTTCACTTGCATCCGGACGCAGTTCGCCTACCCTGCCTCCAGTTTCATGCTCATCTTGTATTGGACAACTCTCTGTGAGCTAATGATTCGCCAGCACTATACAATAGACGGGGGTACTGTTACTCAACTCTTGCCCCCCCTGAAGCATTCACTGGAGATTGAAATTGATGCGTAAGTTTGCAAAGAAATGTGCCGTCGCTGCCTCGTTGCTGACGTTCACTGCAACGCTGTCGCTGGCACAGGCCCCGGTCGCCGGACCTGCCGGAAAACCGTCGCGGAAGGCCCCGACGGGAGGCGGCTTGCTCGCTCAGGCCGGCAAAGCCGACAAGCACATTGTTGATGCCGAAGCAGCCGACCGCGGTAAGAAGGCCTACATCCAGGAATGCATTACATGCCATGGTCCGACGGCACGCGGCGGGCAGGGCGGAAGCGACCTGGTTCGCTCGCTGGTGGTGCTGCATGACCGCTACGGCAGCGAAATTGGACCTTTTC
Source organism: Terriglobia bacterium (assembly GCA_010084195.1). Lineage (GTDB taxonomy): Bacteria > Acidobacteriota > Terriglobia > Bryobacterales > Bryobacteraceae > BOG-234. The sequence continues at coordinate 1,595 of RGPS01000016.1, forward strand.
TGAAGAAGGGACATCGGACCGAAGGGTCCCCGGCAGCCCAGTTTAGCCAGGACAAGATTGAGGACCTTGCCGATTTCCTCCATCTCAAAGTCAACGACACCATGCGGACCTCTCCGCTGTTCCGCGCTCAAAACGTCCTGATTGGTGATGCAAAAGCAGGCCAGGCCTACTTCAACGGCGACGGCAAATGCAGCCAGTGCCACTCTTCAACAGGCAATCTGAAGGGCGTTGGAGGGAAGTACGAAGCGATCGACCTCCAGCAGCGTTTTCTGTTCCCCAAACCCGCGTTTGGCCGCGGCGGAAAACCCACCGTTGTCACCGTGACCCCTGTTACCGGCGCTGCCGTCACTGGCAACCTGGTGCAGATTGATGACTTCAACGTATCTCTCCGCGATGCCGAGGGCGAGTATCGCGCCTGGTCCCGCATCCCCGGCCTGAAGGTAAAGATTGACGACCCCTACGCCGCCCACGGCGAACTGCTGGACCGGATCAGTGACAAGAATATGCACGATGTAACGGCTTACCTGGAGACCCTGAAATGAAGCGCCTGAAACTGTTTGCGGCCTATGCCGCCACTACCGCCCTCGTTCTGGGACAAGGGGCGCTCGACCCGGCCAAACTCCTGAAGCAGCCCACCGATTCCTGGCCCACCTACAACGGCGACCACACCGGCCAGCGCTTCAGCCCTCTGAAGAAGATCAATTCCACCAACGTCCAGAATCTGAGCCTCGGTTTCATCTATCGCATCAACGCACCAGGTGCCACCGCCACGGTCTTCAAGGGCACTCCGATAGTGGTCAACGGCGTCATGTATGTGACGATTCCGGATCACGTCTGGGCTCTCGACGCGCGCACGGGCCGCGAGATCTGGCACCATGTTCACCAGTCCAAAGGGGGCATCCACCTGGGAAACCGAGGTGTTGGTGTCTATGGCAACTGGCTTTACTTCGAAACTCCTGACTGCATGCTCGTCTCCCTGAATCTGAAAGACGGCAAGGAACGCTGGGCGAAGTCGATCTGTGACCTGGACCAGATGTACTACGCCTCTGTGGCGCCGGTCGTGGTGAAGAACCACGTCCTGGTCGGCGTTTCCGGTGACGATCTCGATATTCCCGGCTATTTCGAATCCAGAGACCCCGAGACCGGTGAACTGCAGTGGCATTGGTCAGTGGTTCCGAAAAAAGGTGAACCCGGCTTTGAAACCTGGCCCAACGAGGACGCTGCGGCCCACGGTGGCGGTATGACCTGGGGTGCCACCACTTACGATCCCGAACTCAACCAGATCTATCTGGGTACCGGCAATCCCCAGCCCGTAATCGCGGGCAAAGGGCGCCAGGGGGATAACCTCTACACCGCGTCCATCGTGGCCCTCAATCCCGATACCGGCAAGCTGATCTGGTACTTTCAACCCTCCCCGCACGATACTCACGACTGGGATAACAATCAGGTCCCGGTTCTTTACGACGGAGTCATCGGTGGACAGAAGAAGAAACTGCTCTCTGTAGCGTGCCGGAACGGCTGGTTCTTCACGCTGGACCGGGCAACCGGAAAGGCCATTGTTTCAAAGGATTACGTGAAAACGAACTGGGCGAAGGGCATTGACAGTCGCGGGCAACCGATTCCGAATCCCGACAAAGAACCCCAGTTTGCCGGAGCCCTGGTATCACCCAATCAGGGTGGTGCCGCCAACTGGCCCCCTCCCTCCTTCAGTCCCGACACAGGGCTCTTCTACGTGAATGCGGCCCGCGCTTTCAGCGTCTGGTATCTCTATGACACCGATGACAAGCCAGAAGGCTGGGGCGGAACAGACCGAGGCGGCTGGTCCGAAGCTCTGCTCCAGGCCATTGACTACAAGACCGGGGCGATCAAATGGAGCCACAAATGGGAGGGCAGCGGTGGGCGTTCCGGCCTGATGAGCACCGCAGGGAATCTTCTGTTCGGCGGCGATACTTCGGGCAACTTCGTGGCCCTGAATGCCAGTACTGGTGAGCCGCTCTGGCATGCCAACGTGGCGTCTTCGGTGGCTAACGCCCCTATCAGCTACGAACTGGATGGCAAGCAGTACGTGGTCGTCGGGGCCGGAGATACGCTGTTCGGTTTCGTCATGAATGGAAAGTAACGGGATGACCAGACGAGATCTCCTGGGGGGCCTGGCTGTTGCTGCAACGTCAGCGATGGCGCAGGCCCCGGCAGTTCCGGTTCACCGAACCGGGCGGATGAAACAGGGCGTCACCCGAGGGGTGTTCGGGCGGAACATGCCCTTCGAGGACCAGTGCCGTGAAGCTGCGCGACTGGGCTGTAAGGGCTTCGACCTGATCGGCCCCGGCGATTGGCCCATGCTGAAGAAGTATGGCCTGACTCCCTCCATGTACCCTCCAGGCCCCGGCGGCACCATTCCGGAAGCCCTGAATCGCAAAGAGAATCACGAACGGCTGGTCACGTCTCTGCTCGCAGCCATTGATGAGGCCGCAGCTAACGGCGTGCCCAACATCATCACGTTCTCCGGCAATCGAAAGACCACGGACGACCGCGAAGGTGCCGACAACTGCGTGGCTGCTTTGAACCGCGTCAAGGCCAAAGCTGAGGACAAGGGCGTCACCATCTGCATGGAGTACCTCAACAGCAAGGTGAACCATAAGGACTACATGTTTGACCACATCACCTGGGGTGTGGATGTCATGAAGCGGGTCAATTCTCCCCGAGTCAAGATCCTGTTCGACATTTATCATGTCCAGATCATGGACGGGGACATCGTGCGGAACATTCGCGACAACTTCCAGTGGATCGGGCATTTTCACACAGGTGGAAACCCTGGAAGGCACGATATTGACGAATCCCAGGAACTGAACTATCGCTTCATCGCCAAAGCGATTGCGGATCTGGGCTTCACGGGCTACCTGACGCACGAGTACTCTCCCGATCAGGGCCATGACCCGGTCGCGACTCTGGACAAAGCCATGGGGATCGTCGACGTATAAATGTCAGGCTTAGAAAGCAGGAAAGTACTGGTCTCGGGAGCGGCAGGGTTTCTGGGTTCCCACATGTGCGACAAGCTCCTCGTGGAAGGGGCCGAGGTAATTGCCCTCGACAATTTCATAACCGGGCACGCGAGGAACCTGGCTCATCTGGAAGGCAAACCGGGCTTCCTGTTGATCGAACACGACATAACGAAGCCAATCGACGTTGGTCCGGTGGACTTTGTCATCAACATGGCCTCCCCGGCCAGCCCGAAAGATTACCTGGAGTTCCCCATCGAGACCCTCGACGTGGGTTCGCTGGGGACTCGCAACATGCTGGAAATTGCGGCGAAATATGACGCAAAGTTCCTCACAACCTCAACTTCCGAGTGCTATGGCGATCCGCAGGTGCACCCCCAGGTAGAGACTTATTGGGGGAACGTCAATCCGGTGGGCCCCCGCTCCTGCTATGACGAAAGTAAACGCTTCTCCGAGGCCATCACCATGGCCTACCACCGGTCGCGTGGGGTCAAGACCAGCATCGCCCGCATTTTCAATACTTACGGGCCCAGGATGAAACTAAACGACGGGCGCGTGGTACCGGCCTTTGTGGATCAGGCCCTGCGTGGTATCCCCATCACGCTGTTTGGCGATGGTTCGCAGACTCGCAGCTTCTGCTACGTCAGCGATCTCATCGACGGGTTGTACCGCCTGCTGCTGTCTACCGAGGTCTATCCGGTAAACGTCGGCAACCCGAATGAGATTACAATCCGGGAGTTCGCCGAAGTCATCACGCGCCTGACGAATACAGCGGGTACCGTGGTTTATCAACCACTTCCGGAAGACGACCCGAAGCAGCGTAAGCCCGATATCACCAAGGCAAGAACCCTCCTTGGCTGGGAGCCAAAAGTCGATTTGCATACTGGGCTTCTCGAAACAATTCAGTACTTCCAGGCCTTAGCGAACGCAACATCTTGAACCTTCATTGCGGTCGTGTCACAATGAAATTCCCCCTTTGGAAACCTTAAAAACTCTGATCCGCGAAGTGCCGGACTTTCCGAAACCCGGCATTCTTTTCTACGACATTACCACCCTGCTGAAGGACGCTGCCGGGTTTAAGTCGACTATTGACGCTTTTTCGTCCCACTACCAGGACGTTGGTGTGGACGTTGTTCTCGGAATAGAAGCCCGTGGCTTCATTTTTGCGCCCGCGCTCGCCTACTCTCTGGGAGCAGGATTCGTCCCCGTCCGGAAGCCCAAAAAGCTCCCTGCCGAGACGGCTCGAATCTCTTACGACCTCGAATACGGCAGCGACACGCTGGAGATCCACAAGGATGCCATCAGCCCTGGCACCCGCGTCCTGATCGTTGACGATTTGCTGGCGACCGGGGGCACAGCCGGAGCCGTTACCAAACTGGTGGAGCAACTGGGCGGCACAGTCATTGGCGTTGGCTTCATGGTGGAACTAACGTTCCTAAATGGCCGTGACAAGCTGGCAGGCTACGACATCTTCTCTTTGCTGCAATACGACAAATGACGCGCACCGCCAGCCTGCAGGCTTTTGCCAAACTAAACCTCGGGCTGCGGGTTCTGGCCAAACGGGCCGATGGCTACCATGAATTGAGGACTGTCTTCCAGACCATATCGCTGGCGGACAAGCTCGGTGTTGAGTATACGAGTTCGCGGAAAACTGAAGTGACAATTGATGGCACGCCTCATATTCCGGACAATCTGGTGGATCGTGCCTGCCGTATTCTGCTGGACGAATTGAGGATCACGGCGAGGGTGCGTTTCACGCTCAGCAAAGTGATTCCGGCCGGCGCGGGGCTGGGCGGTGGAAGTTCCGACGCTGCTGCCGTCCTGTTGAGCCTGCCGGTGCTGGCTGGTAAGCGCGTCCCGATGGCGGTTCTCAGTAATCTTGCGGCCCGGCTCGGCAGCGATGTCCCGTACTTCCTGCACGGCGGCACGGCCCTGGGGCTGGGTCGTGGAGAAGAGCTATACCCGCTTCCGGAAGCGAAGGCGTCCAGCCCAAGCTGGATAGTTTCCAGCAGCAGGCATGGCAGGGCGAAGTGCTTCCGCCCGTGAACGATTTTGAAAGCGTGATCTTCGCCCGACACCCGGAACTGGGCAGAATTCGGAAGCGGCTGCTTGGCCTAGGCGCAAAATATGCAGCGATGACCGGAAGTGGGTCCGCTATCTTCGGTGTTTTTAACAACGCAGAGACAATTCTTCAAGCCCGGCAGGCCCTGTCCGGGGAGCACTCTTTTGCCGTCTCATTTCTTAGTCGTACCCGCTACCAGTCGTTATGGCGGCGGTCTCTAAAACCTCACTTGAAAGGTGCCGAATGGCCACCATTAAGCCTGTACGCACGATGAACCCGGATCGAATCAAGGTCTTCACCGGCAGCGCCAACCAGCCTCTCACCGAAGCTGTTTGCCGGGAGTTGGGAATCCCTCTTGGCGAGCTGAAGCTGCGGAAATTCTCCGATGGCGAAATCAACTGCCAGATTCTGGAGAACGTGCGTGGTGCGGACTGCTTCGTCGTGCAGCCTACCTGTTCTCCCGTGGAATTCCATCTGATGGAAGTCCTCTGCCTGATGGACGCGCTGAAGCGGTCATCAGCCCAGCGAATCACCGCCGTGCTCCCCTACTACGGCTACGGACGCCAGGACCGCAAGGACAAGCCCCGTGTGCCGATTTCCGCCAAACTGGTCGCGTCCCTGCTGGAAACCGCTGGTGCGGATCGAATTATGGCTCTCGACCTGCACGCCGCGCAGATTCAGGGTTTCTTCGATGTCCCGGTAGACCACCTTTTCTTCCGTCCGGTGATGATCGACTTCCTGAAGCAACGGATTGTCCCCGACCTGATGGTTGTTTCCCCGGACGCCGGCGGCGTGGAGCGCGCGCGTTCCGTGGCCAAACGCCTCAACGCCCGGCTTGCCATTATCGACAAGCGTCGTGAAGAAGCCAACGTCGCCGAAGTTATGAATGTAATTGGCAACGTTGTGGGCAAGAACTGCTTGATTGTAGACGACTTAATCGATACGGCCGGAACTCTGGTGAAGGGTGCTGACGCCCTGATGAAGCACGGTGCCGCTTCCGTTACCGCCTGCGCCACGCACGCCGTTCTCTCGGGACCCGCCGTGCAGCGAATTCAGGAATCCTGCATCACGGAGGTCATCGTCTCCGATTCGATTCCACTTACCGCAGAAGCTGCCGCCTGTGGCAAGATTCGGCAGCTATCCGTTGCCGGTCTGCTCGCCCGCGCCATTCAGTCGATCCACGAAGAAACCTCCGTCAGCATGCTGTTTGAGTAATTCGGCCCAGCACTTGAGCCACTGAGTTATGGATCGGCTGCACGCCCGAGACCACGTCGCGGATTCGCCGACGGGGCGTGTCAGAGCTCATCAGCGGCTCTGGCGAACAAACCTCCGTCAGCTTGTTCGGGTAATTCGGGCCAGAACCTGGTCCACGGAGTTATTGATAGGCTGCACACCCGAGACCACCAGGTCCGCATGTTGTTCCGTCGGCCAGACGTACATCCTGGCTCCGGGTCGCACCGTTCGCTCGTATTGCTCCATCACAGACTGTTCGGTTCGTCCCCGCTCCACCACGTCGCGGCATCGCCGACGGTCGTAGCAGATTTCATCGGGGGTGCTGACGTAAATGCTCACACCCAGCACACTGCGGACGCCTGCGTCGTGCAGAGCAAAGATCCCCTCCACAATCAGGTACGGAACCGGTTCCAGCCGAGCCGTCACCGGCTCGCGGGAGTGTGTGGCGAAGGAATAGCTTGGCACCTCGACTCCCCTGCCCTGGGCCAACTCTGTCAGATGCTCGTTGATCAGAGCCCAATCCAGCATCTCTGGCACATCAAAATTACAGGCGTCGCGCTCCGCCTTCGGCAAGTGGTCCAGACTCCGATAGTACGAATCCAGGTTCAGCACCACGGATCCCGGCAACCGCTGCGCCACCTGAACGGCCAGTTCTGTTTTGCCGGAACCGGACGGTCCGGCGATTCCAATGAAACGGGGCTTTACGGTTTCGCGCATGAATAATTGGCAGCGTCGTCCGTGCTGCCGGTTCCCTTGTATTTGGCCACCTGAGGCCACGGGCAGAGCGGATGGGTTCTGGCGACGCCGGCCGCCGGGTTGGCCGGATTCTTTGGCTTCGCCGCCACCAACACGTCCGGGGCCTGCGACTGCTCAACCCAGGCTTCGAGTGCCGTGTCGATGTTGTTGAAGCGATCACCAGCGGGCGTCCCGGCCTGGCCAAAGGAGCTCGCACCACTGCCTCCCGCGCAATGCCCCATGCCGGGCACCATGTAGAGCCGGGTGAAAGAAGCCGCCTTCTTCGAGCCCATCTTTTTCAGAACTTCGTCGTAGTATTTGACTGTTGAGGCACCCGGAATTGCGGCGTCCGACCAGCCGTGATAGAGCAGCAGCTTGCCGCCACGCTTCTGAAAAGCCGACAAATCCGGATTGGTGGCATTCAGGTGTGCGGCAGCCTTCGCATTTGCCGCCGCCAGATCCCGGTTCAGATCAAAGGTCTTGTAACTCCATGCCGGGTCGCCGTAGACGATGAATTTGAAGAAGTTCGTAGTAAATCCGAAACCGGCAGCGTCTTTTTCGGGCGCCGTTCCTGTTTTCCAGTTCGCCCAACCACCCTGGTCGGCCTCGCCGCCGTGGTTGTACCCGGGGAAACGAACTTTACCCTTCGCATCCAGAAGTGATTCGTAAGTGCTGTTCACCGCCTTCAGCTGCGGGGCTGTGAGGCAGGCATCCGTCTCCTCACCTTTGCAGAGCAGAACCGCAGTATTGAATTTGCAGGACAGGGGATTCTCAATCACGCCGTCCTTCACCCCGTCTTTGGCATCACACTGCTCCAGCGCGGCGGCCTGAATGGCAGGCAACTTCTTCGCGCTGAAATAGCCGCCGGGTTCTGCGAGCGCCAAACGGAGGGATCTGCCACCCACACTCAGCAAATGAGTCCAGTCATAGGCGGGAGCCCCGGCAATAATGCCGTCGTAGTCCTCCGGAAACCGCTGTGCTTCCATGAGCGCCTGCCGCCCGCCGTTGGAGCAGGAACTGAAATAGGATTTCTTCGGCGCTTCCCCGTAGAAGCCGCGGATTGCAGCCTTGGCAGCCAGGGCGGTTTCATGAATGCCCCGGTAGCCGAAGTCAATCACCTTCTCCGGGTGGTTTAAGGCCCACGATGCGTTGGTACCAACCGTGTCGGCGTGCCCGGTGTCGGTTGAGGCGGTGGCGTAGTTGTTCTTAACGGCATCAATCAGGCCCGCGTAATTGATGGTTCCGGCAAAGCCACCGTTACCCACGCCGTGAAACTTGCCATTCCAGCCTGAGGTGGGTAACCAGATCTCAAAACGAATATCGGAATCGGAGGTGGGATGGAGAGATCCGGCCAGCCTGCAAAATACCGGCAGCCCCTTTACGGTTCTTCCTGCGATAGTCAACTCCCCGTTCTCCAGAGTCTCCGAGGTAGTTACATTACTACCTTTCGGCAAAAGGGACGTGAGGCTACCGCATGGAGCCGCGCTTGCAACCACAGTGGCAACAAACATCAAATATATTGTTTTCATAGGTTTTTACCTGGTCCCCTAAAGTTGGTTTATTGTTTTGTGGGAAAGCGTGCTGGATCTCGCCTCCGTGTTTCACACAGACTAAACCCACTTCAGACAGAGTACCAGGACAACTGCTGTTTCTTCCATCCCCGGAAATGTTTATTCTCAGGTTCATGAAGATCGTCCAGTCACTTGCAAGGGTTGTGGTGGTTGCGGCAAGCTGCGGAACATCCGCTTTCGCCGCCGGGTAGTCGGTTGCGGCCCCCGAAGGTGCAAGCTTCGCCATTGCCGGGTTCATGCTGATTGGTATTTCTTCAGCGCTGCGCCGCCGTACTCGCCGAAGCCGCTAACACCTGGTGCTTCAACTGCTCTTCTTGACCTTCACCACCGGGTCCGTCGGCCTGTAACCCAGTTCCAGACTCAAAACGTCAACCAGTTTCCCCAGCGTTTTCACCCTGGCCCAGTACTTGTCGTTCCCTTCCACCAGATGCCACGGAGCCGTTTTTGTGCTCGTCTTCAGCAACATCTCTTCCACCGCTTCTTCATAGAGCGGCCACTTTTCCCGATTCCGCCAGTCCTCGTCAGTTAACTTCCAGCTCTTGTAATGAGTTGTCCGACGTTCCTCAAAGCGATTTAACTGTTCCTCTCGGGAAATGTGGATCCAAAACTTCACCACAATCGCCCCGAAGTCCTGCAACTGGCGTTCAAATGAGTTGATCTCTTTGTAGGCGCGTTTCCACTCGTGCGACTTAGCGAAGCCCTCCACACGCTCGACCAAAACCCGGCCGTACCAGCTTCGGTCAAAGATTGCGATCTGCCCCTGCTCCGGGACCCGGGTCCAGAAGCGGTACAGGTAGTGCCTGGACTTCTCATCACCCTGCGGAGCACTGATCGGGTAAACGACGTACCCCCTTGGGTCCATCTTTTCCGTGATGCGCTTGATAGCACCACCCTTACCCGCAGCGTCCCAACCTTCAAACACAAGCACAACGGGGCGCTTCTGGTGAAAAACCTGAATTCCGAGTTCCCGCAGTTGTAGCTGGCGTCGCGCGAGTTCCGTCACGTACTCGGCACCGGGCAGGCTGAGCGAAAGATCCAGCGACTCAAGCATCCTTCGCGTCCTCCTTGTCGTCCAGCCAGGCCATCGCGTTTCGAAGATCGGCGTCGGCTGCTTCTGCCGCGTCCGAGGCGGCCCGTGGAGGGGTATCCGCCCCGAGACGTTCTTCCAGCGCCATGATGATCGTTTTCAACATTTGCGCCAGCGCCCAGCGTCGCGACGTGGCCTCAATAACTGTCCACGGAGCCTCAGTCGCCTCCGTTATTTCCAGCATGTCTTCGGCAGCGGCCAGATACTCGTTGTACTTCTTGTGCCGCGCCCAATCCTCTTTGGTGATCCGCCAGGACTCCAGAGGATCAGCCGCAATTTTCTCGAAGCGCTTCTCCTGCTCCTTCCGGCTGATATGCAGAAAGAACTTGATGATCTCTGTACCGTTGTCGGCCAGCATCCGCTCAAAGTCAATGATGTCGCGAAAAGCTGCGCGCCACTGCTTTTCCGGAACCAGACCCTCCACCCGCTCCTGAAGCAGACGGATGTACCAGCTCTGGTCAAAGATCGCCATTTCGCCGGCATTCGGGACACAGAGCCAAAACCGCCACAGCCAGGGCCGGCTCATTTCGAACGGTCGCGGCAAACTGATGGGGTGGAGTTTGAAGCCGCGGGGATCCAGTCTCTGGGTCAGCGTCGCGACGGAAGTGCCCTTCCCCGCAGCATCCCAGCCTTCAAAGAGCACGATGGAAGACACTTTGTTGTCCCAGCAGGCTTTTTCCAGATCGTACATACGCCGCTGCAGGCCAGGCAGAACCCGGTTGAACTCTTCGGTGGAAAGCTTACGTTTCAGGTTGAGGTTTTCCAGCATCTGGTTACCAAATGGGGACGACGGCGGGCCCATCCTCCCGGAACACGTCCGCATCCAGCCCATATCCGAAGCCGGGAGCGTCGGACAAACGCATCACGCCGTTCTGCGGGCGAGGGTCGTCGGTCAGAACCCAGTGTTTTTCAACACTACGATAAATGTCAACATACTCAGCAAACGGAGTTAGTTCCGGCCCCAGCGTAGACAGGAAATGGTACGTGGCGGACCCCACTCCGTGGCAGACCAGTTTGGTGTGATGGGCCTTGGCCAGGGCTGCAATCTTCGCGAGGCCGGTCGGCCCCCCGGCGCGGTAGATATCGGGCTGCACAATATCGACACAGCCCTCTTCCAGCAGTCGCTTGAAGCCCGCCAGCGTGTATTCGTGTTCCCCGCCGGTCACCATGGTGTTCACGGAATCGCGAATCCGCCGATAGCCGGCATAGTCGTCCGGCATCACCGGCTCTTCCAGCCAGGCGATGTTGTATCTCTCCAGACGGTCATACATCCGGAGCGTATACGGCACATCCCAGCCCATGTAGATGTCGAGGGCAATGAAGGCGTCGGGCCCCAGAACTTCACGGGCACGCGCGACGGCAACTTCGTTCTTCGCCATGCCGGTCTCGCCGTGTGCCGGACCCCAGGGCACCGCGATTTTCATGTTCTTGATGCCGAAGGCAGCCAGCGCCTCCGGGTCATAGCCGGTATAGTAAACGGGTAATTCCGGGCGGATTCGCCCCCCCAGGAGGTTAAAAACGGGTTGTCCCAGGAGCTTGCCCCGGGCATCCCAAAGCGCAATGTCCACTCCGGAAATGACCGCCTGCGTCAGACCACCGCGACCGTAGAAAATCGAGGCTCGGTACAACTGCTCCTGAATCAACTCATTTTCAAAGACAGTCCGCCCGACAATCAGCGCTCGCCATTGCTCGTCCAGCAGAACGGGAGCTGCACTGCCTTTCCCGCCGCCCACAAAACCGAAGCCACTAATCCCGGCCTCAGTCCCGTCGTCCAGGACAATCTCAATCACCGCAGCCGACATGGTTTGAAACCACGACGCCCGGGTTTCCCAATACTCCGGATACGCTGACATCGGATTCGCAATCACCGACCCTGTCAGCCAGGACTTACCCATTTTCGCGACGTGACACCGGACGTCGCGGATTTTCACAGCAGGTCCTGGTATTCGGGCCGTTTGGCCATGAACGCATGGACATAGGAGCAGGTTGCCAGAACCTTGTACTTGTTCTCGCGAGCCCAGGCAAGCGCAGCGGTGGCCAGTTTGCCGGCCAGTCCCTGCCCCTGATAGTCGCTGGGAACCTCTGTATGGAAGATTTCCATCAGGCTCTCGGCCAGCAGATAGTCGAGGTGGGCCGGATTCCGCGAGGAACCAGCTTCAAAACGACACAAGGTCCGGTTGTGCCGGATCTTCAGTTCGCGCTGCTGCGGCTGGTGCTGTTGCGGCTCAGAGGCCTGTTGCTCGCTCACGCTGCCATCTCTTCGCGAGCCTTGGCGATCACGGCCAGATACTGCCGGGCGCGCGCTTCCATCTCGTCGTAGCGATTCTCTTTGATCAGCTTGGCATCGATGAGTTCTCCACCCACCGCCACCGCGCAGGCACCGGCTTTCAGAAATTCGCCGGCAGTTTCCAGGTTGACGCCACCGGTCGGGATCATTTCGATGTGAGGCAGCGGTCCCTTGAGCGCCTTGATGTACTTCGGGCCACCGACCGCATTGGCGGGGAATACCTTCACCACATCGGCACCTGCTTCCCAGGCGGTCAGGACTTCAGTCGGCGTCAGAGCGCCGGCACAAATCACCTTCGAGTAGCGCTTTGCCATCTCAATGGTGGCCAGTTTCAGGTTCGGGGTAACAAAGAACTGAGCCCCGGCCAGCATGCAGGAGCGAGCGGTTTCGGGGTCCAGAACTGTGCCCGCCCCAAGGACAAGCTTATCGCCGAACTTGTCGGCCAGCTTTTCGAGAGCCTTCAAAGCGCCAGGGACGGTCATCGTCACTTCAGCAGCGCGCACGCCACCGTTATAAATAGCCTCAACGGACAGGAGAGCCGTCTCAGCGGAAGCAGTCCGGACGACGGGGACAAGGCCGATCTTCGTGATAGCGGCCAGAATTTGTTGTGCGGTCACTTTTACAAGGTATCAGGGTGGCAAACGCAGCAGATCTGATTCGGAGGCGCGGTCCAGCCAAAGTATGTAAGATTGTACATGACAATATACCTTGGATGACCTGCGGTTCCAGTTCGAGTGGGATGAGGCGAAGGCCGGAACAAATTTTCGTAAGCATGGAATATCATTCCGACTGGCATCGTCTGTCTTTAGCGATCCGGCTGTCTTTACAACTGCGGGCCTTGCACACAGTGAAACCGAAGAGCGTTGGTTTTCAGTAGGCTTGGCGCAAAATGGCGTGGTTCTCTCGGTGGCTCACCTGTGGAGTATCCTGGAATCAGGGTTGGTTAAGGTTCGAATCATCAATGCCCGCCGGTCGACCGCAAATGAACTTCGTTACTATCTGGAGAGCAAATGACAGCCCGACACCCAAACGACGATGAAATGCCGGCTGAGATTGATTTCAGCAACGCTAAGCGAGGGCTGCATTACGTCCCCGATGGCGCGAACGTCTCTTTCCCCGCATCCATTGAGCGGGGTGTCTGGGAGTACTTCTCCCAAAAGGCGGAAAGCAGGGGAGTCGGGGTCTCGGAACTGCTAAACGATGTTCTCAAGCGGGACATCGAAATCAGCGAAGCCCTGCGATAGCGGGCAAAACTCCCGTTTTTCAGCGCCGTCGAATTTGAAATCAAACCGGAAGCACGCTGCGCCTGAGTCCTGCTTCTGGATATCTCAGGCTCCATGGAGGGCGCGAAGATCGAGCGCTCAACGCGGACCTGAAAACCTTCCACGATGAAATCTCCAAACATTCTCTCGCCTCTCTGCGAGTGGAGGTCGCCGTCGTCACTTTTGACAGCAACAGGCGAATGCCTTTGGGTTGTATCACATGCCGGGGAATGTCCTGGAATGGACTTCGGATGACTACAATTCGACGACGAAGGGATTGAGCGGGGGGCTGGCCCCCTTACTCGGACCCTACGAGGTAGCTTCGAGTTTGGTAACCCGGTCTGACAGTGCCTCAACTTCAACGGCCCGCAAAACGGCGGTGTGAGTTCGCTTTCTGGCATCGATTGGGCTCGCCCATGTGTAGAACTCGGTGAGAAGGTTGGTTTCAACCCGCTCAACAGCGGCGGGGAGATCGCTGCGAGTTGCCCGCAGCCTACCTTCCAGGCGCTGGGCGTTCTCGGCCAGTTGCTCAAGAACCCAACGTTTGTCTTCTTCTGAGAGACTCATGGTCACGTGCTCCTTCTGACGTACCCGGCGCAGCTTCAGTTCGTACTCAGGAAGCATCTCCTCTGCGTCAACTTCAGAAGCGGATTTCGCCGGGTGGCGTTCTGATTCGAATCCGAGTTCCAACGTGCACTATACGAAAAGGCAGGACCAGGCCACCGCCCCGGAATCCCAATCGGCTACATTAGCAAGTAGGGTCCACAAGTGAAATCTATCCGTTTGATCGCGCCGTTGCCTGCCTTGTTGTTCGCTGCAGCGCTGCCCGCGCAGAACCTCAAAGAGTTCGAAAAGAACGTTACCGAGTTTACCCTCGCAAACGGGCTCCACTTCATCGTGCTGGAGCGCCATGCCGCCCCGGTCGTTTCGTTCCACACCTATGTGGATGCCGGCTCGGTGGACGACCCCAAGGGCCGCACCGGTGTCGCTCACATGTTCGAGCACATGGCGTTCAAAGGTACGCCCGAAATTGGCGGCAAAAACCCGGTTGCCGAGAAGCTGGCCCTCGCCACTGTCGAAAAAGCCTACAACGATCTGGAAGCCGAAAAACGCAGGAGTGACAAGGCGACAGAAGCGAAGCTCAAGCAATTGAACGAGGCTCTCGAAGTAGCCATCGAAAAAGCCGGCCAATACGTGGAGCCAAACCTCTACCCCAAAATCATCGAGGAAAACGGCGGTGTCGGCATGAACGCCAGCACCAGCGAAGACTCCACCAATTACTTCTACAACTTCCCGGCCAACCGGATTGAGCTGTGGTTCTATCTGGAGTCCTCCCGCTTCCTGAACCCCATGTTCCGTGAGTTCTATAAGGAGCGCAGCGTGGTTCGCGAAGAGCGCCGGATGCGCACCGAGTCCGATCCCCAGGGCAAACTCGTCGAAGCCCTCCTCGGCACTGCCCTGGCGGCACATCCCTACCGCGTCCCCGGCGTCGGCTGGGCCAGCGACATCGAAAATCTGCGGGTGGCCGACGCCAGGGATTTCTACGAAAGATACTACGTTCCGGCCAACATGACCATCTCGATCGCCGGTGACGTCGTCCCCGCCAGAATCAGGCAGCTGGCCACAACCTATTTTGGACGCCTGCCGAAAAAGCCCCTCCCCGTGCGCGTGGTCACCGAAGAGCCTGAGCAGGCCGGCACGCGCAGGGTGGAAATCGAATCCCCGTCTCAACCCATCGAGCTCATCGCTTACCACCGCCCCGGCCAGAATGACAAAGATGATGCTGTTTTCGACGTGATCGACGGCGTCCTCTCCGCAGGCCGCACCAGCATCCTCTATAAAACGCTTGTTCGCGATAAGCAACTCGCCCTCGCCGCCGGAGCCGAAGCCACGCTGCCGGGAGGCAAGTATCCGGGCCTGTTTATGTTCTACCTGGTTCCCAATCAGGGCCACACCCTTGCCGAACTGGAAAAGGAACTCGATACCGTCCTTGATCAGTTCAAGAAAGACAGAGTCGATGCAACCACTCTGGCCCGAGTCAAAACCCGCACCCGCGCCGGCCTGATCCGCCAACTCGACAACAATGCAGGTTTGGCGCAACTTCTGGCCACTTATCACGTCAATTACGGAGATTGGCGCAAACTGTTCACATCCATAGAGGACATAGATAAAGTGACCGCAGACGACGTGCAGCGCGTGGCGAAACAGTATTTCACGACGCAAAACCGGACCATCGCCCTGACTGTACAACCCGCTGAAAGTAATGGGGGTGCAAAGTGAAGAAGACACTTCTACTGCTGGCGTTTTCGAGCCTGGCCGCGTTCGCGCAGCCCGCTGCTTCGTGGAAGGCCATCAAGTTCCCGCCGTTGAAAGACGTCACCATCCCGAAGGTTGAGGAAACTACGCTCCCGAACGGGATGAAGGTGTACCTTCTGGAAAACCACGAACTACCGACAGTTCGCGGCCTGGCTCTGGTTCGCACGGGCAACCTGTTCGACCCGGCAGACAAAGTGGGCCTCGCGGGAATCACCGGTGAAAACCTCCGCGCTGGTGGAGCCGGGAAACGCACCGGAGACCAGATCGACGAACTTCTGGAGAACATTGCAGCCTCCGTGGAAAGCCAGATCGGCGAGGGTATCGGTTCCGTCAGCTTCAACGCTTTGAAGGAAGATACGGACACTGTCATGGAGATTTTCCGTGACGTTCTCGCCGCGCCCACCTTCACGCAGGATAAGATCGATCTCGCCAAACGCCAAACCCGGAGCGGCATCTCGCGCCGTAACGATGACGCCCCCGGCATCGGCCAGCGTGAATTTACCAACATCCTCTACGGTCGCAACACGCCCTACGGCTGGATGCTGGAATACTCGACCATCGACAACATCCAGTACAAGGACGTCACGGATTTCTACCGGCGGTACTTCTTCCCGAAGAACGTGATCGTCGCGGTGCAGGGCGATTTCAGCGCCGCTGAAATGAAGTCCCGCATCGAGAAACTTTTCGCAGCCTGGACCGTACAGCAACCTCCTGTACCCGAATTCCCGAAAGTCGCGAACACGCCCAAACCGGGTATTTATGTTGCCACGAAGACCGATGTCACGCAGACCAACTTTGCCATAGGCCAAATAGGCGGCACGCTGAAGGACGCCGACTACCCGGCGCTCGAAGTGATGTCGGATATTCTCGGCGGGGGCTTCAAGAGCCGGCTGTTTCGCCGGGTCCGCACGGAACTCGGCTACGCCTACGGCATCAGCGCTTCCTGGGGTGCAAACTACGATCACCCTGGCCTGTTCGAGATCACCGGCAGCACCAAATCGGCCAGCACGGTAGATACGCTGAAGGCCATCGACCAGGAAGTGCGCCGCATCCGCGAAAACCCGGTCACCGCCGAAGAACTCGAATCCTCCAAACAGACCGTCGCCAATAGCTTCGTTTTCAACTTCGATACTCCGGCCAAGACGCTCAACCGGCTCCTGACCTACCGATACTTCGGCTATCCGGACGACTTCATCTTCACCTACCAAAAGGCCATCGCCGCCGTCACCCGGGCCGATATCCAGCGCGTGGCCGCGAAGTACATTGATCCGGCGAAGTTCGTGACGGTAGCGGTCGGCAACCCGAAGGATTTTGGCAAGCCGCTGAGTTCGCTCGACCAGCCAATCAGCGACCTCGACCTGACGATCCCGGAACCGAAGCAGGACAAAGCAGCCGGAAGCGCAGCCAGTCTCGCCAGCGGTAAAGTCCTGCTGGCGAAAGCCCGCGAGGCCATGGGCGGTACGGCGAAGTTGCAGGCCATCAAGGATCTGACCCAAATCGCGACCATGCAACTGGATGCGGCAGCAGGCGGCCTCAAAATCACCCAAACCGGGCAGTGGCTCGCCCCCGCGCACTTCCGGCAGGAGAATGTCCTGCCCTTCGGCAAGGTCATCAGCTACTCCGACGGTACAACCGGCTGGTCGGCAACCCCACAGGGTCTGATCCCCGCGCCGGAAGCGCAGTTGAAGCAAATTACGCAAGAGACCTTCCGGATGTGGTGGTCGCTGATGCTGAGCGATACCAGCGCGGACCGGACGGTCAATGATCTGGGCGGGGGCAAACTGGAAATCTCCGACAAAGCCGGACACATGGTCACTCTGGTAATTGACCCAAAGACCGGCCTGCCTGCCTCACAAACCTATGCGCCCCCCGGCAATGGGAATGGTGCGGTGGAAGAAGTTTATGCCGACTGGCAGGAAGTCAGCGGCATCCGGCTTCCCCGGAAGATCACATTAAATCAGGCTGGTAAGCATTTTGCCGACGTCACCGTCGTGTCCACTGCCCTCAATTCAGGCCTCACAGCAGAACAGATCTCGAAAAAGCCATGAGCACTCGTCGAGACTTCATCTCCATGGCCGGTTGTGCCGCGCTTACCCCTTTGTTGCGGGCCGAAACGCCCCAGGAGCGGGGTCGGAAAGTCATTGCCGATACCATTCATGCCCTCGGCGGCGATGGCTTCCGTCAGATGACAACGCGGAGCGAGTCCGGACGTGCCTATTCCTTTTATCGGGAAGAAATCAACGGCTTGTCGATCGCCCGCTACTACACGAAGTACCTGCCTGCGGATGAAAAGGGGACGCTGCGCCAGTCGCAGCGCCAGAGCTTCGGCAAGAAGGAAGAGAACTGGGTCCTGCTGACCGGAAAGGACAGTTGGGACGTTACCTTCCGGGGTGCCCGAAAACTGCCTGAGGAACGGATGCAGCAATACCGCGAATCCACCCTGCGGGATATCTTCTACATTCTGCGGATTCGTATCGACGAGCCTGGTCTTATCTTTGAGATTCGCGCCCGGGATGTTGTGGAGAACCAGTCCGTCGAGGTGGTGGACGTCGTGGATGCTGACAACCGTAAGCTCACAGTGTTCATCAACGCGAACACGCATCTGCCGGTAAAACAGACCTTCCAGCGCTGGGATGCCAACATCAATGACCGTCGCGACGAGGTGACCCGCTTCACAAAGTATCGCGAAGCCGGCAATGGAGTGATGTGGCCCTACGATGTCCAACGGGAACGAGACAAAGAACGCCTGTCCCAACTTTACGCCGACAAGATCGTCATCGGCGAAACCCTCGACCCCGGAATGTTTGAACTGCCCCCGGGCATGAAGATTATCGAGAAGAAAGTCCGACAGCTCGGACCCGTGCCTCAATCACCAGGTGGGTGACAATGATCAGTGGCACCAGGAAGGTGGGCAGCAGGCTCAGGGGGATGTGTCGTAGTTCGTCCATCGAATGACGGTCGGCGAGCGTGAGACGCACCGCAGTAGCGACCACGAAGAGGATGTCGAGCAGGCCCAACACGTTCCAGATCCGAATAGACAAAACGCGAAACCCTGCGTTCTCGGGAATCAGCAACACCGCAATTGCGAGGGACGCGATAATGATGTCCCCCCAGCCACCCTTTACCGCGAAGTCATAGGGCAATCGCCCCTTTTCGTACAACACCAGGAACCAGATCCCCACGAACCGGCTGACGTGGAACAGCACCAGCCAGCGGATATCACAGTTCCGGAGCGCGTCGTGCAAGGGGGGCCAGAAGAACGCGGCAAGCCCGAACCCGACAGTTGTCGCAATCAGAATAATCTGCACAACCGGGAGCGCGCTTCCCAACAGGCCGAGGCGGGCAAGCGCCACGGCCAGAAAAAGCCACGTCAGCAACAAAGTACGCAGAAAGCCCCAATTCATCCGAACTCCTTGATTTGGCACCATTTGAACACCCCTCCAGCAGTGTGCCACAGCCGGTGTGCCGCAGGCTGCCTGAAACCAATTCTCTATTTCGTCCGTCTGCGATACACTGAAGGGTGCCATTTCTTTCAGAGGGAACAAATCGATGAGTAAGCTCCGGCCCACCGCTACGACACGGCCACGATCGCTTGGCCTGTTGGCCTCGACATGCGGCTTGACGCTGATCCTCGCGGTGGCGCCTTCCATTGCACAGGACTCCAAAAAGAAGGGTGCCCCTGCTGAGAAGCGTGAAACCGTCGCCAAGCCGATGACGGAGAAGCAGCGCAAACAGAAGGAAGCGCGGCTCAAGAAGGAACTGGAAACGCCCTGGAAGAAGTGGCAGAACGAAGACGTCGCCTATATCATCACCGATGAAGAGCGGAAAGCCTTCAAGCAATTCCAGACCGACGAAGAACGCGAACAGTTCGTGGAAAGCTTCTGGCTTCGCCGTGACCCTACCCCCGACACGATAGAAAACGAGTACAAGGAAGAGCACTACCGCCGTATCGCCTATGCGAACGAGCACTATGCCTCCGGTATTCCTGGCTGGAAGGCCGATCGCGGTCGTATCTACATCACCTTCGGCCCCGCCGACGAAATCGAATCTCACCCCTCCGGCGGCTCTTACCAGCGGCCGGCTGCCGAGGGTGGCGGTACCACCTCCACGTATCCCTTCGAAGACTGGCGCTATCGCTACATCGAAGGTATCGGCAATGACGTCATGATTGAGTTCGTCGATCCCACCATGACCGGCGAATACCGAATGACGATGGATCCGTCGGAAAAAGACGCCCTTTTGTACGTCCCCAATGCCGGCCTGACGCTCTCAGAACAGATGGGCCTCTCCACCAAAACCGCACGTTTTCAGCGCACCGACGGCACCCGCCTCGGCACCCCGCTTGGCGGCACCCCGGCCAGCATGAACCAGTTCAATCGCCTCGAACAGTTCGCCAAGCTGCAAAAAGCTCCGCCCATTAAGTTCAAGGATCTGGAAGCAGTCGTCAACTCCCGCATCACCTTCAATATTCTGCCCATGTTGGTTCGTATCGACTACGTCCGAGTGACGGAAACGTCGGTGCTGGCCAACATCACTGTCCAGTTCGAAAACAAGGACCTGCAGTTCCAGGCCAAAGAAGGTTTGCAGAAGTCCGTGATCAATATGCTGGGCCGCATCACCACCATGACGCGGCGTCCGGTCACCAACTTCGAAAAGGCGCTGGAAATTAATATCGCCCCTGAAATGCTGACTCGGATTACCAACCAGCGGTCGATTTACCAGCAGTCGGTGCCCCTCGCACCTGGCCGCTACCGCCTGAACGTAGTCGCCAAGGACGTTATCGGTGGCAACCTCAATAACTACGAAGTTGCCCTCGATGTGCCTCACTTCGACGAAGAGAAACTCGCTTCCAGCAGCCTGATTCTGGCTGACACCATC
This sequence comes from Terriglobia bacterium, assembly GCA_010084195.1. GTDB lineage: Bacteria > Acidobacteriota > Terriglobia > Bryobacterales > Bryobacteraceae > BOG-234. The sequence goes on from RGPS01000016.1 coordinate 22,022, forward strand.
GAAAAACTGCCCACCAAGAGCATCGGTGGCGGCATGTTTGCGATTGGCGACACCAAAGTCCGGCCTCGCCTGGGAGACCGCTTCTCGCGTAACGAGAAGATGGGTATCTATTTTCAGGTGTACAACTTCCTGCCCGACGAGAAGACGCAGAAGCCCGCCGGCGACATCGCCTACGAAATCACTAAGGTCGGGGCTACGGAAAAAGTTCTGGAGTTCAGCGAGGAAGTGTCTAAGATTCCAAACGCATCCGCCAGTCAGGTAACCATCGAAAAGCTGCTGCCGCTGAAGGACCTGGCCCCGGGAACCTACACGCTCCGTGTGAAAGCCACGGATCGTAAGGGAACTCAATCATTGCAGCTGCAGACGAATTTTACGGTAAACTAAAGCGACCCTGTTTTTTACGAAGGGCCGAGTTTGTGGGGAGGAGAGTATGTCAGGCGCCCGGCAATTGATGGCATCCCGGTTCTGGATAGCGCCCGCCACCGCGGTTGCAGCGGTGGCCATGCTCGGAGTGTCTTCGCTCCAGGCCGGAGGCCCCATCCGTTTCGCAGGTGAAGTCAGCGGCCTTGTTATGGACCCCGCAGGGAAGCCCCAGGCCGGTGCTCTGGTCACGCTTTTCAATCGGCAAGACCGCCTTTTGCAGCGTGTTGCCACCGATTTCAGCGGTAGCTTTTCGTTCGACGACCTGCTGCCGGACGTCTATTCTGTTCAGGTCAGTTTCGCTTCTTTCATGCCTGCCATGAAAGATCGCGTTCAGGTGAAACCGGGCATGCGAAGCCTGCTGGAAATTAACCTTTCCAAAGTCTTCAGCTCGATTCAACTGGTGACCACAATCCCCGCCCCCAATGGCCTGATGAATGACAGCTGGAAGTGGACCCTCCGAACCGACTCCTCCCTTCGCCCCATCCTCCGGTTCCTCCCCGAGATAAACGCGCCAGGGAAGCCTTCTCTCGCTTCCGATACCCCACGAACCGCGATTTTCAGCAGTCCACGCGCGGTAGTCAAGATTTCGGCCTCCGACGGTATGCACACTCAGGCAGCAACCGGCGAAGCAGATCTGGGGACACAATTTGCCTTTGCCACCTCCGTCCACGGAGACAATCACCTCAAGGTTAGTGGCAATGTCGGGTACGGTGCCACCGCAGGAAGTCCCGCAGCCGCGATTCGAACCACCTATTCCCGTGACCTGATGGGAGCCACGCCCGCCTTATCCGTCACCATGCGCCAGATGGCCTTGGCGCCTCGCATGGGAGCCGGCAACTCCCCCGACACGTCACTCCCCATGCTCCGCACCATTTCGGTCAGCCTGGGAGACAAGACGCATGTAACCGATGCCATGACAGTCGAATATGGTTTTGGCCTCGACATGGTGTCGTTTGTCGAAAAACTCCGCTACTTCAGCCCGTACGCCCGCCTGACCCACGAAATCCCCCACGGTACTGCTGACATTACCTGGACTTCCGGCAATGCGCGGCCCGAACTGGGATCCGGCATCTCGAATGCGGAAACGAACGCCGATCTCCACCGGGACTTAACCTCACTTGCTGCCATGCCCCGGGTTTCGCTGAAGCAGGGCAGGGCTCATATCCAGCGCGGAGACGATTACGAGGTTGGAGTCACCGAACGTTTCGGCTCGCGCGAGTATCGCTTCGCAGCGTATCGCGAGAGTATTTCCAACACCACTCTCACCATCGCCAACCCGGACGGCAATTTCTTTCAGGGCGATCTGATGCCGGATATGTTCTCCCGCAGCGCACTGTTCAACGCGGGGCGCTTCGATACCTACGGCTACCTCGCCACCGTCACCCAGGACGTGAGTCAGGACTTCAAGGTGAGCGCCAGCTTCGGTTCCAACGGCGTCATGATCCCCACCCGAAATATCCTGCGCTCTGCGGAAGATCTTCGCAAGGTGATGCAGGCTGGAAATCGTCCTGCCGTCACGTTCCGGGCGGCAGGCACCATCAAACAGTCGGGGACAAAGTTCGTGGCCAGCTACCAGTGGACAAATTACCAGTCCGCGCTGCCCTTACCCCAGTTCACGACTCAATCGACTCGGTCCGGACCTGGTTTGAATATCATGGTGCGGCAGCCGATTCCCTCCCCCCCCGGTGTTCCCTGGAAGGTGGAGGCAACTGCCGAACTGCGCAATATGCTGGCGCAGGGCTACCTGGGCCTGACCATGACAGACGGTCGTCCACTCCTTCTGGTGAATACCCCCCGCAGCGTTCGCGGTGGCCTGGCTTTCGTGTTCTAAACCTTTCCACCAAAAGCCCGTTACACTTGGATTATGCGATCCCTCGTCCTCCTGCTTGTGGCAGCTTTCCTGTTGCCGGCTCAGGCCGTCACCTTCAACAAAGACATAGCGCCCATCATCTACCAGAACTGCGCAGCCTGCCATAGGCCGGGCGAAGCCGCCCCTTTCTCGCTGCTGTCTTATGCGGACGTCGCGAAGAAGGGCACCACGCTTGCCGGGGCAGTCGCGTCACGCTACATGCCGCCATGGAAGGCTGATCCCGCATCGTATGAATATCGCGACCAGCGGCGGCTGACCGACGCGCAGATCGCCTTGATCCAGACCTGGGTGAAGCAGGGCATGCCCGAAGGTGCCGCGAAAGATCGCACGGCCCCTCCCACCTTCGCTTCCGGTTGGCGCCTGGGCGAGCCCGACCTTGTGGTGGAGATGCCGGCCACATTTCACATCCCGGCAGAGGGTGCCGATATCTACCGCAACATTGCACTGCCCCTTGGCCTGAACGAAGACAAGTGGATCACTGCGATTGAGATGCACCCCACCGCCCGCGCTGCGGTTCACCACGTTCTCTATTTCGCAGATCCCAACGGCAAGGCGCATGACAAGTCTGATGGCCCCGAACCCGGCTTTGGTGGTATGCGCGCCGGCGGAGCCACCGTTTCACTGGGAGGCTGGGCCGTCGGCGCTCAGCCCCAGTTCTTCCCCGAAGGCCTCGCCCTCAGCGTCACCAAAGGCTCCGACCTGGTGATGCAGTATCACTTCCACCCGACCGGCAAGCCTCTTGAAGAAAAGGCTAGAATCGGCCTTTATTTCGCGAAGAAGGCCCCGGAACGGCAAATGGTGGCTATCCAGCTTCCGCCCGTCTACTCACTCTTCGAAGGCCTGGACATTACCCCCGGTGATAAAGACTACGTCGTGAAGGATTCCTACACGCTGCCTGCTGCCATGGACGCGGTGGGGGTGTCGGCCCACGCCCACTATCTGGGCAAGATTCTGAAGATGACCGCCACCCTGCCATCCGGTGAGGTAAAAACGCTTCTCGCCATCTCGGACTGGGATTTCGCCTGGCAAGACCGCTACTTCTTCAAGGATTTCGTCGCGTTGCCGAAGGGGACCCGTCTCGACGCCGAAGTCCACTGGGATAACTCGGCAAACAACCCGCGTAACCCGTCCAGCCCGCCGCAGCATGTCGAATGGGGCGAACAATCGAAGGATGAAATGGGAACCGTGACCCTGATTGCAGTGCCCCGCTCCGGCGAGGATCTGCCGCTGCTCCGCTCGGAAATCCGCCAGCGGACTACATCCGCCGCGACAAAGCGCGTCATGCGGGATCCGAAGTTCGCGCTCAAGCTGCGTGCCCTCATGGCGCAATAGGATGGCGCGGTAAATATGAAAGCCCTGCTGCTGCTTGCGCTGGCTGCAATAACGAACCCAAACGTTCGCGTTACCGACGTCACAGGTACCGAACGCCAGCCCCTGAAACCGGCGAGGGGCGAGACTTCAGCCATCTTCTTCGTCTCCCACGATTGCCCGATCTCGAACTACTACGCCCAGGAAATCCGCCGTATCTGTGAGCAGTATGGCGATAAAGGCCTGCGCTGCTCGCTGGTTTACGTTGACCCCACGTTCACCAACGCAGCTGCCGCAAAACACGCCGAAGAATATGCGCACGGCCCATACCCTCGCATCGTAGACCGGACCCACGCGCTGGTTACCGCAACCAGGGCGACCGTAACCCCGCAGGTGTTCGTGATCCGGGACGACAAGTCTGTCGCCTACAACGGCCGAATCGACGACTTCTACGTGGCCCTGGGCAAGAAGCGGCGGATCGTTACCGAGCGGGATCTCCGCGATGCGCTCGACGCGGTTTTCTCCGGGAAGACAGTCGCGAAGCCGGAGTCCAAACCCGTCGGCTGCTTCATCCCTGATCTCGCGGCCTTCGGCAAATGAGGCCCTGGCTCCTGCTCGCCTGCGCGGCGTCGCTGTCCGCACAACAGACACCCGTCATCCTGATCTCCCTCGACACCCTTCGGGCTGACCGCCTCGGCAGCTACGGCTACAAGCCCGCGAAGACCCCACATCTGGATCGCTGGGCCGGCGAAGGAACTGTTTATGAGCAGGCATCAACCCCAGTCCCGCTGACCCTGCCGGCCCACACCGCGCTCATGACCTCGACCCTGCCCTTTGAAAATGGCGTCGAGTCCAACGCCAGTACAGTGCCGCCCGGCATCTTCACCTTGGCTTCGTTTTTTCATGCCCGAGGCTATCGGACCGGGGCCTTTGTCGGCAGCATCTTCCTCGAAAAGCAACTCGGCCTCGACGTAGGTTTTAATACGTACGATAGTCCCTTTGACTTCGGGGCCTTCTCCCGGCTCTCCGGCGAGGCTTTGGCGGCGGGGACAGCAAAACGGGAACGCCGTCCGGGGCCGCTCGTCCTGCGGGCCGCCACCCAGTGGCTCAACGCCCAGGGAAATCAGCCGACCTTCACGTTCGTGCACCTGTTCGATATGCACAAGCCGTGGGCGCAGGCTTCGTACGACGAGCAACTGGCCGCCGTCGACACCATGCTGGGCAACTTCCGCCAGAGCCTGGAGCGCTCAGGGTTGTGGGACAAGGCGCTGGTAATTCTTGTAGCCGACCACGGTGAAGGTCTCGGCGACCACGGCGAGTCCGACCACGGCTATTTCCTGTACGAAAGCACCCTGCACATCCCGCTGATCGTGCACTGGCCGAAGTCGGACCCGACACACCCGCAGCGTGTAGCTGAACCCGTCAGCCTGATCGATGTCGCACCCACCATCGTCGAATATCTGAAGCTCCCGAAGCCGGCCTCTTTTCACGGTCGTAGTTTCCTCGACGCCGCGCCACGACCCGTTGTATCGGCCAGCGTCTACGCGCACGACAGTTTCGGTTGGGCACCGCTTCGAAGCCTGCGCCAGGGCCAGTTGAAGTACATTGATGCTCCCAGGGAAGAGCTGTACGACCTGGCTGGGGACCCTGGTGAGAAACGAAACCTGGCCGCCAACCGAAAGCCCGACGCGGCAAAAATGAAAGCCCAACTCACCCGACTACAAAAGGTTTCGTCGGCAAGCCCGGCGACGAACCGGAATGAAGCGCTGAAGTCCCTGGGGTATATCGGTCCGGGGCCGAAGGCACGTGCGGTGATGCCACCTGCGGACCCCAAGGACCGCCTGCCGATCCTGATTCAATATGATGCGGCGCTCAGTTTGATGGCGTCCGGACGAACCGCCGCCGCTGTCGCCGCCTTCCGAAAGATCCTGATGGCAGACCCTGGCAATCTCCTCGCACGTCGTGATCTCGGCGTGGGCCTCATCGAACTCAAGCGTTTCGAAGAAGCGATCTCTGAGCTCCGCACGGTAGCTGCGACCGCTGTTGAGGACTATGTAACACGCTATGAACTCGGCCTCGCGCTGGAAGCCACCGGCAAGCTGCCGGCGGCACTGGATCAGTTCCGGGCAGCCTGTCAGCTTGCAACCGGTGCCGCCCAGTGCGTTGCTGCGCTACAAAGAGTCCAGGCGAAACTCCCGAAATAGCCCTACTCCGTGCCGTATCCGATTTCGAGGCGACGTGCCCGAATCCCGGCCCAGATCATCACAAATGCGGCCAGAAGCAACAGGTTGGCAATCGCCATGGAGGCCGGTGCCGGATCGATGTCGAAGATCAGCAGGTTCCACACACCACCACCATTGTCCTTGGGTGCAGGAATCGAAATTGGACAGACAGACTTCAGCCAGTAGATGACCGAGATTTTCTTCAGCATGGCCGGCAGGACGCCGTTGGCCGCTTCCCACAACAGAATGCCGGTTGCAGGTACCAGAGGGTTCTTGTAGCGGACACCGGCCCACAAAAAAACGCTTCCGTAGCCAAGACAGGCCAGAGCCGCCGCCAGCAAATATGAGATCAGGTGTGACAGGCCTGGACCATTAAACATGTAGGCCCAGAGCAGATCTGTCGGGTGGTGCATGAACATGCCCACCCACTGCACCAGCACCGAACCGCAGAAGATCGTAATTGCGGCCGCCAGACCTGAGATGAATTTTCCGGCAATCAGGACCTCGCGACGCACCGGACCCAGCAGGTAGAAATGCAGGCTCTTATCCAGCATCTCCCCTCGGATCAGGTTGATGAAAATACCCACGCAACCGAAGAATATCGCAATTCGGAGGTAGTAGAACTGAAAGATCCCGGCAAAGATCTGGGCATCATTTCCGAGTTGGTCCGTCTCACGAGAGAGCGAGTGTCCAATCATCGGCACCGCCGGACTCAGGGCCAGCAGATAAATCCATAGACCACGTTTGGACAGGAACGTCCGTGCGATATCGATGCGCACAATGGCCAGAATCTGACGTTTCCAAAGGTTAAGTTGCGCTGGGTTCATTTCGTGGATTCCTCGGTACCAATCAGGTACCCATAGATCGACTGCGCATCGTCATCCGCCGGCGCGACAGATTCGATGGTCACCCCATTGAGGGCAATCTGGTTTAACAGCTTGTAGAAGCTGTCCGCAGAGCGGGTCCGAACCACCAGGCCGGCCCGATCCGCATGAACGCGAGCTTCCACAACCTGCTCGTGATGGAACAACTGTGAAGCCAGATGCTCGGGTTTGTCGCACCGGATCAGGACCTGCATGGGCTGCTCAGAGATTTCATCGCGTACGCCTCGAATCTGCCCCTCGGCCACCACATAACCCTGACTCATCATGATGACCTGATCGGAAATCAGATCCACCTCGTGCAGGATGTGACTGGAAATCAGGACATGAGAACCTTCGCGCCCCAACTCCCGAAACAGCGCAATCGTCTCGGCCCGCGCCAGAGGGTCCAGACCATTCAGCGGCTCGTCCAGGATCAGAACTTTTGGACGATGCGCCATCGCCTGCGCCAGCTTGATGCGCTGCCGCATCCCTTTGCTGTAACCCGCAATCCTGCGCCCTGCGGCCTCTTTCAGGCCTACCCGTTCAATCGCTTCCCAGGCGAGGCGCTCGGTTTCAGCGGGGCTGAAGCCAAACAGGCGCAGGTAACAATGCACAAATTCCCACCCGGTCAAACCGCGCGGGAAACCATCGTATTGTGTTGCATAACCTGTTATCCGGAAGAAGCGCTCAGGATCATCGGGGGAGTGGCCACAGACAATAACGCGGCCACGCGTTGGCTGCAGCAAACCCGCAAGCAGGTTCATCAATGTCGTCTTGCCGGAACCGTTCGGCCCCACCAGACTGGTGATCCCCGGAGGAATCGTCAGATGGACCTTATTGACCCCAAGAACCTCACCATAGAACTTACTGACGTTCTCGAGTTGAATATCCTGCCTCATCCGGCAACCTCGCAGACCCGCAACTTACGATTGATCAGAGCCAGCAGCATGGTGCAGAATACCAGCAGAGCCACGGCAGCCGCCCAGGGTGAAATGGGATCATTTTCAGGCGTCTTGTGCAGGAGGCCGCCGGCAACGGTGGACAGCAGATATTGGAGATCGAGGAAATAGCCATTCCCCGTTTCCATCACGTTGTTGATAACCGCCCCGAAGCCCTTTCCGGCCGCAAACACACCCAGGATCAGGGCACCAGCCACAATTTTCCAGCGGACGAAAGCCGACATCGCCAGCCCCAGCAGCATGAAAACAGCCATCAGGATCAGGCAACTTAGTAGAGTCCCGACGCCCAGATAGAAGTTGTCGGTGAACCACGTGAACCCCACCAGCGAGCTCTGCACGGCGAACACCAGCAGGCCAGGCAACAGTGTGATAGAGGCGATCAGGCTCCCCAGCACCATCCCTTTGCCGAGGATGTATTCCGAGCGGTTGAAAGGCCGCGATAAATAGACCGACAACGCACCGTTCGTCAGGTCCGGCGCCACCAGCGAGGGTCCTACAAAAGCCGTCAGAATCCCGGCCAACAGCCCCTGCCAGGAGATGAAGTTCAGAAACAAGCTGGAATCGACTTTTAGAAACCCAACCTGTTGCCCCACCAGGGCCAGCACCGAAGCGTTCTGGTTGAGATAAAGCAGGCACAGGAGGAGGATCGGGCCGAAGAAACAACCCACATAACCGATCAGGAGCAACCGGGATTTGAAAACCGCCTGGAAGGCGTAGCGTTGCAACACAGTAAAACGCCACAGCGGATTCGTGAGAGGTCCGCTGTAGCCGCGATAAGTGCGTTTATAGACAGCCATAGCTTATTTTTCCATCGCTTTCAGGAAGATGTCTTCCAGGCTGTCACGCCGGAAGTTGAGACGGCGAAGTTGCACATCCCGATCGGCGGCGAGACGATAAATGTCCCGAACCTCAATGCCTTCGGGCAGGACGGTCTTGATCTTGCCCGGCCCGGTAATAGCGCAGGCGCAGCCCAGACGTTCAATCGCATCGGCAAAGGTGCCATCGTCGCCCTCGGTTTCCAGTTCCACAAAGCGCCGGTTGGAGGAGCGTTCTTCCTCCAGATTGGAGTAATGGACCACCTGCCCGGCCTTCAGAATCACGGCCTCTTCGCAGGTCTCTTCAATGTCGCGAAGGAGGTGCGAACAGATCACCAGGTGCATGGTCCCCAGCGCCCGCATTTCCTGAATCAGCTTGATCATACGGATTCTTGCCTGCGGATCCAGACCATTCGTCGGCTCGTCCAGAATCACCAGCTTCGGGCCGTGGACAATCGCCTGCGCGAGCTTCGCCATCTGCCGCATCCCGAGCGAATAGGCCCCCAGAACACGGTAACGGGCTTCCCCCAGACCCACATAAAAGAGCGCTTCGTGAGCCCGCTCCAGCGCGGCATCCGGGGGCAGGCCCGACAGTTCCGCAGCCATCCGGACAAAGGAAATCGCCGGCATGTTCCCGATGAAGCTGTCACTCTCCGGCATGAAACCGATATTGGCGCGGATCTTGCGGGCATCGGTTCGAACGTCATACCCGAGAACCCTCGCCGTGCCTTCGGCAGGCTTCCAGAAACCAAGCAGGGTGTTGATGAGCGTGCTCTTCCCCGCCCCGTTCGGCCCCAGAAGACCAACCGTCTTGCCCCGGAGTTCCAGGTTCAGGCCCCGCAGAATCTCGCGTTTACCGATCTTCACCCGCAGGTTGTCCAGCTCAATTACGGGAGCCGTCATTTCTTGTTGTCTCCCGGGGTCAGCCGGAGACCACCCGGCATTGCCCCACCGGCGATCTGACTCAGCATCTTGAGCGGCCCCGAACCCGACATTCCCAACAACGACTCCAGATTCATGTCAAAGATATTGCCCATGGTCGCCACATCGATCCGATCCGTGTGAGCCCAGAACCCGATGACATGCGGTGTATCCGCCTTTTTGCCCGCGCCCGGGGCTGGTGTTTCCACCCCCAACAAACTCATGATGGGAGCCAGAGTCGGCCCCAGGTTGTGATACACAACACCCGAGAAGTTCGTGGAAGCATCGTGCGGCAACTGCGCCCGGAAGGCTGCCGATTTCGACAGCGTGTACCCGGTCTGGCGGTTCTGCAACGAGCGGACCAACAGTTCCTGATTGGCAGCTGCGATCCAGTAACCGTCCGCAAAGGTCCAGTCGGCCTCAAACGGCACCTTTTCGAACTGGAGGCGATAGAAGGTCCGGCCCTCCACGTCGCTCTGGGTCAGCTTCAAGGCCCCGGTCCGCTCGTTCAAGCCCTTCGCATTGAACGCCGTGACCGTCTTCGAAATCGCGCCCTGCAAGCGTTCCGCGTAGTAGACTTCGGCCACCAGTTTCCAGCTGGGGAAAGGCAGCAGCGGTCCATCGAGAGCCACCGTCACCTCGCCACCGAAGGCACTGGCAATCTCCTGGCGGAGCGCCACGTCAGTCGAGTTTGTTTCTCCGCCGCCCGTCCTGGACAGCATCCCCATCAGGTCGTCCACGATGACGGCCGGGTTCTTCAGCAACAGAGATGCTGCGAAACCAGCGTCAGGCGAAATGTAGTCCATGGAACCCATCGGGCCAGGTGCGGAGAGCCACGCCGCCACACCTTGCCGATCATGAGCGAAGGTGATGGACGCCCTGTTTTCGGTATTTCCGGCGATTGTCCGGCTCTCGCCTATGGCGAACCGCGCATCGGCCAAGCCACCGATATTGGTCTTCTTGCCGGGCATCATTTGCGCCAGATCCGCACCCAGCAGCCAGGCTGCACCATTCTGGTACGACGAGCTCAGCTTCTGGTACAAGGGCGTGCCCTTGAAGCCACCGCTGATCCGCGTCAGTTCCGCAGGATCGGCAGCCGCCACGAACAACCCGTTGTCAAACCGCATATGTTTGTCGAACTCAGTCGCAGCTTCGGAACCGGCGGGAAGCTGGGACTTAAGAAAGACATCCAGTCCCGGCTTCACCAGTTGCGCCAGCACGATGGGTGAAGCATTCTTCGTCCCCGCAGGCAATGCGACCACGATCTCTTCTCCCAGGTAAGCGCTTGCCGTCTCCAACTGGTGCAGGGTGCGCTCCAGTTCCGCACGGCGGGCCGGCGTGATGGAATTCCACCAGGCTGCCAGCGCCTCGCTGGTCTTCAGCCGTTCGTGGAATATCTGATTAGCCTGCGTGATCGTGCCCCCGATATTGGGAATGGCCGCCACAGCCACAACATCGGGCGGCAGCAGATCCAGCAGATTCGAGGTGTAGCGCAGGCCAGCGGGGGGAATGGCCGCAAGCTGCCGATTCAACGCGCTGAATTCGTTCAGCAGTTTTGCGTACTGTGCCGAATTCCGGCTCCACTCGAACGCTTCATGAATCGGGGCTCGGCCCAGTTCATTCCCTGTGGAAGTCACGTCGCCGCGGTGCAGAACCTCGTGCTTCTTGCCGTGGTCAACCCAGACGGTACCTTCCACCACAGCCACGCGGGAGCCCTTGGTCCCGGCGTCTACCGCGAACACGGTACCCTTCACTTCCACGTTGCAATCGGCAGTGGCAACCATCAGGGTCCCGCTGCGCTGTTTCGCAGCTTCCACGATGATGTTGCCAAGCGACAGATGAACTGTAGAACCCTTCAAGCTTCTGGTAACGGAAAGCTGAGCCCTTTGGTTCAATTCAACTTTCGAACCATCGTTCAGCCGGAGGACAGCCGTCGAATTCCTCGCTGTGCGGACGACGTCGTTTTCGCCCAGTTCCGCCCCCGGAGCCAGAGGAGACAGTACACTGCCGGTCACCTTGTAGAGGGCACCATCCACCACATCCACCGTGGCCCTCGGCCCTCCAGCTAACGACGGGAACTGTCTATAGCCCAGCCACCCTGCGGCGCCAGCCACGAACATGACGGAGGCTGCAATGGCCCAGCCGGAGTAGCGCGGGGCCGCAGACTTACGGGGCCGGAACTCGATCACCTGCCGTGAGCCCTCGCGGGCCTCGGCCAGGGCCTTGCGGCACCCGACGCATTCTCGTGTATGGACTTCCAGCAGCATTTTACGCGACGCATCCAGCGTTCCGGTCAGGTAAGCCGGGATCAAAGCTACGAAGCCGGCGCAGTCACGGATGGCACCAACAGGTTCTGCCGCGTCCATTTTAGGAAAGAGGCGGGCACGAACGCGGGCAGCGGCCTGTTCCATTTCAGCGGGATTGGGTTCGTTATTTCGGATTTCGGTCAGCAGATGGTCAAGCTTCATTTCAGGCCTCCGAGTTGTCGGATTTCGTTTTGCAACTGTTTGCGGGCACGGTGCAGCGTGACCGAAACGACCAGAGTGGAAACGCCGAACATGTCGGCAATTTCGGAATTGGAATGCCCTTCGAGGAACCGGAGCGCGAACATCTCGGCGGTTCTGCCGCCCAGTTTCGCCATCGCCATTCGCAGAACTTCGCGAAGGTCGCTCCGTTCGGCATGGTTCGCCGCATCAACAGGCTCGGCCGATTTCTCCAGCGAGACATTCTTGCGGGACTTCAGCTCCAGCAGGTTGATGGAGGCATTCACCGCCGCTCGCCGGAGGTAACCCTCAGGATTTTCAATCAGATCAGCCGAGATGTCTCGTCCAGCCAGCCGCAGGAAAACGGTCTGCAGGACATCCTCCGCATCGGCCGCATTGCCGGTTACGCGCCACGCCGCCCCGTAAACCAGGCGGTGGTGGGCGTCGAACAGACGCTCCAGAGCCAAGGGCCCGGAACCCAGATGGGTTGTCGGGAAGGGGACGAGATTGGGCATAGGGTTTATTGCGTGTGCTCCAGTCGCCAGTTGCATTCACTAGGGTAGACCGGGAGCAACGTGGATTATTACACGGCATGAAAAAAGTCCTCACCTCCTTTTTTGCCGGTTGGTAGCATAAGGAAGGCTCGTTCCTTCGACCCCTGTCGGTCATCAGTTTTCACTCCATACGGTTTCCCCCCGGAAGCAACTGCAGGGGTACAGGAAGGTTCTATGACACACACTCAGCGTAAGTTCCGCATTGCCGGTGTTACTGCGGCCATCGTCGGTCTGCTGGTTCAGACGAGTCCGGCACAATCGAATGAAGCGGCGCTCGTCGCCAAAGCCAAGGGCATTCATGATCGCGTGATCAAGCTGGACACGCACAACGATATAGATATTGCGAACTTCCAGCCGGAGTGCAACTACAAGCAGAGGCTGACAACCCAGGTGAATCTGCCGAAGATGGTGCAGGGCGATATGGACGTTTCGTTCATGATCGCCTACGTCGGTCAGGGACCGTTGACACCGGAAGGGTACGACGCCGCCTACAAGGAAGCTTCTGCGAAGTTCGACGCCGTTCATCGCTTCACGGAGAAGCTGGCTGCGGACAATATGGGCCTCGCCCTGACCCCTGCCGATGTGGTTTCCCTGCACAAGCGCGGGATGCGAATTGCGGTGATCGGCATTGAGAACGGCTATCCGATTGGTACCGACATCAAGAGGGTGAAAGAATTCTACGACCGCGGCGGGCGCTACATGTCGCTGGCACACAACGGCAACAGCCAGCTGGCGGATTCGAATACGGGTGAGGCACAGGGCTATCTCTATAACAACGGTCTTTCACCGCTGGGCCGCGAGGTGATTTCAGAGATGAATCGTCTGGGTATGATGGTCGATCTTTCGCATCCCTCGAAAGGTGCGAACCTGGAGGCGATCCGCCTGTCCAAAGCTCCCGTGATTGCTTCTCACTCGGGCGTTCGGGCCGTGGGCGACCACAGCCGTAATATGGACGACGAGCAGTTGCTGGCGCTGAAGAAGAACGGTGGCGTTATTCAGATAGTCGGCTTCGCCTCTTATGTGAAGACCGACTCTAAAGAACGGACAGCCGGGCTGGCGAAGCTTCGCGAGGAACTGGGCATCACATTTGGAGCTGGTCGTGGCGGCGGACGTGGTCGCGGTGCAGCGGTCGCTGGCTCGACTCGGGTTTGCCCCGTGGAGCATGATGACGGCAGCGCGCCGGCTGGCACCGGTGGGCGGGGTCGCGGAGGTTTTGGGCTCGATATGCTTTCCGCCGAGCAGCGCGCTACCTATGACAAAAAGATGGCGGAACTGGATGCGAAGTATCCGGCGGCGGCTCGCGCCAATGTGAAGGACTTCGTGAATCACATCGATTATGCCGTCAAGCTGATCGGCCTTGACCATGTCGGCATCTCGTCGGACTTTGACGGCGGCGGCGGCATTGATGGGTGGAACTCCGCAGCGGAAGCGTTTAACGTGACGCTGGAACTGGTTCGGCGGGGTTACACAGAAGAACAGATCGGCAAGATGTGGAGCGGCAATCTGCTGCGGGTTTGGTCCGATGTGGAAAAAGTCGCAAAACAGCTTCAGAAGAAGTAATCACCCCAGGGGCGGGCCTGCTGCGAGGTCCGCCCCTTGCAAACGATTGGAAGATTCCATCCCGTGAAAACCTCTCATTCCCTTCGCCCGGCCCTCCCTTTCGTCGCCTCGTTGTTCTGCGTGGCGGCCTTCGCCCAACAGCCGCAGATCCGCTATGAGGTGAGCTTCCCGAATGCAGTTCATCATGAAGCAGAGGTCCGGGCTACCTTAACTCAGGTGAAGCAGCCGGAACTCAAGGTGGTGATGAGCCGGTCTTCCCCGGGCCGCTATGCGCTGCACGAGTTCGCGAAAAACGTCTACAACGTGAAGATTACGGATGGCGAAGGGCACGAGTTATCCGTGAGCCGCGCGGACCCCTATTCCTGGCAGGTTTCGGGACACAAGGGCACTGTGGTGGTGCAATACACGTTGTTTGGAGACCGCGCGGACGGCACGTATGACGGCATCGATGCTACGCACGCCCATCTCAATATGCCGGCGACTTTCGTCTGGGCGCATGGCATGGAAAAGGTGCCGATGAGCTTCCGGTTCCTGCCACCGGCGGCTTCGAACTGGAAGATTGCCACGCAACTGGTGCCGGCGGGAGATGGTTCGTATACTGCGCCAAACGTAGACATGATGCTGGACAGCCCGGTGGAATTGAGCGCCCACGATCTGGAGGAATGGACGGTGGGCGACCGGCAGTTCCGTATGGCGTTGCACCATTCCGGAACAAAAGCGGAAGCAGCAGCCTACGCAAAGATGGCCCAGGCGGTTGTCACCGAAGCCGAGGGCGTTTTTGGTGCCTTCCCGAAGTACGACGGCGGCAATTATACGTTCCTGATCGACTATCTGCCCTATGCTTCCCGCGATGGCATGGAGCACCGAAACTCGACTGTGATTGCGGGCGTCCAGTCGCTGAAGCAGGCTGCGGCACAAAGCATCGGGACGGTATCGCACGAGTTTTTCCATTCGTGGAATGTGGAGCGTATCCGCCCCAAAGCCCTGGAGCCCTTTGATTTTGAAAAGGCCAATATGTCGGGTGAATTGTGGTTTGCCGAAGGGTTCACCAGCTACTATGGCCCGTTGATTCTGAAGAGGGCGGGACTAACCAGTGTCGATGGTTTTTCCCGGGCTGTCAGCGGGAGCGTGAACACCGTGCTGACGGCACCGGGTCGCGAGGTCTTCAGCGTCGTGGATATGGCGAGGCAGGCTTCGTTTGTGGATGCCGCGACCGCGAACGATCCGGTGAACCGGTCGAATACGTTCATCTCGTACTACACCTACGGGGCCGCGATTGCGTTGGGCGCAGATCTGACGATTCGGACCAAGTTCCCGCGTAAGAGTCTGGATGACTGGATGCGACAGATGTGGAAAGAGCACCCGGATGTGCAGAAGCCTTACACGCTGGAGGACCTGCAGTCAGCCCTTGGGAATGCAGTAGGTGACAAGACCTTCGCTGCGGATTTCTTCCGCCGACATGTTCTGGGCAAGGAACCGATCGGCTATGGCGCGCTACTGGAAAAGGCCGGGTTCGCGCTGCGGAAGCCACCGGGAAAACATGTTTGGCTGGGCGCTCTTGCGTACCAGATGACGGACGGGGCTATGAGTATTACGGGACCGGTGCTGCGCGATTCTCCGGCGTATGTGGCGGGCCTCGACCGGGGCGATAAGGTTCTGGAGTTCGAGGGCAAGGCCCTGAAGTCGGAAGAAGAGCTGCAAAAGTGGCTGGACGGCCACAAACCGGGCGACAAGGCAAAGCTTAAAACAGAAGGTCGGGCCGGAAAGAAAGACCTTGAGATCACCCTGACAGAATCTCCAAACCTGGAAATAGTTCCCGTGGAACACACCGGCAAGGCAGCGACGCCGGCTCAGCTGGAGCTTCGGCAACAATGGCTGAGCTCGAAGGCTCTGCACCCGCTGCCTGAGGTGAAGAAGTATTGTCCGGTTTGCCAGAGGGCGCACGCTTTCGAGTATTCGAACTGTCCGTTTGATGGGTCGGAGTTGGGAATCGTACCCAGCGACCCCGACAAGGCACCCCGGCCCGGCGGACGTGGCGGCAGGGGCCGAGGCGGGAACTAAAGAACCAGTGCGCCGATGCCGAAGCCTACCTCCGACCGGGGTAACGGCGGGGCGGTGGCCCATCGTTCCGGGGCCGGAATGACCTCTGCGGGGGTGGCGGGGGCGCTTGAGCCTTGAACGGAGTCTTCAGTTCCCTCGCGGTCTCGGCGAAGAAGGCTTCCAGCAGTTCCATCGATTCCGGACTCAGATCCTTTACCAACACAGGATGCACGATGCGCCCCTTCTTGCGCAGAGCCTGGCAGGTGGCCAGGAACTGAGCCGTGTGGTAGTCGGGCTCGTATCCGGCCACGGCAAAGCGCACCTGTTTCTCGCTCAGCAGAACGATGGAGAAGCACTTGCCGTGGCCAATGATCATCTCGTGGAAGCTGTGGTTCATGGCCGGGCCTTCGTAGACGTCGGCGACCATATGGAAGCTGGACTTGAAGATCCGGTTGGCGGCTTCGTCGAGAATGGCCCGGATTTGTGTGCCTTCCTCAGAGTATCGGGTATCGCCGAAGAAAGTCAGTTCGCCGTAGTTGATCTTGTGGTGATTGAAAGCCCCGGTGATAGCGGCAGCCAGCGTTTCCGGAGTCTCCAGGCCGACTACGCCTTTCCAGCGCTTCCCTGCCCCTGCCGTAAGAGCTTTCCATGCCGAACTTTCACGAATGCCACCGACTTCTGCGGCCTCCTTGTAGATCTCCGAAGTGATCGCCTTGTAGAGTTCGACAGCGGGTTGCGTGACGAAATTCATCTCGCGCAGAACGCCCAGCCCAAAGACGACGTGGTGGATGAACTGCATGTAGCGCGACAGCGGTGCCTTCGCAGAAAAGGTAACGATGGCAACCGGGTATTTACCGACGCGGAGCTTGCCAATACCCTCAGCTTCGGGGTGGGGCTCGCCCTTATGCTGGATCGCCAGGAAGACACGGTCCTGTTTGGGGTCTTCCGAACGATGGTAATGCCGTGGAGCGACGCGCTCGCCGATCACGATCTTAATGCCAATCGATTCAGACTTACCGAGGCTCTCTTCAATGTCCTGCTTGGTCCACAGCGCGGCAGGGGCCCAGGATTTGGGAAGCAACAGCGTTACTTTGTCGCGTCCGGCGAGGCCATTGGCGTGGAGAAAGGCCGCAAGCTTCAACGCGTCGTTGACTTCAGCGTCGGAGAGTTGGGCACCTTCGATCCAGGGCTTGAGCGGCTGATTGGCTAAAGCGAGGGGGTACAGACTACCGCGCGTCAGGGGCGCGGAATGGCGTCCGGCAGTCGAGTTATCGTTATCCGGCTGCAGGGGAATCCGACGATAACCGCGCGGCCCGGCGAAGTTGTCCAGGATGGAACCAGGCAGGGTCAGGTAGATGAAATTCGGCGTGGAATCGATGCCGAACTTGTCGTAGAGCCCAGCCAGTTTCTCCAGGTTGACGACAGGTTCGTACGAGGTCATGCCCATCGCCATGCCGACCACCAGGGTGGAAGGCAGAAGTTCCGCGATGGGTTTACCGGCACGCTTCTGCATGTCGTCGACAATGGACTTGAGCTTCTGGGGATCGGTGGAGTCGAGGGAGTAAAACCGGGGCCCTCCTTTGAAGAGACCAGCGGCGTTATAGGCAGTCTTGTCCTCCATGGAACCGCCCATCCCGGCCCAAATGATGAACCGGAGGCGAGTGCCATGGGTGTCCTGGATGCGCTGGCGGATCTCTTCCACTTCGGCGGTGATTTGCGCGGCCCACTCGGGGTGCTCGGCAGCCTGCCAGGCGAGATTGAGAACGCCGAGGGAGTTTTTCGTGACCTGGCCTTCGGCGTTGATCTCCATCGAAATCGGGATAAGTGGGTCGTCAGCGGGTTTGAGGGCACTGAGGCCTTCGGTGCGGGCGCGAAGATCGACGGCGCGAACGCGGGCCATGGTGTTCTCGGACTCGAAGCGCGAAAAGGCAGCGTCGGTGTTAGCGCGTGTGGAGTCGTTCAGAATCGATAGAGACAAGGTATCCTCAAGGTCGTGCAAAGTTCCAAAGTCGTGAAAAGCCCGACCAGATTTGTTAGCAGGGAAACCTTTAGTTTACTCCTCGTGGCGACAGCGCTACTCACGGGATGCGGCGACTCCGTGCCGGGAGAGCCGAAGCTGCCGCAGTCAGCGGCTCCCGGGTGGACCCGGAAGTCTCTGGCAAAAACCGCCATTCCCGCCGGGATAGAGGGCAAGGCGAAGCCTGAGTGCTGGAAGGCGGAGTACGCGAGCAAGGGCTCGGCTGAAGTAACGGCGTGTGGATTCGCAGCGGAAGGGTCGGCGTTTGAGGCGATGCAGAAGGGCCGGGCCGAAGCAGACACCGTAAAGTTTCAGGAGGGGAAGTTCTACGTAGTCGTGCAATGGCACGATGTTTCACGGGATGAGATCACATCGCTGGTGCGAGCGGTGCAGGGAGATTTAAAGGTAAAGTAGTTTCAAGCTGAACCCGCTCATAGAGTTCTGCCAGCGCGAGCTGGCAGCCGATGGAGGTTAGCTGGAGAATGGCCCCGGGATCAGAGATCTCGCGAAGCAGCCAGGAACCGTCAGGCTGGCGCGTGTGGTGTTCGGCGCGAATCGCATCCTGCGAGAGGAGCAGGTACTCGGCGAAGGATGGCAGACCTCGATAGTAGAGAAACTTCTCGCCGCGATCATAGCTTTGGGTAGCGGGAGAGAGCACCTCAATGATCAGGGTGGCGTCGGCCAGCGTTTCCGGGGTACCCTCGGCGAGGACATCCGGACCACAAGTAACCACGATGTCCGGATAGGTCAGGACCTTGTACTTTTCGATATAGACCCGAATGTCATTGGCCGCCGCGCCACAAGACTTTCCACGAAGTTGTGTTGCCAGTTGCGCGAGAACGGCACCGACGATCCAGCCGTGATTCCGACTTGCCCCGGCCATGGCCACGATGGTGCCCTGAATATACTCGGAGCGAAACTCGGCCTTGTACTCCAACCTTAGATATTCTTCGACGCTGAAAATCGGATTGGGGAGAGATGACATGGCAGCCTCCTCTCAGTTTACTGCTTTTGGTCGACTGGCGGGATGGCGCGTTCACTGAGCAGGCTGCGGGCACCGACGCGAAACGCGGGCAGCGCGGCGATGAAGGCCAGGGCCGCCACAAGGCACGTCGCGGCTCCAACCGTGATCGTCAGCGGCGCACCCCAGCGAGCCGCTGCGAAGCCGGCAACCATCGCCCCCACCGGATTCATGCCGATCAGCATCATGGAATACACGCTCATCACCCGGCCCCGGTAGTGGTCAGGCACCATGGACTGGATCAGCGTATTGCACGAGAGTATCTGGACCATCATGGCGAAGCCGGTGAGCAAGAGCAGGGCGACGGACAGCCAGAGGTTCGTTGACCAGGCAAAGCTCGCCAGCGCCAGCGAGAATGTGACGGCGGCGGCGGACAGCCAGCGGCTGAGGCCCTCAACCTTCAGCCTGGACGCCAGCAGGAGCGCACCCGCAGTGGCACCAACTCCCGCAGACGACATCAGCAGACCCAACCCCTTCGCGCCACTGTGCAGAATGCCTTCCGCGAACACCGGCAGGAGAACAATGAACGGCAGCCCGGCAAAGCTCAGCAGCGCGATCATACCCAGCAGGTTGCGGACCGGCATCGTCTGTCCGATGAACGCATAGCCATCACGGATATTCTGCCAGGGCGAGACTGTTACGGATTCCGGGGTGGGCACGGGTAGCAGACGGATCCGCAACAGGCCGGTGATTACGGCGAGGTAGGAAATGCCATTCAGCAGGAAGCACCAGCCTTCGCCAATCTGGGACACGATGAGCCCCGCGATCGCAGGTCCGGCCACACGGGCGAAATTGAACATGGTGGAGTTGAGCGCAATCGCGTTGATCATGTCCTCGTGGCCCACCAGTTCCTTCAGGAAAGACTGGCGTGCCGGTACGTCAAAGGCATTGACGATACCCATGAGAGTGCCGAGGACAAAAATCTGCCAGATCTGGATTCGCCCCGACAGGGTCAGCGCGGCCAGAAGGAGGGCAATCACGCAGAAGGTCGACTGGGTGAACAGGATGATGGCACGGCGAGGCAGACGGTCGGCCAGATGTCCGGCAACAGGGCCAAGCAGGAGGACCGGGATCTGACCCGCGAAGGCGACGAGACCCAGCAGGGCGGAAGATCCCGTGAGGCGGTACACGAGCCAGGCTTGAGCGACCGACTCCATCCAGGTTCCAATGAGCGAAATGATTTGGCCACTAAAGAACAGCCGGAAGTTTCGATGGCGGAGAGCGCGGAGGATGGGGGATTCAAAAAGCAGGGGCAAAAGAACTGCTATCAGTGTAAGCCTTCACCTGAAAATGGGGCGTTGGCTTTCGCCAACGCTCCACAGTGTTGTTCAGTTACTGGAGACGCTTACTTCACGGCCAGATCAACAGAGTTGGACGCTGAGTAGTTGGGACCACCGAAGAGTGCAATGCCGGAGGACGGCATCTGCAGCTGTAGTTTAGCGGTACCGGCAGCCACACCAGCGGGCACGTTACGGTGATCTGGTAGACGCCAGCGAGACCGGCAATCGCTGTACCCGTAGACACATTGGCGGTCACGCCACCGATTTGGGGGGTAACGGGGGCGGTGACAAACGGCTGGTCACGAGGAGTAATCTGTCCCGTGGCAAGTGCCGGGGTGGTCTGACCGAGCCCGGTGGCAATGACGTTAAGCACATCGCCGGCAGCGGCGGGGTTGGTGGCCGAGATCAGCATGCCATCCGTCGCCCGAACGACGACTCGGCCTGTGGCGACAGTGAAGATAGCCGGGCATAAGCCGCTCCCGGAACGTGGACGGCGGTAGAGACGCCGCTGGCGGAAGTGACGATGACGGGCTGGCCGCCATTCAGGGTTTCAAACGCCGTGGCCCTCGAAGAGAAACTACTCCGGCCTTCGCGGCAAGACTTTGGGGAGCAGGGGTTCGAGGTCAGCCAGACGGTAGGCTTTTCCAGGCTGTGTTGTAATAAACAGCTCGTCTCCGGCAGTTCGAAGGGAACCGGGAGCAAAGCTGATTCCGCCCGCAGGCAGAGCATCGCGGCCATTTTCCTTCCCGATAAATTCGAGCCACCGCCCCGGGAGAAAACTCGCCCGCTGGCGAAGACTCTCCAGGAAATGAAATCCCTCGGCAGACCAGCCAACGGCTGCACCTGTGGGCAGTACGAGGAAGCGGACCGGCTCTGTTGCGAGAGCGTGGCCCGTAAGGTGCGCAACGCCCGCGTGGAGTCCCGGTTTGGCAGAAGCAGCGAAGATACGGAAGGTGACGGGCCTGGACGCAGACACACCCACGGTGACATTGGCAATCTTTGGCGAAAACTCCAGACCTTCGGCTGTCACCTCCAGCTGGAAGGTCCGGATCTCCGGCGCGTTATTCCGGATCACGACCGTGATCTCCCGACCGGCACGCTGGCTCACCGGAATCGTCGCGGGATAAAGCGCGAGGCTGGAGTTCGGAGCCAGACGGACCTGAACCCCGTCACTAAAAGAAAGCACCGCAGGTTTGCGAAGGTGCGGTTGGGCGTGACTCAGGCGAATTCCATCGGCTTCAATGGCAAGCTCGGCGGTGTCGCCATCAATGGCCGATGAAGCGGGCGTGAGGTGGAAAAGCGATTCCAGCGGTGACCTGGGGTCAGTCGGGTCGCGGGATATTTCGAGGCCGGGTAGCGGAACCAGACGCGAGCGTTGCGAAATCGCTTCCGAGGAGTATTGTGCGGTGAGGCGGTTCTCCTCCCCAATGAGCAGCACTTTGGCGCCTGGAAAAAATGCCGTGGCATCCGGCGGTTCAACAGCAATAGCGATGCGAATGTGACGTGAGGGTGCCTGACCTGCCGGAATGGTGAGTTTCAGGCGTTTGGTCGCCTCGTCCCAAACGAAAGGTGCCAGTTTGCCGCCGGCGACGAGAGGGCCGGAAGGCTGTCGCGACAACTGAAGAAGGGCCTCTCCCGCAGAGGGCGCGTAGTACTCCATGGCGAGAATGCCGTTCTCGTACTCCATGGCGGTCAGTTCCGCAGTGGCGTAAATGAGATGGTCCGGCGTCGCGAAGGCACTGCACGCACGGCAGAGGGGCCCCGCCATCAGCGGAATGTTGACGGGAAAGCGCAGCGACCCGTGGGCCGGCACGGTAACGCCAGGCAGAGCGATGAAACGGTGGACGGCTGAATAGGCGGCACGAAGATCTCCATGCCACGCCGTCCTTGCAACATTTTCCACTTCCACGAAGGAAGCGCCCGTGGGGGTTTGGAATTGGCGGACGGACAGGATTGGCACCGGCGTCACGGGCTGGGCACCGGGAGCGAACCGCAGACCGACACGAAGATGGCCCCAATAGCGGGTAAGTTGGGCGCTCCGTCGAAGCGTAAGGGCGGCGGGACGTTCGGTACCATCCATGCCGAAGGCACCGGCACGAAAGGTGGGGCCGCTCAGGGTATCGAAAACATCGGTCCAAAGAACCGCCTTCGACGAAGTGAGGAACTGTGTATTGACCCGCTTCAGAGCGTCGGGCGCAAGGGCAGAAACGCGGAGCGGGGGCCCGGGAAGCGGCGGGGTTAAAGGGCCTCCGTGAGGGCGCGTCAGAGCTTCCATCGAAGCCGGAACCGGACCCTGCAAATCGGCTTCCAGGTTTAGGCTGCGGACAGTCCGAATGAGAGCGGAGAGTTCGGCGGGGTCGCCCGACGGGGCAAGACTGATGTGGGTAATGCCCGTACTCTTGAGCCAGAGGAGGCTGCGTTCGCGCAGGTGGGTCGGGATGGAGGCCCAAGGGAATTCAGCAGCTTCCACCCAGCCAGGCGGCGGGATGGCGGCAGGTGCGAGACAGCAGAACAAAAGAGCCAGCAGGCTTGCCCGGCGCACGTCAGCTCCTTTGTTTCCGGATCCGATAGTCCTCAATGAGGGGCATTTTGATAACAAGACACATTTCAAACAGACGTGAACGTGCGCGGGCTCCGATGCGTTCCGTCAAAGTGGTTCGATGGTCCACCAAACCGGTACCGGATTTCTCGTACGTAGCGAAACCGGCGTCGGCATCAATCAGATTGGTGGTCGCGATCAGCGGTTTGCTGTTGTTGCAGCGGTGGGTAATGATGGACGTGACGGTATCCTCCACCCAGTCGGTAACGCGGTGGGCACCGAGGTCGTCCAGAAGCAGCACTTCGCGTTCGAGAGCAACACGGTAGGCTTCTTTGTCACCCAGATTGGATTCTTTGTCGTAGCCGGAGCGGATTCGGTCCAGCAGATTCTGGTAGTCGAAGAAAAGGCCTTCAAAGCCCTTGCCCAGCAGAGCGCGAAAGGCGGCTACGGCAAGGTGCGTCTTACCCGTGCCCGGCGACCCCATGAGCAGAAGGCCGGGGCGTTTCGTATTGGGGAATTCGCGGGCATAGCCACGCACCTGCAGGAAGACTTCGGTGAGTTCCCGGTAAGCGATGGGGTTATCCCGGGGCAACAGGAAGTTTTCGAAGGAGGCGTTCGCGTAGAGAGGCGGGATGGCGGACTCGCCAACCAGCCGGGTAGCCCGCTCCGTGGAGACGCAGTGGCAGCGGACGGCTCCGGAGAGTTCTTCGCGTTCGACGATCTTCCATCCGGTTCCGCCGCAATCCGGGCACAATGGTGGGGTCATGTCTTCGCTTTGATTATCCCGCCTCACCTGTTGTCGCCTCAACCACTGCGAGTACAGTTCCGGCCGCTACACCTTCGTTCTCGGTCACGGCGAGTCGCGAAACCACGCCATCCACGGGGGATTTGAGTTCATTCTGCATCTTCATGGCTTCGATGACGACAATTCCCTGCCCTGCTGTAACCATGTCCCCCACGGCAACCAGGATACGTACAACCTTGCCCGGCATGGGGGCCGTTATGTTGGCCCGCCCCCCGGCTCCGGCTAGAGCGGAGGAACGCTTCCATTGCCGCAGGTCCTCCGTTGCGTACCGAACGGGGTGGCCGTCCACTTCGATACGATCTGCCGTGACGCGAATTTCGAAGGACGCACCAGCCTGCAGGATGCTGTAGACACCGGGTTCGCACTCGACGATGCTGACATCACCAGCCGGGTCCACCGGGAGGCCGTTGATCAGGATCCGCTGGCTCATCAGAGAAGCTCCTGAAGTCCGGCGGCGCGCCAGCGGGAGGCCGGGGGGGCAGTTTCGGCAGAAAGGGGTTTGGTGCGCACCGAAATGGCTGCCGCTGCGATGGCAGGAATATGGTCTTTTGGCGGGGGCTTGAAATCCGGCTGAGTCTTCAACAAAGCATCCAGATACCCTGTATGCAGATCGCCCGCTACAAAATTCGGTTCCTTGAGAATGAAGCGGAAGAGAGACAGGTTCGATTCGATGCCGCCAATATGGTACTCGGACAGCGCCCGCAGCATTCTGGCGATGGCGTGTTCGCGCGTATCGGCCCAAACGATGAGCTTGGAGAGCAGGGGGTCGTATTCCAGGGGAACTGTCCAGCCGGGGTAGACTCCGGAATCGAGGCGAACGCCGGGGCCGGAAGGTTCAGCCAGCGTCGTGATACGCCCCGGAGAAGGAAAGAAATTATTCGAGGGGTCTTCAGCGTAGATGCGGCACTCGATGGCGGCACCGCGCAGGGCAACGTCGGCCTGCGTGAAGGGCAGCGGTGCCCCCCCTGCCACTTCAAGCTGGAGGCGGACAAGATCCAGACCTGTCACCAGTTCCGTCACCGGGTGCTCCACCTGGAGGCGGGTATTCATTTCCAGGAAGTAGAATTCCCCGGAATCGGTCGCCAGGAACTCCACGGTTCCGGCGTTGAAGTACCCTGCCGCGCGGGCAGCCTGAACGGCGGCTTCCCCCATGCGTTCGCGGAGTCCGGGGTGGCGCGCCATCAGGGGTGAGGGTGATTCCTCGATGACCTTCTGGTGGCGACGCTGAACCGAGCACTCCCGCTCGCCCAGATGGACCAGATTCCCGTGGTGATCACCAAAGATCTGGATTTCAACGTGACGAGCGTTCTCGATGAGCTTTTCGACGTAGATCCGACCGTCCGAAAAAGAGCGGAGGGCTTCGCTGGACGCGGCATCGAAGGAGGAACGCAGATCTTCGGAACGGTCAACGCGGCGCATACCTTTGCCGCCGCCCCCGGCGACGGCCTTGAGCATGATGGGAAACCCGATAGTCCGCGCAATCTCTGCAGCTTCGGCGACGTCCGTGACGCCCTCTTCGGTCCCGGGCACAATTGGTGCCCCGCCGGACTTGGCCACACGCCGGGCGCTGGTCTTCGAACCCATCAGGGAAATCGACTTCGAAGACGGCCCAATGAACGTAATGCCCGCAGCCTCACAGGCTTTGGCGAAGGCGGCATTCTCGCTGAGGAAGCCGTAACCAGGGTGGATAGCATCGGCACCGTGGCGGCGGGCGGCCTCCAGAATCCGGTCGATGTTGAGATAACTTTCGGCGGACGGGGAAGGCCCGAGATACGCCGCTTCGTCGGCCTTGCGAACGTGGAGCGCGGCGCGGTCGGCATCGGAATAGACGGCGACCGAGCGAAGGCCCATTTCGCGAATGGTACGAATGACGCGAAGGGCGATTTCACCTCGGTTCGCGATCAGAATTTTGCGGGGCAGCGCCATGTTTTTGATACGGAGGTCCGGGCTTGATTGTACAATTCCGGCATGGTGATTTTGCAGCTTGCTTTGTTGTTGCTCCTTGCCGGGTGCTCAGCCTGGGCGGAGGAATGGACGTACTGGATTGATCCCTGTACACCTGAGGCAGAAAAGGCCACGGCGTGTAAACCGGGTGACCCGGAACTGGGCAAATGGGCCCTGGAGGCCTGGGCTCGGGAGTCCGGCGGCGGCATTACCTTCCGCGCCAGCCCCACAGAGGCGCACGCCCGGCTCAGGATCCACTGGGCGAACGGCCAGGGAAGTCTTTACGGTGAGGCCGTTCCCGTGGAGGTGGATGGCCAACGGGGAGCCGACATTTACGTTCTGCCGGACACGAGGATGCTGGGTCGCGAAATTGCCACGGCGACGCGAACCGATGAAATGCTGCGCGATACCGTTGTGTACCTGACCTGCCTGCATGAAACGGGCCACGGGATCGGGTTTGCGCATACGGCGGCGTTCGCCGACATCATGTACAGCTTCCGCTTCGGCGGAGACATTAACGAGTATTTCGGGCGTTATCGCCGCTCGCTAAAGAAGCGCGGCGACATTGCAACGAGGGCGGGAATTTCTGAGGCCGACCGGGCAGTCCTGAAGGCCAGATATCCTGCAAAGGAATGAAAGAACTTTCGGGCAGGACGGCACTGATTACGGGTTCCAATCGCGGGATTGGCCGCGCGATTGCGAATCGGCTGGCGGAGGATGGGGCGCGCGTGGTGTTGTGTGCCCGCGATGAGGCTATGCTGGCCGAAGCGGTGGCGGAGATTCGCGCCGCCGGGGGCGAGGCTGCCGGCATTGCGCTGGATCTTCGACTGCCGGAATCAGCCACGCGGGCGGTGCAGGCGGCGCTTGACGCGTTCGGGTCGCTCGACATTGTGGTGAATAATGCCGGGGCGACAAAGCGCGGCGATTTCCTGACGCTGACCGAAGAAGACTGGATGGATGGCTATGCGCTGAAGATGTTCGGCGCGGTGCGGGTAACGCGGGCGGCGTGGCCGTATCTGAAGGCCGGCAAGGGTGCGGTGGTGAATATTTCGGGGTCGGGGGGGCGGACTCCTGGCGCTCAGTTCACCATTGGCGGGTCAGTAAATGCGGCATTGTTATCGCTGACGAAGGCGCTGGCGGAACTGGGGCTGCAGGATGGGGTGCAGGTGAACTGCATCAATCCAGGTCCGGTGCGGACGGCTCGGAGAAGATTACCCAGGTGGGCGAGCCCGAGGATATTGCGGGGCTGGTGGCGTTTCTGCTGTCGAAGCATGGGCGGTACGTGCATGGGTCGTTAATTGATGCCGACGGCGGCAGCACGAAGACGGTTTAAGTTTCTCTACGGAATTACCGCTGCGCTAACCATTTCCAGAACCCTGCGCACGCCGTCATCCACGCCAATCGGGCCGTCTGAAAACTGCGTGTGCGGTTCGGCTTTCCATTGATCTCGCGACCCGTCATACGGGTAATCCTGCTTCAGCCCCGTGGCTGCAGGGTCATACTGCGTGTCGTTGCCGGCCATCTTGTAAATCACCATATCCAGCGAGGGAATCACGTAGATCCCGAAGCCTCCCCCACCTGACTTGAAGTAAGCGTCTTTCGGTGCCCCGGCCACATGCCCGTCCGCATTGTTCTCGAAGCTCAGGCTGTAGGGTGCGTGCTTCTGATACGGCGAAGGATGGGAAAGCTTGTCCACATACCCGGACGACAGGATCTGCTTCCCAGCCCAGGCACCCTTGTGCAACAGCAGGTACCCGAAGCGTAAAGCATCTGTGGCATGAACCGCTACGCCCCCGCCCCCGGGGTTGTGCGGGAGGGCATTTTGCCCGGCACGATTCTGCCAGCCCCACTGGCCGAAACCGAGAGGCTGGCCAAGTTTCTCGTCCAGATAGTCGCGAACTTCCTTGCCCGTGATGTTACGAACCACCATGGACGCAACATGGGGTGAGCTGGAGGCATACGAATAACCGCCTCCGGGCACCGTCCAAAGGGGGGTCCGCAAAGCCGTCATGTCCTGATCGAGGCCGGGCTGAACCGGCTTTGCGAGCGCCGGGAGCGGACTCGGGATATTGTTGACGAAGCCGGGATTGCTGCCCTCGCCACGAAAGCCGGCCGCCATGCTGAGGAGCTGCCCAAGGTTGATCTCCGCTTTGGCTGCGTCATCGAGCGGAAGCGCCTGCGGCAGGTACTTCTGCGTGAAAACCTTCTGGTCGAGGCCTTCGGGGAAGTCGGCCTTGCGCTCGTCCAGCATGATACCGGCCGCGACCGACACGAAGGCCTTGCCGACCGACGCCATCGTCGGATTCGCGTTCCGATTGCCCTTACCGTAATAGCGTTCGTACACCAGATAGCCATGTCGCACCACGAGCAGGCCACCATGCTGGCTGGAGCGTCGGGCATAATCGAAAGCCTGTTCCAGACGCCGCACATCCACCGCAGCAACTTTGCGGGCCGCTGCCGCGTCTTTGGCTTCCCGCCAGCCGCCTTTGGCGTCCGACGGGGGGAAGTAGTCCTGGGCGGAGGGGGCCGCAAACGGGAGCAGGAAGAGGGCCGATAAGAAAAGGGCTCGCATGGTCATCAGTGGCATTCTATCGCTTGGCTGCCTGGCGGGGAAGCCGAGGAGAATAATCGCTGGCCCGATGTGGGGCCAGGCTGGTGAGGCCAGGCTGGTGAGGCCAGGCTGGTGGGGCCAGGCTGGTGAGGCCAGG
>RGPS01000151.1 GCA_010084195.1 Terriglobia bacterium
GCCCGAGCCGCGCCCATCATGTCCGACATCGCAAGATCCAGCGTCACCTTGTAGTTGCCCTTCAACTCCGTCTGGTCCATCACCGGCTTATCCACAAATCGAGTGATCATCTCCGAAAACGCGGTCATGGTGATCTTCTTCAGCTCCATATGCATCATCCCGTCGGAGCCCATTTCCATCCTCGCGCCGCCCATCCCCCCGGAGCCGCCGGTCGTCACCACAGCGCCACCGCCACCCTGCGCCATTCGAACCGTGGTCTGGCCCCCTGCCGCCCCCATCGTAAACGTCTGAGTACCCTTCACCGGTGCCCCTTCGGCAACCGCTGTGGCAGGGTCCGGATCCGGGTCCGCTTCCTTCAGCTTCGAACCACCCTTACCCACCACCAGCGCATACATGGCCTGTTCCTTGGTATCACGATGGAACTTCAGCCCAAAGCGTTCTGCCAACAACGCCTGCAACATCTCCGGAACCTGATCCTTCGTCGCCCCTGCCGGAAGCTTCGCCTGAATATCAAACCTCTGCGCACTCATCCAGTCCGGACCCTGCAGTTGGTGCCGCTTGAGCCGGTACGCCATCGTAATCAACTCAGTCAGCCCCAAATACCCGATATCCACACGGGCTCCATCCACCTTCATCCCGATATTCATCTTGCCCGCCATCATCTTCTGCGGTGTCATCGCCTCAGCAGGCTTGATTGAGGCGACCTCAAAGGCCACCTGCCCGAAACAGGAACCTGCGGCCACCAGCGCCAGCGCAATACGAAGCTTCATAATTCCATCCTATCCGCTTATTGCGTCAACACAATCGGAGCCTGCCAAAACGCAGCCTTCTGGCCCGCCGGATTCAGTACCGTAACCTGGCAATCATACCGCCCCGGAGGCAACTGACTCAGTGACATGCTGAACTTCAGCGGCACCGTCTTCAGCCGATTCTGCAAACCTTCCGTCACCTGCAAAGGCTGCGTCTCAAACGCCTTCGTCTGCCCCTTGTAGAACGTCACAAACGCCACCAGCGGTTCAAACGTCGTCGCATTGGGCTGATATGCCTGCAGATATACATACATATCCTTGCTCCGCGAGAACACGTGCGTCACATTGGCCAGCAGCTTCTGCCCGTTCTGAATCAGCGGATTCGCAATCGGCGTCTTCCCGTTGTCCTTACCCGCCGTGAACAAGGCGTCGCGCATGTCCACCAGCTGACTGCTCAGCACCACCGAACTAATCGGAATTCTCTTCTCTTCCTTGTTCAGATTCGGCACCAGGAACTTCGTCATATAAGTTCCGATACGCCCCGTCTCGTCATCCCGAGCCAATATCTTGACCGTATAAGTTCCCGGCAGCAGTGTAAAGCCCGTATCGTACTGAATCGGCCTCTTCACCAGTTCCGCAGCCGTCTCGCCCGAAAGCTTAATGTCCACCTTGTCGCGGACATTGCTCACCGTGGTCCCGAACTCATCTTTCACTTCGCCAATGAAATCGATCAGCGTCCGCTCACCGCCAGACTTCTTCACCAGCGCCAACTCACTCCCCGGCACCTTCACCGTCACCGGCACAAAATACTCGGCCCGGTTCATCTGGAAGTAATCCACTTCCATCGCCAGCGTCAGTTCCGTAATCGGATCGCCCAGCATCAGAGCATCTTCCAGCTGCCGTTCCTTGTCCGCCGCTGTGAACTTACTGAAAGTCTTGCCCGCATAAAATCCCTGCCGGTAATCCAGCTTCGCGTCCGGCACATTCACCGTAATCTTCACCCGCCGGAACTTACCATCCAGATTCGTCTGATTCGTGTAATACCCCAGAATGTAGTAACTCGAAATCGCCTGCTGCGCGTTCACAATGCCCATCGCCAGATCATTGTTATCCAGCAATGCTTTCCCGCCCGTATCCGCCGCCAGCGAGTACATCGTGTCCTGCGACCTTTGCAGGTTCCCGGCCATCGCCAAAGCCGACCGCCCCGAGTACATCCCCTGTCCGCCCGGCGACCCCATCGTTGCATCACCCAGCGGAGCCGACGCCACCAGCCCTCTCGCGTCCACCGGGAAGAAGGAAACATTCGCCCGAATCGCCGCATTCACCGTCGCCTGCATCTGCGCCTGATTGCTCGACCCACTCAACCGCAACCCACTCGAAAAATACACCAGCGACTTCTTCTCCGTCAGCGTCCCCAGCATCTTCACCGCCGTCTGCAGAGCCGCCAATTGACGATCCGTATTGAAAAGGTTGAACTCCGAATCGTTCTGGCCAAACGCCGTGCCCGTGTCCGCCGACGTATCGGTTTCATCAAAGCCCTGCCCCTCACCCACAATCAGCTTTTCAATCGAAGCTTCCAGCGCCACACGGTCCGAAGTGAAATCATTCAGAACCTTCACCGCCGCGCCCGTATACTGCATAATCGCCGCTTCGTCCGCACCCGTCATCTGCGTCCGAATGAACTTCCGCGCCGAACTCAACGCCCGAATCTGATCCGGAACCTGCATCGCCGCCATATCGAAATACAGCGCCAACAAACGATGATCCCGATGCCGGATATCGCCGGGAGGCTCCGGGGCAATCTGCCCCACCGTCACCGAAGGAGCGCCCATAATCACCGGCTTCGCCGCAATCGCCGTTGGCATGGGAGTCGGCTTGGCATCATCAAACTTCTGGAACTCAGCAAACTGAATCGTCTGCACCACGTTGTTCTCAGTCAGCGTGAAGTCCTTCGGGGTCAGACCCTCAATGGCCTTCCCGTTCTTGTCCTTCACAAAGACCGTCTCAATTACCAGTTGAGTATTGCTCTTGAAGGTAACTACCCCTTCATCAGCCGGAGGCTTCGGCACTTGTTGCGCAGTAA
Source organism: Terriglobia bacterium (assembly GCA_010084195.1). Taxonomy (GTDB): domain Bacteria; phylum Acidobacteriota; class Terriglobia; order Bryobacterales; family Bryobacteraceae; genus BOG-234. The sequence continues at coordinate 2,833 of RGPS01000151.1, forward strand.
TCGTAACAGTCAGCAGCAGCAGAACTGCAGTAAAGCGTTTCATCATTAGAACCTCACCCGCATACTCAACTGCGCCGACCGCATCGGATTCGCCACCACCGGCAGCCCAAACTGAGCACTCGTCACCACCGTATTCCAGTTCGGGAACCGCACATTGTTCAGAGGATTCGTCGCCTCTACACGCACATCCATGCTCAGTCGGTCATGCAACCGGAACGTCCGCGACATCGACGCATTCAGCGTAAACTGCGTCGGCCCCGTAATCGTGTTCCGCCCCGCATTACCCCAGAAACCCGCTGCCGGTGCCCGATACGCCGCCGGATTCAGATACAACCCAGAAGGCGGATCATATAACGACGCCCCCGTGTAATCCGGACGAATTGTGCCCGTAACACCCGTGCCCCGAACCGCCGCCAGATAAACCGGCGAAAGCGGAGTCCCCGTCCCCAGATTCATCTGCGACGTGATCGTCCAGTCGCGAACCGCTGTGCCTCGCCACCCGTCCAGCAAGGTACCGCCCTTAACACCCACACCCGTGCTGTACTGCGTTTGCAACGTCAATACATGTCTCTGGTCAAAGTTCGATAACCCTCGCTCGCCCCGCAGATTCAGCCAGTCCTGCGCAATCATCTGCCCGCCACCACCGCGCCCGCCCAGAATCCCATTGTCAATCGACTTGGAGAATGTGTAATTCGCCGTAGCCGTGAACCCATGGTGCAACCGCCGCCGCAACTGTAACTGCAGCGCCTCCCGAGTAGAATTGCCATTCGACGACAGGTAAGTGAACCCCGTCGGGCAAGCCGGACATGGATTCACCGCGCCCACAGGATACGTATTCGGCAGGAACGACTGCGGAGCCCTCGTGCCCTTGATCCCCAGATAAGTCGCCGTCATAATCAGCGACGCCGGCAGGTCGCGCTGGATAGCCAGTGACCACGTATGCGCATACCCAATCCGGAAGTCCGGATCAATCGCAAACGTATTCGGCGTCGTCGTTGGAGACTGCAGAAAACCATTCGCCAGACTCAGAGGATTGGCCAATGTATTCTGCACACTCAAGCTCTTCGAAAGCGGCGACTGCTGCGCCATCTGCACCGCAATCGATTGATACACCGAAGTGTTGTAAGTAGTGCCATACCCCGCGCGAACCACCAGCGAATCCCCCGCCACCGGACGCCATGCCAAACCAATCCGGGGCTGGAACGCATTCTTCACCGGCTTCACCAGCGAATCCGCATAAGTCCGATTCGTCAACGGCCCCACCGGCTTATTCGCCACCACCGGAGCCGCGCCTTTAAATCCCTGAGTAATATCCAGATTCACCAGACGACCATAGGTTTCCGTAATCGGCGAACTGTACTCCCACCGCACCCCATAGTTCAGCGTCAAACCAGGATTCACACGCCAGTCATCCGTAACATACGCGTCATAAACAGAAGCCCGAAAGTACTTATCCGCGTTACCAAACGCAATCGAACTCGTATCCGGCACACCCAGCAGGAACCCGCCAAAGTCCGACCCAGCCGCAGCCCCCGTAAACGTAAACGTCCCGCGAGCGTCCTGCTGCCCCAGATAATTAAACTGCTGGCGCCGATAATCTCCGCCAAAAGTCAGGTTGTGCGGCGAATGGTTCCAGTAAACATTCCCCGATACCGAACTCGTCTGGAACCGATTGAACGAATACTGCTGGTCAAACAGCCCCGCATAACCACTCGCGAAATTCAAATTCGGCGGACCCCAGTTCACCGCCTCCTGGTTATTCCCCACAATCCCCGCCTCAGCCGACACATTCCGCACATTGGCAAACTGCGGCGTCAGCCGCATCGCCATCCGGTTAAAGTTCGCGCGCGAAGTCAGAAACATCCTCTGGCTGAACCGATGCGTCCAGTTGCCCGCCACATCAATTCCCGACGATTCCGACCCGTCCACAAAGTTGAACAGATTCGGATTCGCCCCACGCGAATTCTGATACCCAAACGTCCCAAACACCTGATCCGTCCGGTTCAAAGACTTCGAAAGCCGCGACTGCAGATTATCCGCCTCACTCGTCCCCCGCAGAGCCGTTTGGTAGTTGTACCTGGACGCCCCCCCAAAATTCGGTAACGGATAAAACGCCGCCAAAGTCCGTGCCGCCTGGCTGATCCGGCTCGACGGAATCACATTCCCCGGGAACGCATTCCCCGTCGTCGGATCCAACACCGTCGTCCCCAAAACGCCCGTCCGCTCCAAAGCCGTAGGCATCAGAGCCGGCTGAATGTTGACCGTCCGGTTCCGCGACAACTGATACGACACAAAGAAATTCGGAGCATTGTTCGCATTGAACAAATGCGGAATCCGCAACGGTCCGCCAATCTGAGCCGACGCATTGATCCGGTTGTACGCCGGCTTCGCCGTATCCTGTCCCGTCACGCTGTACACCCGGGCATCCAACACCGAGTTCCCTAAAATCGCGCCAATATTACCCGTGTACAAAGACCCAGCCCCGCGCCGGTTGTTCCCGAACGCGCCCGACATCCCGAAGTTCGAAGCCGCCGCATTATTCGCCGACCCGTTGATGCTAAAAGCATCCGCGCTCTGCGCCTCGGCCGGTTGTTCAGCAGCCTTCGGTTCTTCCGCAGGAGCCGCCGGGGCCGCCCCCGCAGCACTCGCATTTACCTGCGCACGCTTGAACCCCTGAGTTTCCGGATTCACATTCTGCGAAACCACCGCATTCTTGCCCTTGCCCTTCCGCGCAGCAGTAGCCGGAGCAGCTGCCTTAGTCGTCGGTGCTGCCGAAGTCACGGGAGCCGCGCTCACAGGTGGTGCAGCCACCGGAGGAGGGCTAATCGCCTGAATCTCCGATATCGGCAGCAGCTTCAGGTCGATCACCGGACCTTCCCCACTCGCCCCCACCGTCACATCCAGCTGCGCCGTCGCAAAGCACAACATCTCCACCCGCAGACCCCAAACGCCATCAGCCAAATCCGGGAACGTGTACACACCATTCATCCCCGTCACCCTACCCACCTTCGTCTCACCCTGCGACGCCGTCACCGTTGCCCCCGGCAAAGGCAGACCCGCGAAACGAACCGTGCCATGGTGTTCAGCCGCCATCGCCGAGACCACCATCGCCGCCGCAACTAATACCCGGGCCACAACCCGACTTATGGAATTCATTGGTGCCTAATTCTCCCCAGGCTTCTCAGCCCCGTCAATCACAAAGAACTGAACCTTCCCCTTGCGGGGCTCCAGTTTCAGGCCAAGTTGCTCCTGCACGGCGGAAAAGATCGACCGTCTTTCCACTGCCGCACTCAAATCCGCGCGCTGCTCTTCCGATATCGGCCCCAGGTCCGGAGCCCACTCCAGCTTGACTTCGTACTGTCCGGTCAGCCCCGTTTCATCCAGCACGTTCCGACCCAACACCGACGCCAGCGACTGAGCCAGGCTCGCCATCGTCATGCCCCGGCTCTTGAGGAAGCCATTACCCACCGACTTACCCTGCCCCACGCCAGACGCAGAATCCGGGATTCTTGTGCCGTCCCGCCCCACCACCAGCGCATAAACACTCCCATCGCGCAACTCCGGGTGCATCTTCAGCTGAAATCGCTCTTCCAGCAGCTTCTGCATCAGCAGCTCCATCTTGACCACACTGCCTGGGCGCCTTTCTATCTTTGCCGAAACATCAAAACCCTGCGTTTCGACCCAGCCCGGCCCCCCGGATACCTGATGGTCTCGCAGGTCCCACGCATACAAAATCATCTGCCGCAGAGTGAAATTGGTCAGATTGAGGCCGCCCTTACCAGGGCGTATCGCCGACCCCGCCTGACCCGCCTTAGCGGGCTTGATCGATGCCACCTCAAATCCGGCCGCAGACGAAAGCCCAGGGACCTGTGCCCGCAGCGTCACCGCAAGACACACCACTCCCATCGCCCTCAGGACCGTCATTGACATCTATGACGTAATTCCGAGGTCAACGTTGGGAAAGTTCCATTAAAAATGCATTTTCAGGAACTGAACGAACACATCCCAGTCCGCCTGCACCATCCCGTGCCCGCCATTGTGCATCAAATACCCCATCGTGTGCAGAATCGGCACCCCCGCCGCCGGCACTTCCGTCACGCCCAAACCCTGCTTGCCAAAAAAGCTGCTACCACTTATCCGTTTTCCCCGTCTGCAACAGCAAGGGCCGCGGCGCAATCAGCGCCACCAGCAAATTCGCATCCACGGGACTGTCTTGAGCACAGACAGGTTATATGGACGCTGTGTTCCGTTATCCCAGCACTTCGTCCAAAGGCATTTCCAAATCCCCGGCGCGCAAAATGCCATCCGTCGCGTCCGCAAGGTTCCCCGGCGTCGCCACCCAACCGGCTTTCACCAGCGGATCAATGATCCAGCACACCGGAACCCCCATCTCGAAGTACTCCTTCACCCGTACCAAAATGTCGCTCATCCGATCATCCTTCGACAGGATTTCCACGCACAGAATCGGCGGAGTCCGAATAATCGCTTCCCGAGGGGCATCGTCGGCCAGGACGCAAACATCCGGGATTCGATAGCGGGTAGCCTTCACCTGGACCCGCTGTTCCGGAAGAACCCTGCGGCGACCCTTGGGAAACTTCCCATAGAGCCAAACCGCAACTTCCATTTGGGTACTACTGTGCTCGAATTCGCCCAAATTGCGCTCCAGGACTTCGCCATCCACGTAGTCGCAGTCCGGCCTGTACGTGGTGTTCAGGTATTCAGCTATCGGAACATAGACCGCAGTCGCCATAAATCCATCCTAGCGCAGAATTACAACCCCATAGCCGCCTGAACCCGCCCAAAGCACCCCACCGCAAACTCCAGATCCGCCCGACTATGCGCCGCCGAAACCTGCGTCCGTATCCGCGCCTTCCCCTGCGGCACTACCGGATACGAGAACGCCACAACATACACGCCCTCTGCCAGCATCAATTCCGCCATCTTCGCCGCCACATGCGCGTCACCCAGCATCACCGGAGTAATCGGATGTTCACCCGGCAGAATCTCGAACCCCAGCGCCACCATGCTCTCTCGAAAAAACCGCGTATTCTCCCGCAGCTTATCCCGCAACTCCGACCCCGAAGCCAGCAACTCCAAAACCTTCAGCGAAGCCCCCACAATCGCCGGCGCCAGCGAATTCGAAAACAGATAAGGCCGCGACCTCTGCCGCAGCAAGTCAATAATCTCTCGCCGCCCGCTCGTATACCCGCCGCTCGCCCCGCCCAGAGCCTTCCCCAGCGTCCCCGTAATCACATCAATGCGGTCCATCACGCCATGGTGCTCATGCGTCCCGCGCCCGTTAGCCCCCGTAAAACCCACAGCATGAGAATCGTCCACCATCACCATCGCGCCATGTTTCTCCGCCAGATCACAAATCGCCGGCAGCTTCGCCAGATACCCGTCCATCGAGAACACGCCATCGGTGGCAATCATTTTCAATCGCGCCCCCGAAGCCTCACTCAGCTTCGCCTCCAAATCCGCCATATCATTGTTCCGATACCGGAACCGCGCCGCCTTGCACAACCGAACGCCATCAATGATGCTGGCATGGTTCAGCTCATCAGAAAGGATTGCGTCCTCACCCTCCAGCACCGTTTCAAACAGCCCGCCATTGGCATCAAAACAAGACGAATACAGAATCGTATCCTCAGTCCCCAGAAAGCTGCTGATCCCCGCCTCCAGCTCTTTGTGGATCGCCTGCGTCCCGCAAATGAACCGCACCGACGCCAGCCCATAACCCCACTTATCCAGAGCCGCATGAGCCGCCGCAATCACCTCCGGACTGTCTGCCAGCCCCAGGTAATTATTCGCGCACATATTCAGCACGCCCCGCGAATTCGGCACGTCCACATGCGCATTCTGAGGGCCCTGCAATATACGTTCCGACTTATACAGACCAGCTTCCCGGATCGCAGCAAGCCGACCGGTCAGGTTCTCACGGGCATTGGCAAACATACTGTCAGTGTAGAAGTTATTCAGCGATCCGGACCATCGACAGTGGGTATTTCACCAGCTTCGTCGGCTGATCTGAGTCAAAAACAACAATGAATTCAGTACCGACAGCGATACCACCTTCGCTATTCAGTGTTCCGCTGGCTGTCCCGCCACTCAGTGTGCGGTATTCGAACTGCGTTGCATGGCCTGGGGCCTCTCCCTGCGAAGCTGCCTGGGATCCTCTGGCCACTGCCACCGCCGCCCGCCCGTTCTCCAGCAGAAATCTGTCCCGTCGCAGCTTCAGCTGAAGCAGTCCCGCCACTACCAACAGCAGCACACCGAAAACTGGCGCCAGGAAAATCGGCATTGCCCGCGGTGGACGCTCCCCTGTCCAGTTGTCTTCCGGGTCAGACGGCGAATAGAAGATCGGTATCCGGGCTTGAGGCTCCACTCTTCTCTTCACCGCCGCCTTGCCGGTGATCGTACGCCCTCCAACCATGAACACATAGTTCACCCGCCACTTGCCGTCATCCCGCTTCACAGTCCGAATGACTCCCGTAGCAGCCACCGCCTGCCTGACCCGCTGGCTCACTCGCTCGCGGCTCCCTATCGCAGCCTCATGCATGAGTGGACCCCCCACAAGAGCTACGACGACCAACAGAAAACTCAGGCTCAGCGCCACGCGCCCACTACCTGTCAACTCCACCGATCGCGGCTTACTCCGCAGCAATTCCCGTGGTATCGTCATGCTGACCTAATCCACAGTCCGATACAGCGTAAAGGGGTACTGCATCACCCTCTTCGGCCGCTCCGGGTTGTACACGATGAAGAACTCCGCGCCCACAGCAATTGCCTTCCCCGTCTGTAGTTTCCCCGTTGCCACAGCCCCGCTCGGCTCCCGATACTCAAATTCCGTCCGGTAGCTCACCGTCTTGCCATTGCTTACCCTCTTCGACGCAATCGCCGTGGCCACTGCCCCACGCCCATTCTCAAGCAACTCCCGGTCGCGCCGCAACTTAAACTGGACCGCCACCATGCCCGCCATTTGCGCCAATGCAAACAAGGGCGCCAGCCAGATCGACATAACCCTCGGTTCTCGCCCCACCATCCAGTTGTCTTCCGGCTCAGACGGCAGATAACCAATCTCCACCGTAGTTCCCGGTTCAATCTTTGGACGTGCCCTCGTGCGCCCCTCGAAACGGCGCCCGTTTACCTCAAAACTATAAGCGATCCCCCAGTCACTCTTCTGGCGTTTGGCTTCACGAACCACCCCCGAAGTAGTCTGCCCCTCCTTCGCCCGCAGAGCCGCCTTCTCCTGGGTGCGCCCGGCATTCTGGTACAGCATCGTTCCCCCGATCAGGCCCGCAAGCCCCAGCGCCACGCCCAAAAAGACTATGAATTTCCCTGCCATCGAAAGCTCGACATTTCTTGGCGTACTGCGTTGTAGTTCCCTGGGTATCACGTGCTTTCCGCCTCCTCATGCGGATCCGTAGGCATCCGCTTCGCCCTCCGCAACGATTCGCGAAGAAGGTACTCGATCTGCCCGTTCAAACTCCGCAGATCCGCATCCGCCCAACGAACCAGGGCGTCATACGTGCCCTGGTTCAGCCGGAGCGGAAATGCCTTCTTTTGCGCCATTTTATTGTCTTCTGCCCTTATTGGTACAAACTGCCGGCGTTCACCACAGGCTCCACACCACGGTCACTGCAAAGCACCACCATCAGATTGCTCACCATCGCGGCCTTGCGCTCTTCATCCAGCGTCACCACACCTTTACGGCTCAGTTCCTGTAGCGCCATCTCCACCATGCCCACAGCGCCCTCCACAATCTTCTGCCGCGCCGAGATCACCGCCGCGGCCTGTTGACGCCGCAGCATCACCCCCGCAATCTCCGGAGCATATGCCAGGTGACTAATCCGTGCTTCTATCACTTCAATCCCGGCCTTCGTGAGCCGCTCCTGAATCTCCTGACACAACCGTTCCGCCACCACCCCCGCCGATAACCGCAACGAGATCATTGCCTCGTCATGCGCGTCATACGGGTAACTCGTCGCCAGATTCCGCAGCGCCGCTTCCGTCTGCACATGCATGAAATTCTCGTAGTCGTCTACATTGAAGGCCGCTTCAAACGTATCCACCAGCCTCCAAACCACCACCGCCCCAATCTCAATCGGATTCGCATCCCGGTCGTTTACCTTCAACTTGCTGCTCTCAAAGTTCCGGATCCGCAGCGACAACCGCCGCCGCGTCGTCAATGGATTAACCCACCAAAAACCGGGCTGCCGCATCGTCCCCTTGTACACCCCAAACAGCGTTACAAGGCGAGCCTCATTCGGGTTCACCACCGCGAAACCACTCATCGCCAGCAGGGTCAACACAACCCCCGGAATCCACGCCACCGCCATCGCCGGACTGTGGTCCCGAACACCACTGATGATTCCGGCAACTGAAACAACCGTCAATACTATCGAGCCGATCACCATGCCCCAGCCCGAAATCCCTCGTAGTTCCTTTTCAACAGACATTCAGATTGTCCTCCTTCATGATACAGCAATGATATCACTTTGATATGGACTGTCAAGGGTATCTTTAAGCCATACTGGAAGCAGTGTCAGTCCTCCTCCTTCTCCTCCTCACCGTCGCTACCGCCCTCGCACAAGGCAACCCCGACATCGTCGAACCCGGCAACACCCGCAACTGTTCCCCGCCCAACAACGAACAGTGGTACCGCACCGACCACACCTTCACCGTTGACCCCAACAACACCCAAACCATGTACGTCAACGTCGAATACAAAGGCTTCTTCAAATCCACTGACGGGGGCAAAACCTGGGCCATCCTCACCAACGGCATCAAAGCCTATGGCCGCCAATCCGACCCCAACTCTCCCTGCTACGGCGAGGCCCCGGCTGCTTTTGTCGACCTCTCAAATTCCAACCGCATCCTCCTCATGAACAGCGGCACCAACGGCACCCTCACCTCCACCAACAGCATGGCCGGCGGCATCTTCGAATCCCTTGACGCAGGCAAGAGCTTTCACCAGTTCATCCAGCCCTGGATGAACACCTACACAACCAGCGCCGGAGTCTTTCAACCCGGCGATTCGAAGGTCTTCTACTACGGCACCAGCGCCGCCCCAGCCTCTTACTCCGAGGCCGACCCCAACAAGATCTTCGTCACCAAAGGCGTCGTCTACAAGACCTCTGACGGGGGCAACACCTGGACCGAACTCCCCACCGGCCTCGTTCCCTTCGTCGGAGCCACCGGCATCTTCATCGATACCGCCAACCCAAAGGCCCTCCTCGTTTCCACCTACGCCGCCGCCCGCAACGCCACCGGTCGCCAGGCCGACCCCGCCTCCCAACTCGGCCTCATGCGGTCCTCCGACGGGGGCCTCACCTGGCAGCGCGTCACCTCGTTGCCAACCAACTACTCCCCCGTCATTCTCGGCTGGTCCGCACCCCTCAAGTCCACCAACATCTACCTCATCACCCAGGCCCCCGGCGAGTTCACCCCTCTGAACTACTTCACCACCGACTTCGGCCTCACCTTCAAGCCCTCCTCGCGCTACCTCGACGTCGTCAACTACGATCCCCTCGACCCCACCGGCAACCACATGCTCGGCTTCACCTGGCAGGGCAACGCCGGGCCCCCGGCCCGGACACTCTTCGAAAGCAATGACGCCGGAGCCACCTGGAAACCCTGGGGCACTCTTCCCGCCGACATCACAGACCCCGCAGACAAGAAAACCCTCCCTTCCCGCATCGTCTTCGATCCAAAAGATCGCGCCGTTGTCTACATGAGTGGAGCCGGTGGCCACGTCTGGAAAACCACCAACGCCGGCACCACCTGGCAAACCCTGCTCGACTACACCAAACTGCCCGACTACCTCTGGACAGGTGCCCCCCCGGCCTCAGTCGCCTCCGTCGTGAATGCAGCCGACTTCAGCCCGCAGCTCGCCCCCAACACCTGGGTCGCCCTGCGAGGTACCAACCTCGCCACCACCACCCGCGTCTGGACTGCGGCCGATTTCACCGGCACTGCCCTGCCCACCCAGCTCGACAGGGTGCAAGTTAAGGTGGGAGGCCAGTCCGCCTACATCGAATACGTCAGCCCGGACCAGGTGAATGTGCTGTTGCCCGCCACCCTGCCCGAAGGCAATACGTCACTCCAGTTGCTCCTCAACGGAATCGCCGCAGTTCCCGCCAACATCACCCTTGGCCCCGCCGCGCCGGCCCCCTTCGCCTGGGGTGCAGACAAAGGCCGCAACTACGCCATCGCCACCCACCGCGACTACTCCCTGATAGCCCCCGCCGGAGAATACCCCGGAGTAGCCACCCCCGCAAAACCCGGCGAAACAGTGCTGCTCTACGTCAACGGCATGGGCCCCACCAGCCCGGCCACGCCCGAAGGCCAAACCCCCTCCGGCCTCCTCGAAACCACCATAGGGTTCGAAATGCAAATCGGAGGCATCCAGGTCACGAATCTAAAGGCCTACCTGGTCGCTGCCGGACTCTACCAAATCGCAGTGCCCCTCCCATCCACTCTCCCCGATGGCGAAGCCACCGTCCAAATCCTAACCAACCGTGGCCGAAGTTCCGACGGCAAGACCACAATCTTCATCGCCCGCTAACTAACCCCAGGCGCCCTGTCTTTCACCCAAGCCGACCTGGCCCGAACCAAACCGTGCCCCCAAAATAGCTGTGTCCGCCATGGGGTTCTTTGCGTCCTTTGCGTCTTTGCGTGCCAATAGAAACTTCCCCAACCGAGCCATGCACGCGGTAAACCGGTAACGAACACCCGAGCGATCGCCTCATGGATTTGTGTCACCCGATCCGGAATACCGACGCCGAAAACCATTACGCATATTCGTAACCGTAAAACTCCCGCTCTTCTCCGCCGAAATATGCAGCCACCGGAAACCATCCGCAGGCTCCAAATTCGCAATGAAATCATCCGGCGGATTCGCCCCCGGCCCCGCATTCACCGACGTATGCACCTGCCAGATATCTCGTACCCCCGGAGCCGCTTTCAGAACCGGCCACGTCTGCGCGTCCGCACCCTTCCGCGCCCCGTTCGCCTGAATCATCACCGGAGCCTGAATCGCCGCCAATAACTCCGGAGCAATCCCCTTGAACTGCCCGTGAACATTCACGTTGTAAAGACTAACCCTGCCAAGCAGATTATTCGGGCAAACCAGATCATGACTGTTATGCGCCTCCAGATCCGCCAGATCCAGCATCCGGAACTTCCCAATCGTAATCAGCAAGCCCAGCGACTGGTCATCCTCAAAATCTGTCGCCCGCGCCTCGGCCTGCTTGTTCGTATCGCACGCCGCATTCCGCCCGCCCTTGCCCGTCTTCTTCCACTCGCCCGCTGAAGTCAGAACCTCCACCCCAACGCCCCGCAGAGGCACCCGGTCACCCACCCGCAAAGCCGTATGCGGCAGCGCATCCCGAGCCGCCGAATAGGCAGCAAACCGGGGATTCTTAGGTGCGTCTCCGTGGTCATAAATATGCCCCACCGGAAACGCTGCCAACAACT
>RGPS01000152.1 GCA_010084195.1 Terriglobia bacterium
GGTTGCGTGCACCGACGCAACGGGAACCACCGAATATGACCACTGCCAAAATTGGGTGAGGTTTGACGTGCACCAAAATGATTTGTTTGAAGAAGGCCTTGTTGCTGTGCCCTCAATGTGGAGCATCGAGCGCCACGCTAAATAACGACTTACACCTCTTCGGCTAAACGCCTGGACAGTTTGACAAAGATTGCCCAGCCGACGACAAAGGAAACCACTGAGGCACACACAAGATAAACAATGTGGCCAAACTCTGGCGCCCGCCCCGAATACAGCAGTCGACGGAAAGACAATATAAACACAGCCATAGGGTTCCAGTGAAAAATAAATTCGATATACGGATGGAGTTTGCCGTCCAAGCGATCTGGTGAATAAATGATTGGTGTAGCAAAAAACATCACTTGAATAAGAATGGTCCAGAGATAGCGCAAGTCACGAAAGAAAACCGCTCCAACTGACACAGCAAGCGCAAAACCAGATGCGTACACCGCCAATAGCAGCATTAATAAAAATGCAACTGGTAGCCAAGGCAAAATCGGACTGCCGACCACAATCAGTGCGACACACAATAACGACATTTCAATACAGAATTGCACGAACGAAAAAATAACCTGAGCAAATACGAGTGTCTCCCAAGCAAAAAATACTTTGCGCACCAAACCTGCATTGCCAATGAGCGACCCAAGCCCGAGGTTGGTGACAAGCGAGAAAAAACCCCATGGCAAAATGCCAGAGAGCAAGTACAGCGCGTAATTATTTACACCCGACGGATGACCCGTCGGTGCTGTTGCGCCGAATACCACACCGAATACAAACCAATAAATCACCATGTTGGAAAGTGGGTTGAGCATTGACCAGGCCCACCCCAAGAACGATCGTCGGTACTTGGATCGCAGTTCTCGAAGTGTCAGATTCCAAAGCAGGTTTTTGGAGCGGCGAAGTTCAGATAATTGATTCACGATTGCTAAAAACCTTACCAACATCAGTTGTGAGCGAGGGGGGACTTGAACCCCCACGTCCTTACGAACACTGGCACCTGAAGCCAGCGCGTCTGCCATTTCGCCACTCGCCCGAGTTGCCGCCTCACACTAGCAACGAGATCGCACTAGTCCAACGACATTGAATTGAGTCGTCAGAGTAGGATTACCTCAATGTTTGGTCAAGATGAACGAACCGATGAACTGCAGGTCGCGTCACGCGAACGGCTTCTCACTGAAATTGGCGTTCTGCAATTTGCTCTCAAAAGTAACCAGCTTGAAGCAACCAAACAAGATAGGTTATGTTTTTTGCGTTATACTTTCTTTCGTCAAGACCCCTTAGGCAATCAGGAATTTGAGATGAATCGACAACTTCGGGAAAAACTTGAGCAGGCTGGTATTGAGGAACGAGACTTTCAGCTTGTTGGAGGCAAGTTCAGCCGCAAGGGCCTGGATTTCTGCTTCCGGGAGGAAGGTAATCTCCTTCTTCGTCTCGGGAACGTTGCGGAGTTCCACCCACCGGAGGCCGTATTGGTGGGCGAAGGCGATGGCCTCGCGTTGGGTCCGACCGATCTGGTCAGTGAGGGCGGAGAGGCTGGCTTTGGTGATTTTGCCCCGGAACGCCTGTGCCAGAGGGGCCGCGGCGAGGGTGCCAAGCAGTTCCCGACGGGAGAGTGACCGCAGTAAAAGCGACCGCCGCAGGAGCGAGGTAGTGGAATGCATCATTGCGATGATACCCGAATTCCGCCAAACGGGCATCGGCTGACCCCGTTGAATCCGTTGACTGCCCCCCAGCGCCGGGCTGATGGACAGTTCCCCGGTTCATGGCATTCGAGCCGGGCAGGGTTCGATTGAGATGATAACTCCAGACTGTAAGACAGCAGGATGGATCCGCAAAAAAAATGAGTTTAGAAAATCATGGGCTTCTGATTGAGGCCGTCCCCGGGCCCGGCGTGTTGCATGGGCTGACGGGCGTTATCGCCAGCCACGGCGGGGATATTGGAACCTGTTCCATCATCGAGAACTCGCCGGAGAGGGCTCGGATCTACTTTGAGGTTCGCAGCGACAATATCGTGGAGATTCTGGGGGATCTGCAGGCCCTGGACATTGTCCGCAACGTCGAACTGGTTCGCAGCATGGACCGCATCTACGGCAAACGGATCATCATTATGGGCGGCGGTGCTCAGGTGGCGCAGGTAGCCATTGGTGCCATTGTGGAAGCCGACCGCCACAACATCCGTGGCGAACATATCTCGGTGGATACGATTCCGCTGGTGGGGGAGTTGCCGCTGGCGGATGCGGTTCGTGCGGTTCCCCGTTTGCCACGGGCGCGGGCGCTGGTTCTGGCGGGGAGTTTGATGGGGGGCGAGATTGAGGTCGCGGTCCGTGAGGTTCGGGCACAGGGGCTGCTGGTGATCAGCCTGAACATGGCAGGCAGCGTACCGGATGCGGCGGATCTCGTCGTGACCGATCCCGTACAGGCGGGTGTTATGGCGGTGATGGCGGTGGCGGATACGGCCCGGTTCACGGTGGAGAGGCTGAACAGGAGAGTTTTTTGACGCGGCGGGAATTGGTGGCAGGGGTTGCTCTTGCGCCAGCGGCGCAGGCTCAGGTTCGGCGGCGTCCAACCGGACGGAAGCCCAACATCCTTATGATCATGGCCGATCAACACCGGTTCGATTGCGTGGGGGCATATGGAAACAAGGCGATCCATACTCCTCACATTGATCGGATCGCGCGGGAAGGCGTTCGCTTCGACTGCGCCTATTCGTCCACCCCAACATGCACCCCCGCACGTGCGGCCCTTCTCACAGGCCTCTCGCCCTGGCATCACGGGATGCTGGCTTACTCCGATATCGCTGAGCGCTACCCCCTCGAAAAGCCGCGCGCTCTGGCGGAGGCTGGCTACCAGACGACCACCATCGGCAAGAACCACTTTTACCCCATGCGAAATTCGCATGGCTACCAGCAGATGTTGACGGATGAGCACTGTTCTTATTGGGCTCCCGGCGATTCCGCGCACCAGAAAGAGGCCTCACCCGAAGCGCGCTGTGATTACGAGGCCTGGTTTTGGTCGCAAAATCCACTGGGAGACCCTCACGCAACAGGCTTAAGCTGGAACGACTACAGGGCGAAACCGTTCGTGATGCCGGAGAGGCTCCATGCCACCAAATGGACCGGCGATACGGCGGTCAACTATCTGGAAAGTTACGACAGGGACCAGCCATTTTTCCTGAAGGTATCGTTCATTCGGCCGCATAGCCCCTACGATCCGCCCGAAAGACTGATGCGGAAGTACAAGGGGGCGGCGATCCCTCAGGCTCGGGCCGCGAAGTGGGCACAGAAGTACGAACCGCGCAGTGGCCCGGACAACGAAATCTGGCATGGAAAACTGCCTGCGGCTGAGATTCGGCAGTCTCGCGAAGGCTACTACGCTTCTGTGGAGTTCGTCGATGAGCAGGTTGGCCGGATTCTGGCGGCGTTGGAGAAAAAGGGCATGCTGGAGGAGACGCTGATCATATTCTTCTCCGACCATGGCGACATGTTGGGCGACCACAACTTGTGGCGCAAGAGTTACCCGTGGGAGGCATCGTCGCGAATTCCGATGGTGATGCGGTGGCCCGAGGGTCTGGTCCAGGGCAAGCGCGGCATCGTCAGCAAGCAACCTGTGGAGCTGCGCGATATTTTGCCCACGTTCCTTGAAGCCGCTGGCGCAATACCTTCCCGGCCCCTCGATGGCCGGAGTCTTCTGCAATTGGCGGCAGGCAAGACCGAGGGCTGGCGCGAGTGGATCGACCTGGAACACAGCATTTGCTACAGCCCCACGAACAACTGGAACGCGCTTTGCGACGGCACAATCAAGTACATCTACAGCGCCTTCGATGGCACGGAACATTTGTTCAATCTGGCAAAGGACCCCAAGGAGATGACCGACCTGGCCGGCGACCCTGTGCTCGCATCCACCTTGAGTCTGTGGCGGGGTCGGCTGGTGGAGCATCTGGCCGAGCGCGGCGAGCGGTATGTGAAGGATGGCACACTGATTGCACGGCCTAAGGGCGTGTTGACTGCGCCGCATTTCCCGGGTTGGCCGGAGCATCCGCACCGACCGGGTTTACAGGGCAGGATCTAAAAGGGGGAACGCGTGAGCAAAAGGGTTCTGGTTACAGGTGCCAGTGGGTTTGTTGGCGCAAATTTGGTTCACAGACTGGTAGAGGATGGCCATGAGACGCACTTGCTGCTGCGGCCTCCGCATCAGACCTGGCGTCTGCGGGATCTCGGGGGCCATGCCGGGCAACACCACGCGCATATTGAGAATGCAGCGGCGGTGAAGGCGATCATTCACTCGGTGAAGCCGGAGTGGGTGTTTCATTTGGCCGCCTGCGGCGAAAATCCGCAGCAGACCGATATGCAGGAGATGGTGTCCACGAACCTGATGGGAACGGTGCATCTGCTGGACGCTTGCCTGTCGGAAGGCGTGGAAGCATTTGTTCAGGCAGGCACCATACAGGAGTCGGACCCCACCGGACCTTACGGGATTACTAAAGCTGCGGCGTCGCGGTATTGCGAATGGGTAGCCCGTACGAAGGGCGTCCAGGCGGTGGTCGTCAGAATGCCGAAGCTGTTCGGACCCTGGGAAGATCCACTGCGGCCTGTGCCCTCGGCAGTTGTTCGGGCCTTACGGGCAGACAGCGAGCTGGTCACGCCTGCCGGTGACCGTAGTTACGTCGAAAATGGAGTGGAGTCGCTGCTCGCGGCGGCCGGGAGCGGAGTTCTTCCCGAAGAAGTGCCGTTCGACACGGGGATACAAAAGTTCACCGTCTGGCTCCTCGCACACCCGGAAATTCTCCGAATTTACGAGACGCGCCTGGGACTGAAGGCTTAGTTTTGCGTCAGGCCTTGTTGTAGTAAAAGCGTTCGCTTGAGATTTTGCCGTCTTTCCAGTCTCCGTTGACTGCGGTCGAAGTGATCTCGGCACCGTGGAATTCCTTGACGGAGGCGAAGAAGTCCTGTTCGGCCTTACGGTTTACGTCCTTGCCAAGCCGGGGTTCGTCGTTGTTTTCCGGGATCACCACGTCGGCGGCGTAGATCGCGCTTCTATGGATGCGGGCAATGTTGATCGGGATACAGGGATCAGACAGAGCGGTGGAATCTGGTACGGCGAAGTTTCCAGCCCAGGATGCCGAACGAGAGGAGGAAGGGCAGGACTTCGGAGGGTTCGGGAGTGGCGACGCTGACGATCCGGTTGTAGCCGATGATGTCCATTACCCGCAGATCCACAGCCGACATATCATTCTGGACACCAGCAGAGGAAAACGCGTTAAATGAGTCATTGGCACCCGACGCCCAGTCCATCAGATCCCCGGCGGGGTTGCTGTTGTAGGCTTTCAGGTTCGTCGTGCCACCATCCAGCGAAAAATAGACGCCTGTGCCACTTGTCGTCATGGAGCGATTGCCCGCTGAGGTATAGCGGAAAAGGTCAAACGCAAGATAGTACGGAAACCCCGCAGCCTGGAGGCCGGAATTCCGACCCATGATCTCGGTAATTTCATGTTCCACCACGCCGATAAAGTCGTACTTGCCTGCCACGGCCCGGTTATTGGGGTCAAAGGTGTAGCTCTGGTTCGCGGCAAAGGTAAAGGTGCCGTCACTTCCGGTGACGCCGTTGACGCCGAGCGCTTTGGCCTGGGCCTTACTGAGAAGATAGTTGCCACCGCCGTTCGGATCATTGGTGGGTAGGGTGGAGATGGCGGCCGCGTCATCCGCTGTGGTCGCATCGTTGATCAGCAGGTTTCGGATCTGGGTGTACGAGTAGCTACCTTTTAGCTGGGTCAGGCTCTGGCCGAGGCCAACGGCTGCATCCGCCTTCACCGTGATGTTGATCGTGATGTTGTCGGAGTACAGGTCAGAATACTGGGAAGCGGCGTAGTTGAACGCTGTCTGAATCTGAGCATAGTCGGCCCGCGACGTGACGGACGAATCATAAAACGGGCTGATAATGAGGCCGGCATGTGCCAGAGGCGTCAGGGCAAAGGTCGCACCGACGACCAGGAACAATCCACGAATCCGCAAAACCAGGCTCCTCCGAGGGGCATTCGGCCAACTCTTGCTTTGGGAAGCCCCGGAGAGTTGGTCCGCAAACTTGAAATCTAAGAAATAAACAGCTTTAGGCAACGTAGCACGCTCTGCGGCACATGGTCAATTCCCGGGGTAACAGGACCCTGCACACCGCCTCCGGGAGATAGTAATAGGCCTTTTGTTACGCGCCGGGGAAGATAAAAATAGTTACTTTTTCTTCCACCTGCTCACTTTTCGTGATCGAGTTTGCCAACTGCTTCCGTTCTTCCAATTGAGAAGGTGCTGTGCGCAGGTTCTGATAAGAACAGGCGCGGAAACTCAGGCACCTGATCGGAGGATATTCGTCAGATGCAAAGAACACGAAACAAGCTCGGAATGTTGACCAGTGTGGTGGCAATGGCTGCCGGCATGATGTCAGCGCAGAGCTTAAAGATTTCACCCAGCTACGAGAATGTGGTCCTGGGCGGGAAGCAGCAGTTCCTGGCTTCCACCATGGGGATTCAGCCGGAAGGCGTCACCTGGCAGGTGGCGAGCGCGGGTGGCGGGAGCATTGATGCAACCGGC
This sequence comes from Terriglobia bacterium, assembly GCA_010084195.1. Classification (GTDB taxonomy): domain Bacteria; phylum Acidobacteriota; class Terriglobia; order Bryobacterales; family Bryobacteraceae; genus BOG-234. The sequence continues at coordinate 6,618 of RGPS01000152.1, forward strand.
CTCTACACGGCTCCGGCGGTCATGCCCGCACAGAGTCCCGTATCGATCAAGGCGATCAGCAAGGGTATGCCAACTACCACCCAGGTCGCATATGTCAACCTGTTGACGGCGGGCCCGGTGATTACCATGGCCACCCCGAATCCCCTTCCTTCCGGAACCTATACGATCAAGATCACGGGCAGCCCGATTCTGGTGGGCGCGATGATCAACTGCAACAATGTGCAGCTTTCGAACAACGTGTATACCGCAACTACGGTGAGCGGCATTGGCTACGTGGCACCCTCGGCAACCACGCTGACCTGCTACGTGAAGAATCCCGGGACGGGCTACAGCAATGCGCTGGTTGTCCCGGTGAAGGCAGCGACGTCAGGAGGGAACAACGGAGGCGGCTCCACACCCACTCCGGTGGTGGCACCCGCGACGGCAAGTGTGGTTTTGGGCGCTACCCAACAGTTCACCGCAAGCAATGTCACCTCGTGGACAGCGCTTGCGGGAACGGTTTCCGCCAGTGGGCTCTACACCGCTCCGGCTCAGATGACGGCGACCGGCTATGACACAGTTACCGCGACCGGTACCGGCGGAAGCTCCATCGGCAAGATCTCGCTGATCAGCAATGTCGCTCCGGCGGTTACTCAACTAAGTCTGAATTCTCTCCCCCAGGGGACTTTCAATATCACCATGACCGGGACCGGCTTTACGTCGCTTTCGAAGGTGACGCTCGGGTCGCTGCAGTTGACGACCACCTATGTGAACCCAACGACGCTGACACTGGTTGGGTTTGCCTCGCAGGGCGGCCTGCAGAACCTGATTGTGAGCAACGGGCCGATCACGTCACTCCCCTTTCAGGTGCAGGTCGGGCCAACGAATCCTCAGGTGTCGGCCGGTGCAGCGCGGCGGTTCCTGGAGCAGGCAGCGTTCGGACCCACCCCGACTGAGGCGCTGCATGTGCAGCAGGTTGGCTTCCAGGGCTGGCTGAACGAGCAGTTTGCCATGCCACAGGTTTCGAACTACAACGGCTCAGCCAATCAAAGTGGCATGTCGACTCTGTTCCTGACGAACGCGGTCATGAATCAGGACCAGTTGCGGCAGAAGGTAGCGTTCGCCCTGAGCCAGATTGTGGTGACCTCGCTGAACAAGATCATCTGGACCGGGCCGATGGCGATGTACCAGGAAATGCTGATGGCGAACTCATTCGGGAACTTCCGCAAGCTTCTGGGGGATGTGACGCTGAGTCCGGTAATGGGCCAGTACCTGGATATGGCCAACAACGGCAAAGCCAATCCGGTTACCGGGATGGTGGCCAATGAGAACTACGCCCGGGAAATCCTGCAATTGTTCAGCCTCGGGACAAAGGTGCTGAATCAGGACGGAACCGTTCCGTTGGATGTGAACAACAACCCCATACCCACCTACACGCAGGTCGATGTTACCGAATTTGCGAGAGTATTCACGGGCTGGACGTATGCCCCGGCACCCGGCGGCAATGTCATCTGGGGTGCCTACCAGAACCAAAATGGTCCGATGGTGCCGTATCCTGCCCAGCACGATACGGGTGCCAAAACCCTGCTGAATGGCTATGTCTCGCCAGCCGGGCTCTCCGCCGCGCAGGACCTGAACAACGCCCTCGATAACATCTTCAATCATCCGAACGTGGGCCCGTTCATTTCGCGGCTGCTGATTCAGCACACGGTAAAGAGCAATCCGACCCCGGCCTACATCCAGCGCGTGGCCAGCGTTTTCGCCGACAACGGTCAGGGGGTGCGCGGCGATCTGAAGGCGGTGGTCACGGCCATCCTGCTGGACAGCGAAGCGCGAACCAATGATACGGGCGCCCTGGACAGTCCGAACGATGGCCATCTGCAGGAGCCTGTGCTGCTGATTGCGGGCTTTGTGCGGGCCTTCGGCGGGATCATGACCAACCAGAACTACTTCGGCTACACGCTGACTAATCTGGGCCAGGATATCTACAACGCTCCGAGTGTGTTCAACTACTACTCGCCGGGCTTCCGCGCTCCGGGTGTACCCCTGGCCGGGCCTGAGTTCCAGATCCACACGCCGAACAATGCGATTGGCCGCAGCAACCTGGTGGCAGGCATGTTCAACGCCTACAACAACGCGGTGCAGACGAACGGCCCGGGAACCACGCTCGACCTGAGTGGGTTTGTCCCGCTGGCATCGAACCCCGCCGCCCTGGTGGACGCCCTCGATTTCACGCTGACTCATGGAGCCATGCCGGCCGCGATGAAGCAGATTGTGGTCAACGCGGTTACCAACGACTCGGCGGGCAGCATTTCACGGGTGGAGACGGGCGCGACGCTCATCATCGGCTCAAACTACTACAACGTCTGGCACTAGAGCAGACACAGATAACTACACACGAAGATCAGGAGAATATTATGTTGATTCGTTCCAGAAGAGGGTTTTTGCGGGATGCAGTCCGGTCAGTTGGCGCGGCCGGCGCGTTGGGCGCGTTGGGTAAGTTCGGCGAGATGAATGCACTGGCCGCGGGCGGTAACTATCAGGGCCTGGTTTGCATTTATTTGGGGGGTGGCAACGACGGCCACAATACGGTGATTCCGATTACGACTGCGCAGCAGCCCTATCAGTTGTACAAAAACGGGAGAGGCGCTTTGGCGCTTCCCCAGGCAGGGTTACTGTCGATCAACAACGGCAATGACGTGTATGGTCTTCATCCGAAGCTGGGGGCGATTCAGAACCTCTATCAGCAGGGAAAGGCGGCGGTTGTGGCCAATGTCGGCATGCTGGTGAAGCCCCTTGACCGCAACTCCTACAACACCAACAACAGCGCCATTATCCCGAATGCTCTGTTCTCGCATTCCGACCAGTCGAGCCAGTGGCACACCGCGAATCCGACCGGGTTGGGCAGCACGGGCTGGGGTGGTCGGGTAAGCGATTTGCTGAATCCTTTGAATTCCGGTGCGACATTTCCGACGATGAGTTCGCTGTCGGGGTCGAGCCTTTTTGTTACTGGTCAATCGACCTTTGCGGCGACCGTACCCACCGGAGGCGCGGCGATGCTGCAGGCGGGCAATCAGGCACGAGCTGCGGGGCAACAGCAGTTGCTGGCCTTCGATAACGGCTTGCAGTTGGTGCAGGCAGCGAATGCGGTGCTGACACGAGGCGTGAGCTATGCGCAGGCGCTCAATTCGGCGCTGCAAGGCGTGACATTAGCGACCGTATTCCCGACCACCCCACTGGGTGCTCAGTTGAAGATGGTGGCGAAGATCATGAAGGTGCGGGCCGCTTTGGGACTCTCCCGGCAAATCTTCTTCTGCAGCATGGGTGGATTTGATACGCACGGTGGCCAGCTGGCGGCTCAGGACGCCTTGTTGCAGGAGTTGGGCCAGGCGGTCGGGGCCTTCTATGCGGCGACGCAGGAACTGACGCTGGAGAATTCCGTAACGACGTTTACGGCTTCCGAGTTCGGTCGGACGCTGACGCCGAACAGTAATGGAGGGACGGACCATGCCTGGGGCAGCCACCATTTCGTGATCGGTGGCGGAGTTCTGGGCGGGAAGTTCTACGGCCAGTTCCCGACTTTGGCGTTGGGGAGTCTGTATGACGCAAACAATCGCGGAACCCTGATTCCGACAACTTCGGTGGATCAATACGGAGCGACCCTGGCGCAGTGGTTTGGTGTGGCGCCTGGGAGCAATGGCCCAGGGACGGTAGGGTCCATCTTCGGGAACATCGGCAACTTTACGTCCGCGAACCTGGGCTTCCTGGGGTAGATCGGACCACAAAGTGGGTAGTTAGAAAGGGCCGGGCAGGTTGACTGTCCGGCCCTTTCCGTTTGTTGGGGGGGCTGATAGTATTTTGGGGATTACTATAGACCGGTCCGTTTGATAGGGCAGCCTGCTTGTCGGATGAGACATGATAGACGGGCTTGCCCGATCAGGCCCCCGGCGACGAGGTTCCCGGATCAAGGATCCCATCAGCCCAATCGCGCTCGATCTGCGTCAGCGGTCCGCCTGTCTGCCTCAGTGCGTCGTTAAGCAGTGTCTGCCACTCTGCAACGTCAGGGAGAACGGTGGTAGTTTTATTGGTCGCCATACGGTCACTGTTTCGGCGCTTCGTAATACGCAATCCAGCGACCCAGCGACATGATGGAAAACCACAGTACCAGGGATAAAATCGCGGCCAGTCGGGCGGTATCAGCGCTGGGTGGTGCCGGGTTCCGGTAGACGCTCTTACGGAAAGCCAGGGCATGGACCCCGGTCAGTGCCAGCAGCGTCATTTTCGCGATGAAGTATGGGTTGGCGTAGTAATCAACTGCCTTGGAAGACCCGAGCAGAATGCCGCACGTCACCATCACCACAAACCCGAAATGTTTCCACGGCCGGAGGCTCGCGACGATATCCGCCACCGACGCTTCACGAAAAGCGACGTTCAGAAGCCGGAGATTCGTCACGAAAATCATGCCGCCGAAGATGGCGATGCAGACCAGGTGGATGACCAGAATAATGGGGTAGGCGAGGGCCGATTCGCGAAGGTCCGTGGCCCATCCCGTTTGCTGTAATGCGTGCGCTGCTTCGGCGATTGACATGGAGGTTCCTGTTTAGACGAAGGCCGAGAAGATCCCGGCGGCAATGGGCGATATCCAGATCAGGATGGAAACAAGTGCCACCACTGGTGCCAGGCCTGAGGGAGAAAACGCCACACTGCGGTGAAGCGTGTAGTTGTACAGGATACCGGCCAGCAAAATCGCCATCTTGAACTGGAACGGGCCGTTCTCCATGAAATGGACGGGGTCGGTTGAGAAGATCAGCAGGCCCGTTCCGATCGCCAGAAAAAGGCCGATAATGACCCAAAGGTCGGTGTCGCGAACCAGCTGTTTCGCGCTGGTCGATTTAATGCCCAGGCCGAGCAGCCGGAGATCCACCAGCACAATGCAGCCAATGGAAAGCGCCATGGAGGCAATGTGAACGCACTCGGCGAGAGGATAGGACCACTCGTTGTTATTTAGCGGATTCGTAGAGGGGTCGTATGCCAGCATGTTTCTTCCGGTCCCTCAGATCTTATCGCATAGTTCTTCCGCAGAGTACGAAAGTTTACCGTTGGGGTGTCCGGTAGACGGTTCCATCCGGGTTGTAGCTACGCCAGTCGAACCAATAATTTCGCGTCAGGGGCAGCGCTTCCAGACACTTACCCACCGACGGCCCTTCAATCGCACACCCCTGGAAGTTCCACTTGCTGCCGGTCGCCGCGTCCATCAGCATGGTGGCCGCCGTCTCGCTGGTCCGGTAAAAATCAGTCGCGGGAATGCGGAAGGCGCGGACGGAATCATTGTCCGGACCCACTACCAGAATCACGTTCTCCGCGCCAACCCGGTCCTTAATTAGCTTTTCTGCAAGGACCGTCTTCAGCAGGTAGGCCCTCTCCTGGCCAAAGGCGCTCATCGCCAGCATCACGTCCTTCGATTCGAACCCTTCGCCGGGGTGTTCCACCACCACAGGCATCTTTTCGAACTGCTTCTCCCAGTCGATCGGCGAGTAGTGTTTTTCGTCCTCCTCCACGCCCAGTAGAACCTGGCCGGCAGGCTGCTCACTCTTGTAGAGGCCGAAGGTGAGTTCGTCGGCCGGGATGAACCTGAGGGCCTTTCCCTTCAGGGGTCCGGCGATGGCGACGCCGCTGACCTGCTGCCAGTAGCTGCCGGTCTGGTCGTCACGCATCAGGAAGTTCTGATTGTTGATACCCGCCAGGTGGAATGTCAGAACAATGCCGTCCACTTCGCGTCCCCACACCAGACCGGTGTGACAGAGCGTTCAATAAGTTGCGGCTACGGCCACGCCCTCCAGAACGTCGTTGACGATGTGGTGGTAAGAGAGGCTGCGCACCGGATAGGCGCGGATATGGCCTTTTATCGAAACCGCGAGGACTTTCTCGCGGGCATCGAGTTTGGTGTCCGCGGCGCTGATGAAGGCGGGTGCCTGGAGCGGGTGGAACAGCAATTCGTAAATATCAAGGCGCGACAACAGAACGCAGGCGGCCACTCCAAAGGCCAGCTTCCGCCAGGGCTGGTTCGCTCTCCCCAAAATGATTCCCGCGACGGTCGCCACAATGGCGCAGGCCAGTTCGATAAACAGCAGATTCCGGCTGACTATCAGCGCAGCCTGCAATATGACCGGATTCTGGCTCAGGAACGGCAGCCCGACAAGCTGCGGGAAGGCGAATGCAATGAAAGCCACCAGCAGGGCGGTGCGAAGGGTTCGTCGGGCGATTCGCATATATCCGAAGTCTAGCGCCTGGGGTATCCGTGGAGATATCAGTGGAGATATCAGCGGGGGTATCAGCGGTAAGGTGGACCCACCTGAAAATACCTCACAGTCATACATTTCATTTACATGAAACTCCCATGGCCAGTGAGCTGGCCGCTCCCTTACCGGCGCGGTTCGGAGGCGGGTCCGCAACGAAGTTACTGGCCCGAATAGCCCTGCCAGACATACTCCAGCGCCTGCGGCAAGGTGTGGTTGATGACCTTCCTTTGGGTATGGCCGGCACCCTTCGAATAGACGAATTGATAGGGATAGCCCTTGTCCTTGAGGATCTTCGCCAGCCGCGAGTTGGCGGTCACCCAATTTCTGCGATTCGCGGCAGCAGTTTTTACTCCGTTGTCGCTCTCAGAGACCTGAAGCCACAAACGCAGGGGCTTCTTTTCTGCTTTGGGAAAGAGGTTCTCGATGTATTCGTATGCGCCGAGCGGTGCCTCGGGGCCGTTGCGGAGGTTGACGAAGGTTCCTGAGTAGGAGAGGACCCGATGGTAGAGGTCCGGCCGGAACCAGGCCATAGTGAGCGCCGCAGCAGCGCCGGAACTGCCGCCCAGCGTCATCCGGGCTTCGGGGTTCTTCGACAGCTTGACGCCCGCCTCTTTCTCGGCACGGGGCAGGACTTCGTCTTCCACGAACTGGACGTACTTGTCGGAAACGGTGTCGTATTCCATGCTGCGCTGCGCTCCGCCGTTGTCGATCATGACCGCAACCATCACGGGCAGGCGTTGATCGTAAATCATGTTGTCGAGAATGGTGGGCAGGTTGTAGCGCATGCCATAGGCATCGGCGGCAACGATAACCGGCGCGTTCGTACCGGCGACGTATTGCGCGGGAACATAAACGCAAACGTGCCGCTGAAATGGCCCGTTGACTCCGGGGTAAGCCTTGCTCTCGGCGGAGTTCATCACAAACTCGATGACCTTGCCCTCGGGGACGCCCGTGCGCTTCGCAAGTTCGGGAGCGGTGGGATAGGCGGGGCCGGTGGTGTAATCGCCGTCAACGGCTGCGGTGGTCCATGCGGGAAGGTGGCTGAGCTTCGCGATTTCCGCGACATCTTCGGCGGACGCGGGCACTTGCGGGCCGCGACCTCGCCCGGGGCCAT
>RGPS01000153.1 GCA_010084195.1 Terriglobia bacterium
GGCTGATATCGACAAGCTGATTGCGCCACAGTATCCGATGTTGGGCGTGGATGCCCCCGATGACGTGCGCTTTAGCGTGGATGCCTGGGTGGCGGTAGTGGATCGTGCCATCAACCTGGTCGGCGAGGACCACGTATCTTTGGGGTCAGACTTCGATGGCGGCCCTACCCTGCCGCGCAACTTTCGGGATGTTCGGGACCTGCCGATGATTACCGAAGCGATGTTTCGGCGGGGATACTCCGAAGCGCGCATTCGCAAATTCCTGGGTGGGAACCTGCTGCGTGTTTTCCGGCAGGTAACAGAGGGACACTGACAGCGCTGCAATCGCAGAACGCTTTGCCTTCCGAACCGCGACCGTAAAGGGAGTAATCGAATGAACCAGCCCTGCGCCATCGGACACGCGACTTCAGTCGCGTCCTGCTTCCCGGTTCACCCGAGCGTGATCCGAAGAGTGGCACTACTCCTTCCCCTGGCCGCGTCTTCCCCCTGGCCGGGTCTTCGAAGGAGCGGCCACCCGAACCTTACTTCGTCAGGTCAATCACGGCGTATTCGTTCAGCGACTGAACCGTAAACTCCGTCGCCTCTGCGGTCGCGCTGAAATCAGCGAGCACGGCTCCCGACAAACCGTACGCCTGGAATGCCGACTTCGGGAAATTTCCCAACACGCGAACTCGCAGACCATTCACCGGGCGGTTCGAATAGTTCATCAGATGAAGCCGAATCCGCTTGCCGTCGCCAACCAGTCGACCCACCACCACCTCACTGCCGTACAGCCGCAGCAGTCGCTTCGAATCGCCCAGCTTCTGGCGAATCTCGTAGGCTTCGGCGCTGGGGTCGGCTGCATGTGGGCCTGAAATATATATGTCCAGATGCGAATCCGGGGTCGAGACGACCCGGTAGAGCAGGTTGCGGCGGCTCAGCAGATTCATCAGTTCTGCTGTCTGTGACGAACCGTCATCCACCACGCCAATGTTCGCCATCTGCGGGAGGTCACCAACTGCCGGGAGCGACTTCAGAAACTCCAGCATTTTCGAGAACTCAGGGCTACCATCCGCACTCTTGATCCACGCCGAAACGCCGAATGCAAAGGCCTCGGCGGCAGCCAGGGCACTGCTCTTACCCGGGGCATCCAGGCAGTACTTGGCCGCTGGCTTATGTGTGTATCGAGAGGCGTTCGATTCCACCCACGGACTTGTCGTCGCACGAGCCACGTTAGCCCGCAGATTGACCTTCGGCGCAGGTGCGGTTGTGCAGCCCTCCGGCGGGGCTCCATTCAGAAGTGAGGGAAGGGAAGCAGCAAGCAGAAGAAGCATTAGACTGTAAACGCCTTTTCCTGAATTTGTTTGATGTCGTAAACGCCCAGGCCTTTCGCGCCGGCAAACTCAATGTGGCCCGGTTCGCGGATGAAGTTGTTTACGTTGGGGTCACTGGTGAAACCTTTGGTGACGTTCTTTTGAGAGCGGTCCCAGACCGAGATGGCGCCTTCGCGTTTGCGCCGCTCTTCCACGACATCCATCATCAGGCGGTCCATGGAGACGGGGTCAGTGCCGAACATCATCTGTTTGGGATAGAAGCGGAAGCGCTTGTCGTGCAGGAAGGGTCCACCGTGCCAGACACCCCGCATGCCGTCCATAATGTTGAGCACGGTCTTGGTGCGAAGCGGTTCGACAGACGCCAGCGTTCCGATGAACGACAGCGTATTGGTCTTCGAGAACTGGTGCGACCGCGCCACATTCGAAAAATTCCCATAGGCGATGTTCTTCAAACAGCCGGTAACACCCGACGCCCCGTGGTCCTTGATGTTCGGGACATTGATGATTTTGGTAAAGCGCTCTGACACATGGCGGACCAGCATGGACCTGGTATCGTCCTCACCAAAGAAATCCACTTCCACATAGGTAGCCGGGTCGTACTCCAAAATCGACTGGCGCGTCTTTTCCACGCCATCTACGTGGACCCCGGCGGGGACGTAGTTCTCGTACTTGACCGTTGCCATCTGGTCCGGGAAGCGCTCGTAAATCCAGATGTTGGTGGCCTTCACTCCCACGGCGATCAGGTTGTGGACGACGTTCGCCACCACTTCCGGGCTCGACATCACCATTGGCGCGCCGGAGCAGTTGGTCTTGATACCCACCACATCGTTCGGCTCGAAGAAGGAGCGCCAGGCATCGCGCGCATCTTTCATTCCGGTAAGTTCGCGCATACCCCGTGCGATCATCTCGTCCACCACCGGCACATTCAGCTTTTCAGTGAGGGTGTCGATGGAGTTTTCAGCCCGCACCCGCACCACCTGGCCGGGGTAGCGGCCCGGCATACCCATATTGGCCGCGCCATGTGGGTATTTGGTGACGGTCCGGTACTCTGGCATGTCTGACTTTGGTGCCCCTGGTAAGGGGAGGTTGAGCATCGGTGAGGCTGCGGCTGCGGCAAGGAAAGTTCGGCGGTGCATGGTGGCTCCGGAGGGTCGAGGGTCTTACGCGGTAGATGTCAGGCTAAAGGGCTTAGATGTAAGCGATGCAATCCATTTCGACGAGGGAATCGCCGGGGACCCAGGCGGCGGCAATGGTCGTTCGCACCGGTGGCTCGTCGCCGAACTTGCCCTGGAAAACCGCGCTCATGCCCGCAAAGTCGTCCTTGTTCGCAAGGTAGACCGTCACTTTAAGAACTTTCTCCATTGATGAGCCCGCGATTTCCAGTTGCCGCTTCATTTCCGTGAGTACGCCCTCTGTGTGGACCGCGATGGTGTTCGGGGCTTTGTGGTAGCCGATGCCTGCAATGAAAACCAGGTTGCCATAGCTGACTGCGGAATTGAAGAGCGGCGTCTTCGCGGGCTTTGGCCCGGCGCGATGAACCTTCTTCTGCGGTGCGGTCTGGGCGGAAGCGGTACCGGCGGCGGCTACGGCGGCCACGGCTCCGGCAAGCAGTTTGCGGCGATTGTTCTTTTCTTCAGGCATGGCGTTCTCCTCAGTTCTTAATTACTTACGGCTGCGGACTGCAGCGTTCAATGTTCCATCCCAGTCGTTGGTGCCCTGGGCTTTGTAATTCTTGTCGAGCTTCGTCCAGTCGTCCCTCGACATACCGTTCAAATCCCAGACTACGCGACCATCTTTGATGGTCAGTTCGCACTCCAGTTTCTTCGTGCCGTTCATCTTCGCCCCATAGGAATCCACGAAGCCAAAAGCTCCCGTACGGAGGCGCAATATCGCAATATCGGCGGGTGCACCAATCGACAGCGTGCCCAGCGGCTCCTGCCGAAGCTGTTTCGCCGGGTTCCAGGTGGACTGCGCAATCACACTCGAAAGAGTCTGCTCCATGTTGAGAAACTTGGACATCACGTTCAGCATGTCTTTCATGCCACCCTGGGAACTGGAGACGTGCAGATCGGTTGAGATGGAATCGGGTGTCCAGCCCTGTCGAACAGCCGGGACCACCTGCCGAAACAGCAGGCTGCCACCACCGTGCCCGACGTCAAACAGGACGCCCCTTTTGCGCGCTTCCATCAGGTACGGCAGCAGTTTCTGATTCTGGTCCAGCATCGGGACCATGTCCAGGTACATATGGGTGGAGATATCGCCGGGCCGAAGTTTTTTCAGCACGAGCTCCTGATAGGGACGCTCGGGCCGAAATTCTCCAAAATCCACCATCAGGGGAAGGTCTGCCAGCTTCGCGGCGTCCAGGGCCCGATCCACCGCCGTCCACTCGGGGGCTGCAAAATGGGCGGTCTTGATCCCTACGATCAGGCCCGGATTCTCTTTTGCCCGGTCGGCGGTGACTTTCGCCTCCATATCCGCGATGTTCTGTTCCACAACGCCCTGCCCCATACCGTTGCCGACGATGTTCAGCAGAGCCAGTACCCGGGTCTTCGCCCGCGAGATGATTCGGTCTTTGAAATCGGGGAAATTGCGCCAGCCGGAACTGCCGGCATCCACCACCGTCGTCACCCCGTTGCGCAGAGTCCAGTCATCGGGATAGACCGAAAGATCGCCCGCATACGACCCACGTGTGCCCGTACCGGCGTAGACGTGGACGTGAATGTCCACAAGCCCCGGCGTGATATACAGGCCCCGGGCATCAATCACCTTGCCTGCCTGTGACGCCGGGATATTTGCAGCGACGGCAGCAATTTTGTGGTCTTTAATACCTACATCACGGATAACATCTATCTTGTTCTTTGCATCGATCACATGCCCGTTCTTTAACAACAGGTCGTATTGGGTCTGGGCTAAAAGTGTCGGAGCCAAAACGGGCAAAGCCAGGAAGAACAGTGCGGCGCGCATCGCCTTCAGTTTACTCCTCAGCCTAAGCTATGGTTTGGGAGACGTAGCTGTTTTGGGAGATGAAAAGCGGTGAAGACGAACGCGGCACGCCTGCTGGACGAACTGAAGGTGCCATTCGAGTTGCGGGGCTATGCTGTTGACCCGGAAGACCTGAGTGCAGAATCGGTCGCGGCCAAGGTTGGGTTACCTGCCGAGCAGGTATTTAAGACGCTTGTGGTGCGTGGCGACCGCAACGGTGTTTGCCTCGCGGTCGTTCCTGGCAACGCAGAGTTGAATCTAAAGGCTTTGGCCAAACTTACTGGTGACCGGAAGTCCGAAATGGTCTCGCTGAAGGAAGTTTTGCCTCTGACCGGGTACATTCGCGGGGGTGTGACTGCTCTCGCCTGCCGGAAGGAGTACCCGGTCTATATTGACGAGACCGCAATTCTCTTCGACGTGATTGCTGTCTCGGCAGGTGTCCGCGGCACCCAGATCCTGTTGGACCCGAACGACTACATCCGAAGCCTCAAAGCGACCGAAGGCGACATCTCAATCCCAAAGGCTTCGTAGTCTCATGACTGGCCTCGAACCGGGCCCTACGCCGAGCGCCGCCCTACATACTGGGCAGAGCGGGGAATACAGGCATGTCCGGCAGATCGATTGCACCTTTGCGCCGGAGGCTGGTGAGCGCCAGGCCATAACGACCGCGCACACCGGTCTTTTCGAAGATATGCTTCAGGTGGATTTTTACGGTGCCGGTCTGGATTCCCAGCGACCGGGCAATATCCCGGTTTCGCAGCCCCTGTTCCACCAGAGTGGCAACTTCCTGTTCCCGCGCGGTGAGATCGGAACGGCGAGGTGCCAGCTTCTCCGATGACCCAAAAATGCCGTCCTCCATCCAACTGGTACCGGATGTGACCGTATTCAGGCAGGTGATGAACGTGTTGGGCTCTGCCGTCCGCCGCATGATGCCTCTGGCACCGGCCTGGAGGAGCCGGAGCGCCTCGGATTCGGTAAGCCCCGAACCCCAGACGACCGGTGCCGAGGTGGTGCCTGACGTTGCCAGCTGATGGAGCCAGTCCACCAGATCGGGCATGCCGAAGCCTTTATCGAGAATCACCGCGTCGGGCTTCATGCTCCTGACGAGTTCGAAAGCTGCTTCGAGGGAATACACCGCTCCTGAAAACTCCAGGTCAGGCGCTCCCTTCAGCAGCCAGCGAACTCCTTCCACAGCAACAGGCTGCGTATCGCAGACCAAAATTGATTTTTTATCGGTAGCTTGCATCGTATCCGTCAACCTGGGGATCTATCGGCATGTTCCCGTGAAGAGCTTATAGAGATAGTGCGGAAATCGGAGAAATTTCTCACTCCCGATTGAATACCTTTCAGCTCGGAGCGAGACGAAGGTTTTACGCGCGACCGGATGGGAGATGATGCAGTTGATGGAGCTTTCGGCAGAAACGGTCCCCCACTGGCTGGCCCTGCATGGCATTGATGGTGCCGGCGGTCGGTTCACAGACCTGGGGGGCGGTATTTCGAACCTGGTGGTTCTGGCACAACTTCCCGGGCGCAGACTCGTCATCAAGCAGTCGCTGGCGCGTCTGCGGGTTCAGGACGAGTGGCTATCGGAGCGTGATCGCATCTTTCGCGAAGCTGCTGCGATGCGCTGGCTTGGGCCGAAAATGACCGGAGGCCATGTTCCCGAACTGCTGATTGAGGATCGGGAGAACTTTGCTATTGCGATGGAAGCCGCACCGGAAGCTGCCTTGATGTGGAAAACCCGTTTGTTTAACGGAGTGATGGAAGCCGACGCTGCCCGCAGCGCCGGAGAACTGTTGGGGTCCATGGTGTCGGTGAGCTGCGGGCAGGTGGAAGCGCAGGCTCTGTTCGGAGACCAGACGGTGTTTGACCAGTTAAGGATAGACCCCTATTATCGGACAACCGCCGCGCGGCATCCCGCCTGTGCGGAGTACTTTGAGGTCCTTATGACAGAGTCCAGGGCCAGGCGTTTCAGCCTGACTCACGGCGACTGGAGCCCGAAGAACCTGCTCACCGATGGCCAGGTCATGTGGGTGATCGATTGGGAGGTAATTCACTATGGAGATCCCTCATTTGATGTCGCCTTCCTGCTCAATCACTTCTTCCTGAAGTCGCTGGCCATGCCCTCGCAGCGCGCTCGTCTTACAGGCTTGGCGGGCATATTCCTCGAAAGTTTCGAAGCGACCCGGCCAACTGCCGCCAATTGGGTCGTCTCTGCCTCGGCCCGGCACCTTCCCGCCTTGCTTCTGGCCAGAGTTGACGGGAAATCACCGGTCGAGTACCTGAACGAGGCGGCCAGGCTTAGCGCTCGCGCCTGCGCTCTGCGTGCCATCGCCTCTGGTCTGAGCCACCCCCTGGAGATTTTTGCATGATGAGAATAGAACATGTTCGAGCCCTGGAAATTCTGGATTCCCGGGGGACCCCCACTGTGCAGGCACAGGTCTGGCTTGCCGATGGTTCCTGTGCCTCGGCCCAGGTGCCCTCCGGGGCCTCTACCGGGCGGCATGAGGCCGTGGAACTGCGTGATGGGGATCTGTCCCGCCATGCAGGTAAGGGCGTTTTGCGGGCCGTTGACAACATTGAGACGGAACTGGGCCCGGCTGTCGTGGGGATGAACGCTGCCGATCAGGCCGCCATCGACGCCCGCCTCATTGAGACTGACGGGACGCCAAACAAACAGCGCCTCGGTGCTAATGCTGTCCTGGCTGTTTCCTGTGCCGTGGCACGGGTGGTTGCAAACGCCATGGAAGTGACGAAGGTGGCTGGGGGCCCCGATTGCCAGGCAACGAAGCTGCCGTTCGTGTTCTGTACGAGGCCATTCAGCAGGTCAGCCCAGCCAATACTGATTCCGGCATGAACATTGTGCTGGATGTTGCAGCCTCCCATTTTTACGAAAACGGCCGGTACCGGCTGGAGGGCAGGGAACTGACGGCTGCCGGGATGGCCGACTATCTGGAGCCCTGGGTGGAGAAATATGGTGTTCGTTCCATAGAAGATCCCCTCGCCGAGGACGATTGGGAAGGGTGGCAGCTTCTGACATCGCGGCTGGGGAAGCAGGTCCGCCTGGTGGGAGACGACCTGTTTGTCACCAACCTGGCCCGTCTGGAAAAAGGGATTCACCAGGGTGCCGCCAATGCTGTATTGGTCAAGATGAACCAAATCGGCACGCTGACTGAGACCTTTCAGGTGATCGACCGGGCGCGTGAGGCAGGTTTCGGCGCGGTCATCTCCGCTCGTTCCGGAGAGACCGAAGACTCATTTCTGGCAGACCTGGCTGTTGCCTCCGGAGCAGGTGAGATCAAGATTGGCTCGATTACCCGGTCGGAACGGCTGGCGAAGTACAACAGGTTGCTGGAAATCGAAAAGTGGGAATGGCCTACTTCAGCAAATTGATAGTGCCGCGGCAGGTGGCCGCACCGCAAGCGCAAGGAATGTGTTCCACATTGTGGGCGAAGTGGTAGTCGACCGAGAGTTCCTCGCCCTTCCTGATATCTCTGTTCGTGAAGTACAGGATGTGGCCTGAGCGGATTTCGGTGACGATGTTCGGCGCACAGCTATGGTTGATGAACTCGGCCCCGCTGCCGCGGACCGACCCGTCCAGCGTCCAGTACGCGTCCAAAGTAAAGAGGTAGATCAGCCCCGGATCTGCCTCTGCACGGCGCTTCGTTTCCTTGCGCGAGATGCGTTCGCCCGTGTATTCGATCACTTTGCGACGCCGGGGGATGTCTTCACCTGCGTAGATGCCCCAGCGGTGAATGACGGAGGGGCGGATCTCCAGCTGGAAGCAGGCGTATTTCGGATTGATGACGGGGGCAACGGCTCCTGGCGGGGTAGTGGTGGGACTGTCTGCTACGGGGGTTCTCGAACGCTTGGGCACTTTCCGCAATTGTAGCTATCACGCTCGCGTCCGGCCCAAAGCTTTGTATGTTAATGCAAATTAACGCACGCCCGGCTCCCACGGACGCTGAGAACGCGATATGCTAGGCCCATGCGTCGAGTTTCTATTCTATTTTCAGTTTTCGCTTTTTGCGCCGCCGGGCTGATCGCCCAGAACGCGGACCTTGCTCAGTACCAGACCTGGATGAAGGCCGGTGCGGGCGCCAACGGAGCCCTCCGCTCGGCTGTCACTGCGAAGGACGCAGCGGCCATCAAGGAGAATTCGGCTAAGGCTGCCGAGGCGTTCGATTCGATTGCCAAGTATTGGGCAGGCAAGGACAAGGCGGACGCCGTGAAGTTCTCGGAAGATGCCCGTGACGCAGCCAAGGCTGTTGGCGCGGCCACCGACGAAGCTGGCCAGCAGGCCGCTCTCGGCAAGCTCGCCGGCACCTGCCGCGGTTGCCACACCCCGTACCGCAACGGCAGCGACTTCAAATAAAGCCTGCCCTGCCCCGTCATTTGGGCTCGTTCTGAGGTGGGTGCGTTTTTTCAAGCCGGATATGCAGCGAACATGCTGCATATCCGGCTTCTGCTTTTGTACCGTTGTGGCTGGTCCGAATTGACCCAGAGACGCCTTGACCCGTCCTTCTCCGCTTCGTTTGTCATGGGATTGACAACTTCCCATTGTGGGCGTAAGTTGTAGGTATCACTGAAGAAGGAGGTGGTCCAAAAGAATGAATCCCGGAAGTAGACCGTGCGAGGTGGCCGACTTTTAAGTCGACCGTTCTAAAGTTGACTCGTCTCCGATTTCAATGAGCGAGACTTTGTTCCTGTAGATTGGTCGCTTCGTACTGAACGTAAGTAGCTGTCTCAGGCAGTGAGAAGTAAGAAGTAAGAAGTAAACCAAAGCCCCCGGCACCCCAAATCGGTGTCCGGGGGCTTTGTGTGTGTTAACATTGAGTTTCCCGAGGATCTAAATGAAAGCTGGAATTCACCCTGCATACAACGAGATAAACGTGATTTGTGCCTGCACAAACGTGTTTAGAACTCGTTCCACCCACAAAGGCGACATCCGCGTCGAAATTTGCTCCAACTGCCACCCGTTCTTCACGGGTAAGCAGAAGCTGATTGACACCGCCGGTCGTGTTGACCGCTTTGAGAAGAAGTACGCCAGTCAGCGTGCCGAAAAGGCCACGCGTCTCGCTGGCGTCCAGTAACTGACTCTGGTCAGCCTAGCCTGACCACCAACAGCGTCATATCATCATATTGCTTTGCCTGTCCCGTGAAGGCATCGGCTGCGACAAAAGTCGCGTCGATGATTTCACGGGCAGTTTTATTTCTAACTGCTAACGCGGCGGCGATGAAGCGCTCTTCCTCCCACTCCTCGTCCCGCTCGTTCATGGCTTCACTGATACCGTCCGTGAAGCCAATGAAGATGTCACCAGCCTGTAATGTGCATTCGTCGGACACATAACGGGCACCAGCCAGCAGCCCCACAACCGGACCTCCCGCTTCCAGCCTGACTACTTCGTTCCCTCGCAGAATTATGGGCGGATTATGCCCGGCGTTCACAAAACGCATGTATCGTGTGTTAATGTCGTATTCGCCATAAAAGAAGGTGGCGTACCGGCTGCTGGAAGAGGCGTCATAAACCAGCTTGTTCACGTTGTTCATCAGAATGCCCAGATCCGCCACCTGTGCCATGGCCTGGCCTCTGAGTGATGCCTGCAGACTGGCCATCAGGAGGGCTGCGGGGATCCCCTTACCCGAAACATCGCCAATCGCGATCCCCAGCCTGTCGTTGCCGAGGTCCAGAAAATCGTAGTAGTCGCCGCCAATCCCGCGCGCCGGGCGGCAAAAACCGGCACAATCCAGGCCCGGCAACTGTGGAAACTTCTGGGGAAAAAGCCTCTCCTGGACTTCCTTCGCGATTTCGATTTCCCGATTAGCCTTCTCGCGTTCCGCTGCTTCCGACGCCAAAGACAGCAGCAGGCGTCCGTTTTCCACCGCGAGCGCCATTTGTGAAGCGATGGTCCCCAGCAGACGAAGGTCGGTTGGCGTCCAGGGGGCTTCGGACCGCTTCGGCCCCAGGCTCAGAATGCCATTTAGCCTGCCTTTCGCTACCAGAGGTGCCAAAAGCTGCGTTTTCATGGCGACCAGCGTTTCCTGTTCGGTCGGCGGCATGTCAGCCGGGCAGACTTCCAGAGGCCTCCGCTCTTCGAGGAGCCGTGCGGCCAGTCGCCCCTCCGTGGGGATCACGAAGTCATGGGCACCCTGAACGGAAAACCGCGAAACGAATTGATTGCCTTCAGAGAGCAACACCACCACGTCTTCCACATGCAGCGTGTCGGAAAGTCGCCGCGAAACGGTTTCGAGCAGGGGTGCGATCTCCATATAGTGGCCGGCTTCTGAGGCCAACTCGCCCAGCACTGTCTCTGCATCATAGGCTTCGCGGAAAAAACGACGGTCTACCCACTGAGATGCCTTGTCGGTCCAGCGCTGTCGGAAAACCAGCAGGCTGATCCCAACCGCAAAGATTCGGACCTGGTCAACCAGCCGCAGTCCCCCGCGCGACGCCGTGATAAATAGCCCGATGCCGGCAACCGCCAACGCCGCCCGAACCACCCACAGAAGGCCCCGTGCCAACCCATAACGGACGCTTTGCCGGATCACGAAGGAAAGATCCATCGCCCGTCCGACCACGATCACGTAGGCGAGGGTCAGCGGGAATGTCCCCAGCATCAGCAGGACAGTGACTACAATCGGCCAGGGAACACCAACGAACAGCTCGCGACCTTGCACCATCCCGTAGAGGAGCGACCCCAGCATTGGCGTCAGGGCAATTCCTGTTCCGGTTTGCAGAATTCTCAGCCGCCGCCGGGCATCCGGAGACTTCTCAATTGCCCCCTTTATGCCCAGGCAGGCGAAGAAGCCGCCGATGGCCGTCATGCCCAGAATCAGCTGCATGCGGAACAGGGAAACCAGGACTCCGTGCCAGGGAAGGGCAGCGTCGATATTGAAATGCCAGACGGCCACTATCCCAATCAACCCCAGAATGATGCCGACGAGGGGCCCGACCAGTAGAAACTTGAGCCAGGGACGACGCCCGTCAAGGGGTAGCCGATGGGGGAAACCGATGCCGAACAGGAGCATCCACACGGGCCAGGTCATAGACCAGAAGGTGCCCCAGACAACCGTCGCCGTGTATCCCAGCCCGAACCATTGGGAATTGCGGCTCACCTCAGCGAAGGAGATCATCAGACACAGTAAAATCCAGGCGTTCCGGTCGCGGGGCCGGATCAGAACCACCCCGAACCCAAGCAATATCGCCACAATCGGGACCACAATGTCTGAAGCGACGGTCAACGCTATCCCACTGGGCGTGGCGTAATCACCGCTTGCGTCGGGTACTAAAAGAGACGGCTCGATGACTTTGCCGGACGGTTCCCGAAGCGTGAGCCGGATTTTATCACCTGGTTTGGCCACTCGCCATGCCTCGGCCCACTCCCCATAACCCTGAAATTTCCGGCCGTTGATGGCCTGAACCTCATCAAGCCGAAGTTCGCCGCTTACCAATGTCCGGGTGCCCATCATAATGGTGACGGCCTCTTTGGGGCTGGTGGCGGGGCTGAGCAACTTTTGTGTCACCCACCAAAGATTCCCCGCCAGATTGGCTCCGACCACCAGAAACAGAATGGCCAGAATCGAGTAACGGATCGCGCTTCGGTCTCGCATATGTTCCAACAATCATGCCCTCTGTAGCCGGGCGCTATATTGGGATTTCGGCCCATATGCCATTCGCCACTATTCCGGAAGCTATTGAAGAGATTCGCGCAGGGCGAATGCTTGTCGTTGTGGACGACGAAGATCGTGAAAATGAAGGTGACCTGACCCTTGCCGCCGAGCACGTCACGCCCGAAGTCATCAACTTTATGGCGATGCATGGTCGCGGTCTCATCTGCCTCACGCTGACGGCAGAGCGTTGCGACGAACTCCGCCTGCCGTTAATGTCGCCGCAGAACACCTCTGTCTTCGGCACCGCGTTTTGCGAAGCAATTGATGCGATTGAAGGCGTCACCACCGGGATCTCGGCTTCCGATCGGACGAAAACCATCCTGGCCGCCATCCATCCCGACACCAGGCCCGCTGATCTGGCTCGCCCAGGCCACATGTTCCCCCTGCGCGCGCGCGAAGGCGGCGTGCTGGTTCGCGCGGGTCAAACGGAAGCGTCTGTCGATTTGTCTCGTCTCGCCGGCCTCCATCCATCCGGGGTGATCTGCGAGATCATGAACGATGACGGCACCATGGCTCGCGTTCCGGAGCTGAAGGAATTCTGCCGCCGCCATAACCTGAAGATGATCTCGGTGGCGGACCTGATTCGGTACCGGCTCAGCAGCGAACATTGTGTGCATCGGCATGGTGAGGGCCTGATCCAGACTGAATTCGGCGAATTCCGCACCATTCTCTATACCAGTGACCTGAGTCCCTATTCACACATGGCTCTGGTGAAAGGCAACATCGCGGGTAAGGAGGGAGTGCTGGTTCGGATGCACTCCCATTGTGCGTACGGGAACCTCTTTGGTTCGGCCAGTTGTGAGTGCCAGCATCTGGTGCAGGGCTCGCTGCGGCGTATTGCTGAGGCGGGTTCAGGCGCGCTGGTTTACCTTCACTCCTCAGGTCCTGGTTTACACACACGGGATGGCAAGATCGTCGGGCACGACCGGAATGTGCCGCAGCCCCCGTTGCAACATGAGGTGGGCCTGGGGGCGCAGATTCTGTCGGACCTGGGGCTGCACACCATTCGTCTTCTGACGAATAACCCTCGCAGGATTGTGGCGTTGGAAGGGTTTGGGATTGAGATTGTAGAGAAAGTTTCGATCGGCTAAGTTTCGCGTTCTGCCTTAGATTACTGGAACTGCTGTCTCGAATCCTGCTGCCGCGAAGTGTCGGTCAAATGTACAGGCTTTCCTTATCCGCAGCTTCCGCATAATGGTGAAGCTGAGGCAAGCCACCACGTTGGTTCCGAAGCCGCCGGAATGCCGGAGTTCTACCCACGCCATTCGCTGAACAGCCTCGTCAGGAAACACGACCTTCAGTTCATCACCATCTGACACATTGGCGAGGAAATCGAGAGCAAGCGTCTGGCGGCGGTATGCCATTGATCGTGCCGGAGCATCAGGGCGATGAAACAATCGCTATCGACCAAGACGGTCAAGCGTGTGGATCTCCACCATACAGGTATTGATCTGCGCTGGACGACAAGTTTGTGTGAGAAACTGCAGCCCCCAAGCCCTTTAGGCGACTCAGGATGCCCGGACGAGATCTTTGTAAGCTCGATTCAAGCAGCTTCGCCTCCATGGTTTCGCGAATCAGCTGTGCCAGGGAAATTCCCCGGTGATCGGCGAGAGCACGAACCTGTCTCGCCAGGTCGTTTGGCAGTATCATTTGGAACCTAACGCTCATATGTCAAGTTCAGCGTTTCTGTTTTACAGACTGAGCCACACTCAGGCCGTACTCGCGGGCCTTCGCCATGATGGCTGCCTGGTCGAGCGTGACGGCCCTGTGCTCGCGGACCACTTCCTTACCGTTCACCACCACATCCAGGACATTGCCGCCCTTCAGCGCGTACACGACCTGAGAGTAAGGGTCAAAGAGCGGGACTGCGTTGGCTACGTCGAGGTTGATGGTGATCAGGTCGGCGCGCTTGCCGGTTTCGAGCGAGCCGATCTCCTTGTCGAGGCCAAGCGCCCTGGCTCCCCCGATTGTCGCCATCTCAAA
>RGPS01000154.1 GCA_010084195.1 Terriglobia bacterium
GCCACCAGCATTCGGATTACTGCCGGCGCGCTCGCCCCAGCCAAATGTCCGGCTCAGCCGAAGGTTGGCCGTGATGTGATGGAAGCCGGTACCGTAATTGATGGGGATGATCGTTTCGCCAGACAGCGGTGCGGCGTTGAACGTACCCCACTGCGTCACCTTAACGTTTTTGAGATTGGAAGCCGTGGTAGCAAACGAGGGCCGGTCGTTGATGATGCCGTCGCCGTTGAAGTCAGTACCTGTCGTGATATTGAAGGGCGGAGCGGAACTGATGGTGACCAGAGGAGCCAGGCTCATTTTCAGAGGCAAACCGACGCTCCCGCCAAAGTTCAGGCGGTGCCGGACGTCGTAACCAGCGCGTCCGTAATCGACAGAGGTATCGTACTGGTTGCTGGGGAAGCCATTGACGTTGCTCTTCACACGACCGTAGGCGTAATAACCCTGCATCGTGAAGTGCTTGTTGAACCGCGTGCTGGCGTTCACTACGATCTGACGCTGGCGATAAACACCCGTGGATTCGTAGCTGTAAAGGTCGCCGCCCGCAAACGGACGCTTTCCACCCGTGCGCAGGACTGAGTCATAGGTGCCCGGCAGGAAGGCATTAATATTGCGGGTCCGCTGGTCATGAATTCCGCGGGTGTCCACGAAGTTGACGGAAACCGAACTGCGACCTGGCAGAGAGCGATCCGCGCTGATGGCGAACTGCATCATGCCGGGAGCCAGGAACGTGGGGTCCACTTTGTAGATGGCCTGATTTTGCAGATTCAACAAAGCTGTCGACGGAATGGCCGGGTAAGCAGCCAGAGCAAGCGCGGCCGTTGCCGGATTCTGCGTGCTGTTGATGTTGTAGTTTAATTGCCCGCTGCCGTTGTAGCGCTGCGTGTTGAGGTACGTATTTTCACTGAATCTGTCGTAGAAGATACCGTAGCCGGTGCGGATCACCGTCTTACCGGGCTTTCCAGCCTTGCTGCCGGGTGCCCAGGCGATCGCAATACGGGGGGCCACCGCGCGTTTGTCGCTGATATTGGTCTGCCACTCGTAGCGAAGGCCAGCGCTGATTGTGAGATTCGGTCGGAAGCGGTAGTCATCCTGGACGAAAATACCTGTATCGAACTGATGCACACTCGCCAGGGGAATTCCGGAGTTGAGAGTAAATTGGTTCGGGCCACAGCCCTGCGCGAGAATCGTCGACATCGGTATACCCTGCTTCAGGAGTTGCTGCGTCTGCCGATAGACATCAAGGGAAGTAGGGTTCGCGATCCCTGCCAGGCAAGGTGCTGCGACGGATAGCGAGTTCGGCGTCGTAAAGGTATAGGTGCCGTTGTAGTTGGATGTGGAATTGCTGGCCAGATCGTCGTACCGCATGCGACCGCCAGCCTTCACTGTGTGACGGCCCAGCGTTGTCGTGACAGTATTGTGAACTTCGAGGCCCGAGGTGTGCGTGAAATTCGCGAGCAGCGGAGAACCGCCGTCCACAAAAGAGCTCTGCACGTTCACCACGGGGGCCAGAACGCCGGACCCCCTTTGGTCATTCGCCCGACGATTGATCTGAACGCGCGTCTCGTCAATCGCTTTGGTACCCAAAATCGCCGTTTCCGTGATCTGGACGTTGTGGCTGTTGCCCGAAGAATTGGAAACCTGCGAAGGGAGGGCGAACCCGCTCACGCCGCCGACACCGGTGGAGTGGTTGAAATTGTAGCGGCCCACGATCGTATTGCTGTTGTTGATCTGGTAATCGAGCCGCTGACTGATGCCGTAATTGGTCTGGGGAATGGCAAACGCGATGTTCCGGGAGATGGTATTGAAGCTGGAATCCAGCGTCAGGGCATTCACCAGCGACTGTTCCGAATTGTCCCGGTTGTCGAAGTTCGTCATGAAGGACGCCTTCTTGCTGAGCGGGCCGCCAACATTGAATGAGAACATCCGCGAACTGTAGTGCGGCGGGGTCTGCGTCAGGAAGGGGTTACGACTGTCAAACTTCTGGTCGCCTATGTTCAGAAAGCCGCCACCGTGGAACTTGTCGGTGCCGGGCTTGGTCAAAATCTCGATGCGGCCAAAGCCGGGGCGGTCGAATTCCGAGGAAAATGGGTTCGAGTTGATGCGGATCTCGCGAATGGAGCTTTTCGGGGGCAACTGGCCACCACTGAAACCGTCCACAAAGAACTGCGCACCGTTCGGGCCAGCCGAGGGGCCGGCAAGTGCCTGCAGGTCAGCCTGAAGGTCATCCGGGTCATCCGGGAGGAATTCGAGGTCATCAGCCTTCAGGACCAGCGCGCCAACGTTTTGCGAAGGATCCGTCGTCACGGCACCAACCGCTTCGTCCTGCACCTGCACCTGTACCGCTTCGGCAGCCACCTGCAGCGCGATATCAAGAGGCGTCACCTGACCGCCTGTAACCGTGAGCGTCTGGCTCATGAATGTCGTGAACCCCGGAGCATCCGCACGGACCGAATAGGTCCCGGGAGCAATCGTGATAGAGAACTTGCCCTGACCATCAGTTTTTACATTGCGGCTGATACTACCACCCGTGAGTTGAACCGTTGCCCCGGGAATCACCGCGGCAGAGGGATCGGTTACCGACCCGCGAACTGTCCCGGCGTTCTGGGCATGAATCTGTAGGGCTCCAATAACCATCAGAGAGATGGGAGCCAGTTGCACAGCGAACCTTCGAAACTTGTTTTGCATATTTTTGGGGACTGCTTTCAGAACTGAAGAGGCTACTTACGATCAGACGATGCCCTCCTTCGATTGTTACTGTTTACTGACTCAAAACAACGTGAATGTGTGTAAAGAAATAGGGGCTTTACCCCGATAGGACGTTTGTGATACATTTGAAACTTGGGAGGTCTGCGCGCACCCTTGTGCACCAATTGACTCCCTGCCCCGCTTACGCGGCACAGTGGCGTTTTCGCCCACCTACAATCTGAAAAAAATATTTTGCCGCGGCAGCCGTGGCCGTCTGTTCATTTATGAGCACTTTTTTTGTGCCCGCTGCTGATCGGGGAGGTTTGCGTTCCGTATGGACAATGATGACGAGTTTTTAGAAGCACCAATTGGGATCAACTTCGACGAAGAAGCCACAAAGTTCTTCGACCCTGAAGCCGAAGCGGATTTCCTCCACCCCAACCAACAGGTTGAGGAGTCCATTTACACAGATGACCCGGTTCGCGTTTATCTGCGCGAAATGGGTGCGGTCCCGCTGCTCACGCGCGAAGGCGAAGTGGACCTGGCGCGACGCATGGAGCGAGGCAAGGTCCGGATGCACCGGGCTATCAGCCGCTCTGCCCTGGTACAACTCGCCATCATCGATCTGGCCGAAGCCCTCAAAAAGAACCCCGACGACCTGGATAACCATGTGGATATCGGCGGCGATATGGAAGAGGGACTACCGGCTGACACGAAGAAACGCACCGAAGTCCTGAAGGTGTTCGCCGATATCCAAGCCGCCCACAAGCGTGCGGTGCAGAACCAGGACAAGGCCCAGAATTCCGCCGTCGCCCAGAAAAAAGCGAAGCGCAAGCTGGTGATGAAGCTCTATCGGTCGCTGGTGGAAACCTCGCTGGCTATCCGCAGTGTGCCGTGGACGCTGCTCCGGTGGCGCGATTTTACCCGCGAAATCGAACGCGCAGCCGAAGAACTAAACCATCTCGACCGCGAGCTGAAGAAGCTGGAAGCTCGCCCGATCGCGGCTCAGCAGACCCGGATTCGCGAACTGAAACGCGAAATCAAGAAGCGCGAGACCACTGCAGGAGCTTCGCTTGAAGAGCTGAAGCACACCCTGATGGTGATCCGTCACGGTGAACAGGAAGCCGAGCGCGCCAAGAAGGATCTGGTGGAAGCCAACCTCCGCCTGGTCGTTTCCGTGGCCAAGAAATACGTCAACCGCGGCCTCCACCTCCTCGACCTCATCCAGGAAGGCAACATCGGCCTGATGCGGGCTGCCGACAAGTTCGAATACCGCCGCGGTTACAAGTTCTCTACCTATGCAACCTGGTGGATTCGCCAGGCCATCACCCGCGCCATCGCCGATCAGTCGCGGACGATTCGTATCCCCGTTCACATGAACGAGAGCATGAACAAGTTCCTCCGTGCCTCTCGCGAACTGGAAAAAGAACTGGGACGCACCCCCACCAATGAAGAAATCAGCCGTCGGATGGACATCCCGGTGGAAAAAGTCCAGAAGCTCAAGACCATCTCCCGCGACCCGGTTTCGCTCGAAACCCCGGTAGGCCGTGATGGCGAATCCGCGCTTGGTGATCTGATTGAAGATCGCTGGGTCGGTTCACCTGTGGACGCTGTCATCGAAACCAACGTTCGGGACGAGACCGCCGGCATCCTGAAAACGCTCTCCCCGAAAGAGGAGAAGGTGATCCGGTTACGCTTCGGTATCGGCTGCGAACGCGAACACACGCTCGAAGAAATCGGGCAGGAATTCGACGTCACCCGCGAACGGATCCGCCAAATCGAAGCCAAAGCCCTTCGCCAGTTGCGGGCCCCAGAACGGGCTCGTCGTCTGCGCGCATTACTCGCTGCCCGGTAGTCTTACCGGCAAATCAATCAAACAAAACCGGGGTGACACATGAAAGTGTCACCCCGGTTTTCATTTTTTGGCTACTGAGCGGCGGTGGCTGACGGGTGATCGGTCAGCCGGCGATTCGGAGTGGGTGCAAATCTAAGCATGTCCAGTTCGCCCTCGCCACAACGCCGCGCCGTCAGAGTTCGAAACGGCGCGGAAAGTGGCACCAGCCAGCTTCATCGGGCGAACTACGCCCAGAGACCATCCAGCCGCTTGTCCGTATCGCCAAAACGATCCACCTTCACGCCCATGTGATCCATGATGGAAAGGTGCAGGCTGCAGGCCCTGCGGTTGTCATTGCCCTTATCCAGATAATCCAGAACACGCCCGGTCTTCAGAGATCCACCGGCCTTACCCGCCAGTACGATCGGCAATTGATCGGCACCGTGCACATCCCCATCGAACAGACTGGAACTCGCCATCAGCAGACTGTTGTCGAGCAGCGACGACCCGCCTTCATCAATTGCCTTCATGCGCTGTACCAGATACGTGAACTGCTGCACATGGAACTGATTTGTTTTCAGATACATGGCTTCCAGTTCCGGAGCCTTGCCGTTGTGCGTCAGGTCCAAATGTAAGGCACCGCGCACACCGTCCAGGAACTTGAAGTTCATCTGGGAAAGGTCATTGTTCAACATCAGCGTCAGGACCCGGGTCTTGTCCATCTGGAACGCCAGCACCGTCAGATCCAACATCAGCTTAACGTGATCCGGCACATTCTGCGGTAGCTCATTCGCCGGGCGCGGCATGTTCGGCTGGGCAATGCTTGGACGCCAGCCTTCCAGCCGTTCCTGTTTCCCCGCCCTCTCAATCCGCTTTTCAATGTCGCGGATCGACTCCAGATACTCGTCCATCTTGCGCTTGTCGCCGTGACTGATCTTCGGCGTCAGGCCCTGGGCATCGGACAGAACCGCATCCAGAATGCTCTTATCCAGACGGCGACCACCACCGTCGCCCACTAATTGATCGAACGTCCGGGCCGGATAAATCTCTTTGGTAGTCGGTTTGGTTGGCGTCGCCCAAGAGACAGCTGAGCCATAGATCATGGACAAACCGTCTTCCAGACGCAGTTCGTTCGGCTCAATCCCCAAAGCCAGGCTCGGCAATGCCGTCCGACCGCCGATTTCCTTTGCCATCACCTGGTCCATCGTGGTCCCGACACGGATCACATTCGGGTCCAGACTCACCGTCTCACCCGACAGGACATTCATGCGTCCCAGGTGGGGGCTGGTGGAAGACAACGCGTTCTGGTGGTATAGGCCCCGCAGGAAGACCAGATCTTCAGCGATTGGCTTCAAAGGTGCTGCCGCCGGACCAAACTCCATCGCGGCACCGGCACCCTTCGCCCACCAGTGGGCCGGCTCCACTCCATTCGAAAAATAGATATAGGCGAACCGCTGCGGAGGCTTATTCGACGCAGCTGCAGTCTCCGCAGCCAGCAGGGGCAGCGATTCCATCCAGGGCAAAGCAAGTGCCACGCCGGCACCTCTCAGGAAGTGACGTCGCGACGAAGAAAAGGATTTCTGTGCCATATATTTACTCTGTACCTGCCTTGCCTGAGTTTCTCACGCCGGTTTTCGTGGTGTTTCCGGCGATCTGCTTCGCCGCAACCGGAGCCATTTCCCTGGCGGGCCGATTCCGGAACTGTTTGCTGGTGGCAATCTGTGCGGCCAGATCCGCAAACGTCGTATTCCCGCCGGCAGCCACCATCTGATCAATCAGGGGGGTATCCGACGGCAGCACAGTCCGCCCCAGAGCGTAGCCAATCAGCTTGAACGAAAGCTGTCGGCGAACCTGATCTTCCTTCGTCCGCAGGTAGTCGATCAAACCCTGGGCACCGGAGATCTCGGTCTTGTCCTGCAGCGTGCCACCATCGTAGATCTCCTTGCCGTCGATGTACTTTTCGCGCCAACGCCCTGTAGAATCATAGTGTTCCAGCGGAAATCCCAGAGGATCGATGCGGGTGTGGCAGCCGGCGCAGGTTGCGTTTCGCTTATGCGATTCCAGCTTTTCCCGCAGCGTCATCGCGCCAAACATCTTGTCATCAGCCGGAATGGATCCGGCATCGGCAGGCGGCGGAGGTACGGGAGTCCCCAGAATTCGGCGCATCACCCAATCGCCGCGCTTCACCGGACTGGTTCGGAGCGGAGCCGAAGTCACGGTAAGGACGGCCCCGAGGCGCAACAAACCACCTCGCTTGAACGCATTCGCCCCGTCTACTCTTTCCACAGCCCCGGTCGATTTCACTTCCTTCGGCACACCGTAGTACTTCGCCAGAGGCTGATTGAGGAACGAGTAATCGGCAAACACAATATCCTGAATCGGTCGATTTTCCCGAACCACGTACTCAAAGAACGACACGGCCTCGTCGTACATAGCCGACTTCACTTTGTCAGTGA
Organism: Terriglobia bacterium; assembly: GCA_010084195.1. Lineage (GTDB taxonomy): Bacteria > Acidobacteriota > Terriglobia > Bryobacterales > Bryobacteraceae > BOG-234. The sequence goes on from RGPS01000154.1 coordinate 6,976, forward strand.
ACTCCGGGAACCGCCCCGTATCCACACCCTTGTACTGGTCAAAGCGGTAGAAACCCAGCCACTGCCCAAAGAACTCCGTGGAGAGCCGACGCGCTTTGGTGTCTGCCAGCATCCGCCGAACCTGCTTCCGGACGTTATCGGCACTGCGAAGCTCCCCCGCGGCAGCCGCACGCCGAAGTTCTTCATCGGGAACCGAGGACCAGAGAAAATAGCTCAGACGCCCGGCCAGTTCCCAGTCAGAAAGCGGCTTCACGCCCACCGTATCCGCCGCCAATTCCACCCGGTACAGGAAAGCGGGAGACACCAGTATCCGAGCGATCACGGCGCGAATGGCCTTCTTGTGATCTTTCTCTTCCACCAAAGTGGTCCGATAGAACGCCCGCAGACCTTCCTTTTCTTTCTCGGTCAAAGGCCGACGCCAGGCCTGGCCGGCAAATTTCAGGCAATCTTCAATATGCTGGGACTTGCCGGCACCTTCTGCCGCAGTCGTTTCCAGATAGTCGTTACGAAGCGGCGTGACCCATTGCCGGATCTCGGCGGGCATAGCATCCACCTGAGCCTTCGTCAGGGTCGCCATCTTCGCGCCTTTCAGGTCGTATTTGTATTTTTCCGCCAGCAGCCCCAGGTAGGCATCGTAGTAGTCAAACGACGACTTCAGATCGTGCCAGGCATCGTTCAGGCGCTTCCGGGTTCCACTATCCATCATGTATTCGACGACAAACTGATCATCCCGAAGGTACTTCACCCTGGTGTCAAAAGCGTCATGTTCCGGCGTATTGTAAGTCGGATCAAAGGGAGCGGGCGGAGGATCTTTATCCGCCGGGGTAGGTTCGGCGTGCGAATTCGGAGGCATCAACGTAGCCAGTTCCATCACCCCGGCTCTAAACGCCTTATAGGCCGCCGACTCCGGATCGCCCAATATTGCGTGAGGCGGTGTACCTCGGGCGGCCCCGCCGTCTGCACGGTCGGAGATAGTCAGCCGCAGAACCTGATCATGCTGGACGCCAATCTCCGCATCCAGCTGCACGTCAAAGCCGATCGCCCCTGCGGGCACCGGCAGCTCAAACGAAACGGAACCTTCTGAAATGAAGTCGTTCTCGCCGAGCTTCACCCCTTCCGGCCCCTTGCCAAACCCAAGACGTGCGGCGGTAGCCTCATCCACCACCGATTTCAAGGCCATTCTCGGCCCGGCTGGACCTCTGCCACGCAACGCAGCCAGTTGGGCAGGCGTTAACGTGCCCCCCGCCGCACCTGCAGCCGAAGGCGGAGGCCCCGTGGGCGCCTGCCGCATCGCAACCGTCGGATTCCGCCACACCACAACCTGTTTGGCCGTCAACCCAGGGTTCACCGGGGCCACAATTAAATAAACCTTCCGGGGTCCCGCCGTCATGGCGCGCCCCCTGCCAGCCCCGCCGATCGAATTGAACACAAAGTGGTGGGATTTCTCCGCCGCCAGGGTCTTGTCATTGAACATCAGCGGACTCTCGTCACCCGCGCCACCAGCTGCAACGTCGCCGCGCACGAACAACCAGCTAGGCCAGGTGGTGACAAATTTCTGGATATCTTCCGCCCCGGCGCGAGCCAGCCCGTTGCTCAGCTTCAGATCGGCAGTGGGCGCAGGCAGTTTCTTCCATCGGGCCGCGACTTCAGACAAGGGATAACCCAATGTCGGCCGATTCAAAATGGCCCAAATATGCTCGGCCAGACGAGGCTGAATGCCTTCAGCCTTCGCCAGGCTCGCCAGCGTCGAGGTTCGGAGGCTTAATTCATTCCGGTACCGATACTGCCAGGCAAGGAACAGCGCCTTGGTGTACTTATCCAGGCCGAACATGATCCCACCCTCGCCGGAAACCGTGCGCAGGCCATACTTACCGTAAATATCCTTGAGCCGGCTGATAGCAGAAAGCTCAAACCCGGTTTGCCCCGGATCACTGAAGAACTCCACCGGACCAGCCCCGATCACGGCATGGTTGGCCACGATCTTCGCCGCTTCCAGATATCGCTCCATGCCGGCGTCCTGCATGAACTGGACGTCACCAAAGTTCATGAAGCCTTCACCGCCCACGGAATCGTTCGCCAGATCCCGAGTCAGGTCCAGGTCGAGCCCGGTAACGTCTTTCAGCGTGTAGCCGTACTCAGCCCCCGTCAGGCGACGCACCGTCACCTTGCCGGGATCACCAGCATTCTTATTCGCATACGAAGTCAGTTCGGACTTCACCCAAGCCAGCGCATGCTGCTTTTCCTGGGCACTCGGCTGCGGCATCCCCTTCGGCGGCATGCGGTTGGCGTCCAAAGCCTGGACCACTCGCTGCCACTTCGGAAAAGCCGCGTCGTTCATCGGCCCGGTCAGCATCGCCTTCAGACTGACCCCGCCCATGCCGGGCTCCGTGCCGTGGCACTGCAGACAATATTTCTGGAAAGTGGGGGCTGCACCCGGCGGCGGCGCATCTGCCCCTCGGACCAGCCCGGCTATCACCAGCAGCACCAACATGCAGAGGGTTCCGTACTGAAAAAGCCTGTGGCCGGATGAGGACCTGGTTTCGCGAACGTATTTCATACTGATGTCGTTATTCTATGCCAGACGCTGCCTTAGAAACGACGGTGCCGAAGGTCCTCCAGGTTACCATGAAGGGCAATGAACCCTTCCCAGCCGCGGATCGTCCTCGAAAAAACAGCTGACTACCGGGATGACTACGCCAACAGCGTCCAGATCCGAGTCAATCTGTGGGATTTTTTCATCATGTTCGGCAAGCTGAATCAAACCGCGGCCGACACCGTCAACATCGAAAATTTTCAGGGAGTCTACGTAAGCCCCCAGCAAGCCAAAGCGCTGCTCGGACTCCTGCAGCAAAACGTGTCTCAGTATGAATCCGCCTTCGGAGAAATCCGGCTCGAACCCAAAGCCGGTGCCGGCTTCATCCAGTAACGAAACCCGCCCGGCACTGTTCGGTGTGGATCCTGCCCCGGAACTCTTTAACAGAGAACTGGCCAGACTCAGCCTGAGCAACGGCAGGAAAAAGGACCCGCCACCGCGAGTCGGTGTGCGCAAGCGCGCCTACCTTCTGGCCTGGTTCGTAATTGCCGTATTTCTCATCGCGGCTCACGGACCTCTCTTCGAAACCCCCTTCTACTGGGACGAAGCTGGCCAGTTTGTACCTGCGTCGCTCGATATCCTCCATGGGGGCAAATGGATCCCCACCAGTACCCTGCCGAACGTCCACCCGCCGTTGGTGATGGGTTACCTGGCTGCGGTCTGGAAGGTTGCCGGATATTCGTGGACCGTTACCCGTGTGGCCATGCTGGCCATAGCGGCATTCGGCGTCCTGTTTGCTTTCCTGCTGTCGATCGACCTCTCCCGGGGCAGCCCCGGGGCTCCCGCGATTGTCACGCCTGTCCTCCTTTGCATCTCGCCCCTGTTCTTCGCCCAGTCGATGCTCGCCCAGCTCGATATGCCGGCGATGGCAGCCACCTGCCTCGCGCTGTTGCTGTTTCTTCAGAACAGGTTCCGCGATTCCGCAATCACCTGCCTGGTTCTGGTGCTGATAAAGGAGACAGGAATCCTCGTCCCCATGGTCTTCGCGGGCTGGCTGTTTGCCGAGAAGCGCTATCGGGAAGCGGCATGGTTCGCGATGCCGTTCGTGGCGCTCGCCGGTTGGCTCGGGGTCCTCAAGGTAGAAACCGGGCACTGGCTTGGCAGCGCAAGTTTCACCGATTACAACGTTTTTTACCCGCTGCACCCGGCGCGCCTGGCGTTTGCAATCCTCCGCCGGCTCTATTATCTGTTTGTCGGCTCCGGCCACATCTTTGGAACCCTGACGCTGCTCGTCGCCTGGCGAACTATGCCTCTGCTGAAAAGCCGCCCCTGGCAGATAGCGGGTTCTCTGGTGGCGGCGCAGGTCCTGCTGGTCAGCGTCCTGGGAGGTGCGGTTCTGGAACGTTACCTGTTGCCCGTGCTGCCCATCGTCTACGCAGCCTTTGCGGTCTCCCTGCGGGCGCTGCTCGGCACACCGCGAAAACTGGCTCTCGGAGCCCTGATGGCTTCGCTCGTCGTCGCCAACTTCGTCAATCCGCCTTACCCGTTTCCCTTCGAAAACAACCTGGCCTTCGTCAGTTTCGCCCAACTGGAAGCGGAGGCTGCCAACGCCGCTTACTTCGTGCCCGGCGTCATCGCCACCACTTTTCCCATGACCGATGCCCTCCGCAAACCAGAACTGGGCTTCGTGGAAAAGGCCCGACAGGTGATGGAGATGAAAGATTTCCGAGCCGCTTCGGTGGCACAACTGTCGGCCCATCGACCCGACGTCATGATTGTCTACAACACCGAATGGGACCCCTTCAATATTCTGACCAGCGGACCTTTTCTGTGGCTGATGCAGGGAACCTATGGCTTTGAACCGCAACTCAGCGCCGACCGCATCGCGGACATCCTCTCCATGCGGGTCGCCAGAACATGGGAACGCCGGGGCCTGAAGATGTCGCTGTTGGTTCGAGGTAAAGACCGCGATAAAGATCGCGACAATCTGTCACTTCTTCGGTAGGGCGGGTGTGGCAAGCGCGGGTGGAACAGGCTGCGTTGCTACAAACAGCGACTTCCGAATCATCCCGTGGACGCCCTTCTTCCCGTCCACCAGCTGCGTGATCGAAAAGTCAGCTGCCACGCTCGTCAGCATGTAGGCGTCATCCGGAGAGAGACCTTTTTCTGTCACCAGAAACGCGATCATCTCGCGAACCGCTTGCTTTGTCGCATCCACCAGCTCTTCGTTCATCCCCATCACAATGAAATGCGTCGGCGTCTCAGCCCGGGGCCACTTCAGATGAAGGTCCTTGCGCACCACCAGACGAAACGACCCGTTCAGCGCGGTCTCCATCGCCGTAATATCCACCTCGCCATTGCCCTGCCCCGCATGGCCATCGCCAACCTGAAACAGAGCCCCCTTCACGTGAATCGGGATGTAGAGAGTGGTGCCTGCCACCAGCTCTTTATTGTCCAGGTTCCCGGCATGCAGCCAGGGCGGTGCGCTGTTGAATCGACCGGCGTCCGGGGGCGGTGCCACCCCCATACTGCCGAAAAACGGTCGAAGCGGAATCTCAATCCCCGGCCCGAACCGGGCGATGTTTCTTGCCAGATCCAGCGGTATCAGCTTCGAAGCGGAACGCGGAAAATCCTCCGGCAGGAAACCACTGGTGGGGCGAAAACTGTTGTACGCCCACGGCAGCGGCAGCGTCACTTTCACGATGTGGACCTCCAGGGTATCGCCAGGTTCGGCACCCTCCACTGCAATCGGCCCCGTCAGAATATGCCCCCCAGGCCCCCTGTCTTTCACGTCACGGTCAATCGCCACCAGCGCAGGGGGCAGATCTTTCGCGGCCAGACCCATCCGCACCAGACTGGCCGGGTTCCCCGAAACTGTTTCGATATCCACCACATCACCCGATTTGATGGTCAGGATCGGTGCCGTCTTTGCCGAGTAGTGGCCAATCACGACTGTTTGTGGAGTCGCCCGGACGTACCAGTTAGCAGCAACCAGAGTCGCAGGAACCACCAGCAGAGCAGCAAGAAGAGATGTCGAAGTGCGCACCCTGAGATTTTAGCGACTCCGGCGACACGAAGGTTGCTGAGCACATAGAATTGAACGGATGAGAATCCTCGCGATACTTTTGGCCCTGACCCTCTCCGTCGCAGCGCAGGAAACGCGCCGTGAACAGACCAACCGGGCTGCCAACCCTGCTGACGACCTGAAACCGAACAGCGACAAGGTCCCGGACGTCTATGCGATCGACGGCCAGTTTGACCGCGTCGTCACCCTGCGCTTCAAGTTCGGTGCGGATCTGCTGGCCGGGCTCGAAAAGATGGTGGCTCAACACAAAATCAAAAATGCCGTCATCCTTGCCGGAGCCGGTTCCGTGCGAGGCTACCACCTCCATCAGGTCAGCAACCGCGATCTCCCCTCAAAGAATATGTTCGAGAAGAACCCGAACGCACCCGCCGACGTGATCTCCATGAACGGCTACATCATTGACGGCAAAATCCACGCCCACATGACCCTCGCCACGCCTGACAAAGCCTTCGGGGGCCACCTGGAGCCCGGTACCGAAGTCTTCACGTTCGGCATCGTCACCATCGGCATCATGAAGGACGGCGTGGACTTCACCCATCTCGACGACAAAAGTTACCGGTAAGGGCGTTGACTTATTTAAGTCGCCATGCAATACTCCGGTCATGAAGCTCGACTTCGTTCGCACCTCCATCGATATCCCCCAGGATGTCCATCGCCGCCTGCACGAAGCCGCCGCCCGCAAAGGCTGCTCCGCGAGACGCCTCATTCTCGCGGGTATCGAGCGCGCGCTTGAGCCCACGAGTCAGGATCGACCGGTCCGCCGTCTCAAACTCGACCCTCCCCTCATCCAGCCCGCAGGGCGTCACATCAATCTCACAAACGAGCAGATTTACGAGTTGATCGAATTGCCGTGAGCCGGACACTTGACCTTTTCTGAAGAAGACCTGTACTGAAAAATGACCTGCCCCGACATCAACGTCTGGCTAGCACTGGCCACCCCGGAACACGCGCATTCCGCAGAGGCGTGTGCGTGGTGGGATCAGGAGAACGGTCCAATCGCTTTCTCCCGCCTCACCCAACTCGGCCTGCTACGCATCGTCACCACGGCAGCCGCCATGGGAGGTAACCCGCTCACCATGGACCAGGCATGGCGACTCTACGACACTTTCTTCGAAGATGATCGCGTCACCTTCCTCCCGGATCCCGGCCAGGGCGATCACGAGTTTCGCCGCCTCGCCGCCGGGGGCCTGGCTTCGCCCAAAGTGTGGAATGACGCCTGGCTTCTCGCGTTATGCCGCAATTCCGGGGCGGTGCTTGTAACATTCGACCGCGCACTCAAAGAACGGGGCGCAACATGCCTCCTCTCACTGCGGTAGTGACGTCGTTCC